>NZ_OY762268.1:325493-650986 GCF_963665245.1 uncultured Paludibaculum sp.
TGAGACCGCGCCGACGCTGGCGCCCGACGGGTCCAGGGTGGCTTTCAGCAAGGCCCCGGCGCAGGACTCCATTCTATTGGCGTCCTTCGAAGGCGGCCCCGTCACGTCGCTCTGTACCGATTGCGGAGAGCCGCGCGCCTGGCTGCCCGATGGGAAGGCCCTTCTGTTTCAGAGGCTGCTGCCAAAGGGCGGATCTGTCATCGGCATGGTTGATCTATCGGGCCATGCCGAGCACGTACTCCAATCCGCCGAGAGCGCGCTCTTCTCTCCCTCCGTTTCGCGGGATTCCAAGTGGATTGCGGTGACGGTCCGTACCCCACCGGACGATGACCGCATTGCGATTGTGCCATTGCGGAGGAACGCCCTCGTGAAGCCCAGCGACTGGATCTGGATCACGCACCATGAAGGCAAAGTGAACAAACCGAGGTGGTCACCCGACGGTGGCGTTCTCTACTTCGTCTCCGATTGGGATGGATTTGTCTGCATCTGGGCATGCCGGCTGGATCCGGCGACCAAGCGCCCTGTCGGCCAGCCCGAACCGGTCCTCCATTTTCATTCCGGACAGAACTCCCTCGACGATGTTTATGGGTTGGACCTGACGGTCGCTAGTGGGCATCTGTTTTTCAATGCCGGCGCGAGGTCTGGCAACATCTGGCTGGCTGCTTCCAGGAAGTGACGGTTGCCGCGGAGAAGGCCCGGGCGGCATGGTGTCCGCCTCGCATCTCCAAAATGATGTCGGGCGATGCGAGGCGAACGGGTTGGATGCTTATTTGGAAAATACGGCCGATATATTACAGATTGATTCCGAATTCACTCCAATTCACCACCTGCTGCTTGACCATCGCCTCGTGGCCCAGGATTGCGGTGAGCGCCGCGACGGAGCCGACACTGGCGTTGATGGGGGCGGGCTTGCCCTCCGTAATGGCGGCGTAGAACGTCTCGATGTGGGCGAACGGCCGCTCGGTGCGCTTCGCGGCCAATACGACGGGTTCTCCGCCTGCGATGGGATACATCGTGGTGCCATTCATCAGGTCGACGGCGCCTTTGGTGCCGAAGACATGAATGTACTGGCCGCCGGCCGGCATCGCGCGTGGATGGAAGACGTTCTGGGTGAACGACATCTGAATATTGCCCGGATACTCGTAGACGATGCTGCCGCAGTCGAAGATGGTGCGGCCGGCGGGCTGGTTCTTGTAGAAGTTGATGGCGCCGAATCCGGTGGCCTTGGTGGGATGGGCGTTGAGAACCCAGTTGCAAAGATCCAGGTTGTGGACCGATTGCTCCACCAGGTAGCCGCCGCCCTTTGCGACGTCGAAGAACCAGTCGCCCGAGCTGCCGTCGTGAGGCAGGTCCTCAGTGGCATGACGCTGGGCCTTCACCATGACGATGTCGCCGATGATACCGTCGTGAATCTTGGCGATAGCCTCCTGGTACTGCACGATGGAACGCAATTGCTGGCCGGCCACGAAGACCTGTTTGGAGGCCTTGGCCGCAGCCAGAAGCTGCTTGATTTCGGCCGGCTTGAGGCCCACGGGCTTCTCGCAGTAGACGTGTTTGCCGGCCTTGAGCGCGGCGATTGCCATCTCGGCGTGCAGGTAGGGCGGGCTGGCGATAAAGACAACCTGGATCTCTTTATTGTCGAGCACCTTGCGCCAATCCGATGTGGTGGCGGGGTTGTCCTTGGACGCGGCCGTGGCGGCCTTGTCGAGGCGGTCCGGCTTGATGTCGCACAACATGGCGACCTTGGCGTTGGGTTGCTGGATGACTCCCTGAAGCAGGTACGACCCACGATTCCCGACGCCAATCATGGCGGTGGGCACCTTGGGTGCCTCCTGCGCGAGGGCGGCGCCGGCTGCGAACGGGGCTGAAAGGAGGAACGACCTTCGATCTACACTCATAGTGCGCCCATTCTAACAGGGGAGTGTCGTTGCCATGACACGGTAGTTGCCGCCCGGCTCCCCGCCACTTCGAACTGATGCCGCTCACATAGTGCACACTGTGAGGAACGCACTAGAATGGCCTGTGTCGGAGGCTGCCCAGGAGTGGCTCCCGAGCGGCTGAAGAGTGATTGCGGCGTGGCGAACGAAGAGACGAACGCAGGAGGCACACCATGGAGGCCCGGACAGCTCAGCTCACGACGACAGATCATTTGACAGCGGCGCATCCGGAGCAGGGGAAGAGCACACGGCTCGTCAGCCTCGACGCGTACCGGGGTTTCATCATGCTGCTGCTCGTCTCCTCGGGCTTCGGCCTGAGCGTCCTGAAATCCTATCCCGGCTGGCAATGGCTCGCCACGCAGGTGGACCATGCCGCCTGGGAAGGCTGCACATTCTGGGATCTCATTCAGCCTGCGTTCACCTTCATGGTGGGCATGGCCATGCCTTTCTCACTGGGTCGGCGTCTGGCGGCCGGCGATACCCCGATGCAGGTATTCCGGCATGTGGCCTGGCGGGCGCTGATTCTGATCGCGCTCAGCAATCTCTTTTCGAATTGGGGCGAGCAGCCCGGGCAGCTGAAGTTCCAGCTCATCAACGTGCTCAGCCAGATCGCCTTCGGCTACGTCCTGTGCGCCCTCATCCTACGCCTGCGCTTCCGCCTGCAGGTGGTCGCGGCCGTCGTCCTGATCGCCTTCCATTGGGCTCTCTTCGTGGCATTCCCAGGTCCTCAGGGACCCTGGTCGCAGACCGGCAACATCGGAGCCGTCATCGACCTGAAGGTCCTCGGCTACAACTACTCCGGCGACTACACCACCATCAACTTCCTGGGCAATGCGGTCACCATCCTCTTCGGGTGCTGGGCCGGCCTGCTGATGCAATCCGCCCGCACCCACGTGGAAAGGCTGAAGATTCTGGGCGCCGCTGCTGCCGCCGGTCTGGTCCTGGGCCTCGCGCTGCAGCCCTTGGTTCCAATGGTGAAGCGGCTCTGGACCCCCTCCTTTCTTTTCTTCAGCACAGGCTGGGTGGTCCTGATGCTCATCGGCTTCTATTGGGTCATCGAGGTGAAGCAGCAGAGGCGCTGGACCCTGCCGTTCCTCGTCCTGGGCATGAACTCGATCTTCGTCTACTCCCTGGGCCAACTCGGCCTCTCCGCTTGGCTCAACCGCGGCCTGGCGTCCTTCACCGGTAATTTCGCGTTCCTGGGCCAACTCGGCGCAATTCCACAAAGAGTGCTCGTCCTGGCCGGCCTCTGGTCTCTCTGCTACTGGCTCTACCAGCGCCGGATCTTCATCAAGATTTAGCGCCGGCGCATTGCCATCCGTCAATAGGAGCTCTTTCCCCGAAACAAACCCAAACGGGCATAGAATGGTCGCCGAGGCAACGCCTGTCCATGCCCCGACATCTCCTCCTGCTCCTTCTCAGCGCGACGGCCGCGCTGGCCGCCGACCCCACCTTCCTCAAGCGAAACGCTTCCTCGATCCAATCACAGCCGGATGACCTCACCCGGGGCATGGCCGGAGCTTTATACCGCCCGCTCTTTGGTGCCGGCGACCCACAGGCCAGATCCCTCAAGAGCGTCGCCCGGTATGGCGAATTTACCTTGGATTCCGGCACCCGCTCCGCCCTCGTCTCCTACCCGGGCGAGGAGCAGATCTACTTCATCCTCTCCGGCACGGGCACTGTCCTCTGCGACGATGTGCGCCAGCCGGTCAAGCCCGACGACTTCCTCTACCTGCCGCCTAACTCGCGCCACGGCGTTGTCAACGACTCGTCCGCTCCGCTCCGCCTGCTCGTCATGGGCTTCCGGATCCCGGCCGGCGCACGAGTCCCTCCGGCCTCGAAACTCATGATCGCCAATACCGCCGACGTCCCCCTGCAGCAACTCGCCGGCCACGGCCCCACCACCCAGTTCAAGCTCCTCATGGGTACCACCGAGAGCACGCGCGACAAGCTCCCCGCCGCCAGCCAGATGACCAGCCTCTTCCTCATGGACTTCGCC
The DNA here is from genome assembly GCF_963665245.1 of uncultured Paludibaculum sp. Lineage (NCBI taxonomy): Bacteria > Pseudomonadati > Acidobacteriota > Terriglobia > Bryobacterales > Bryobacteraceae > Paludibaculum > uncultured Paludibaculum sp. The sequence goes on from NZ_OY762268.1 coordinate 329,430, forward strand.
CCCGGCGGCACCAACATCCCCCATCACCACGAAATGGAGGAGGAGATCTATTTCATCCTGCGGGGCAGCGGCGAGATGGTTGCCGGCGGCGGTATCGACGGCAATGAAGGCCGCCATGCCACCATCCAGGGCGACGCCTGGTTCCTGCGCCTCAACACGACAGTGGGCTTCTACAGCGGCGCCAAGTCCGGTGGTGCCCACGATCTCATCCTCGCCGTCCGCTCCTCATTCCCGTTTCCGCCTGCCCGGCGGCCCTGAAACCGAGACAAAGAAAGGATCCACGCACGATGTCCCGCTCCCGCCTCTCCCGCCGCCAGTTGCTCGCGGCCGCCGCTCTGCCCGGTCTCTTCCGCATGACCGAGGGTGCCGCCACGGCCCAAACCCTTAACAGGAGCTCCGCACCCAGCCAGTTGAAGATCACCGACATGCGCTTTGTCCTGGTGGCCTCCAACTACGACTACCCCATCATCCGCATTGATACCAACCAGGGCGTCTATGGCTTGGGCGAAGTTCGCGACGCGGGCAGGGAAGGCACAGCCCTGGTCCTCAAGCCCCATCTCATGGGTCGCAACCCGCTTCAAATCGAACCCATCCTCGATAGCGTCCGCAACTTCGCCAGTCAGCAGCGCATGGGCGGAGGCTACTCCGCCATCGACATGGCCCTCCACGACATCGCAGGTAAGGTCTACAACGTCCCGGCCTGGCGCTTGATCGGTTCGAAATATCGCGACTCCATCCGCGTCTACTGCGACACGGACCAAAGCAGAGATCCGAAGATCTTCGCCGAGCGCCTCCGAAAGCGGAAGCAGCAGGGCTTCACCTTCTTCAAGATGGACCTTGGCACCAGTCTCGTCGCCGACCGGCCCGGCGCCGTCAATAGCTACAACACAGCCACACCGAAGGGCCTCGGGTATCTCTGTGAGTACGTCCAGGCCATCCGCGACCAGATCGGTTGGGACGCACCCCTGGCCACCGATCACTTCGGACCGCTCAACCTCAACGACTCCATCCGCTACGCCCGCGCCTTCGAACCCTACAATCTCGCCTGGGCGGAAGACATGATCCAGGTGGGCCACCTCGGGGCCGGTGGTGACGCACCGAAGAACTGGCGCGCTTACCGCGAACTCTCTGAGGCCACCGTCACGCCCATCGCCACCGGCGAAAGCCTGTTCGGCCTCGAGGAGGGCTTCAAGGCCCTGATCGACAACCGTGCCGTGGACATCATCCATCCTGATCCGCTTACTTCCGGCGCCATTCGCGAGACCAAGCGCATCTGTGACTATGCCTCCATGAACGGCGTCCAGACCGCCATCCACTTCGCCGGCTCGCCTGTAGGCTGCCTCGCCTCTGTCCACATGGCCGCCACGCTGAAGGACATGCTGGCCATGGAGAACCATGCCGTCGACATCCCCTGGTGGGGCGACCTCGTCACCGGCCCGTCGAAACCCATCGTCGATCGTGGCTACATCAAGGTGCCCGACACGCCAGGCCTCGGCGTGGAACTCAACGAAGCAGTGGTGAAGGAGCACATCCGCAAAGGCGGCTACTTCGAGCCCACCCCGCAGTACGACGACTACATCCTCGATCGCTTCCGTCTCGGCGGTCCGTATCCGCACCTCGACGAAAACGGCAACCCTGTGGTGAAACAGTAAAGCGCTACTTCGTTCGGATCGAGTACAGGCTCGACTGCGTCAGCACGAACAGCGTCCTGCCGTCGGACCCACCGAAGACCAGATTCACCGGGCGCTCCGGCACGCGGATGACGTCAATCAGCTTGCCAGCCGGCGTGTACACGAATACCTGCCCGGCGGCCAGATAGACGTTGCCCGCACGATCCTGCGTCAGGTTCTCGCCGCCCTGCTCGACGAACGTCCGCAGTTCGCCCAGCGTTCCGTCGGCGTTCACGTTGCCGCGATAGGTCCGCTGGTCCGACTCGTTGGTGACATAGAACGGCCGGCCGGCCTCGGCCTTCACCAGCCCGTAGGCCTGCAGGATGTACGCCCACTTGTAGCCGAGATACGCCGGACCCTGGACGATCACTTCGTCGGAAGGAATGAATAGGCTGCCGTCGGGCGAGACATACTGATGCTTCGTCCGCGTCGTTACCACCTTCCGGAACATCTGGTCGAGCGTGACGTACTCCAGTTTGTCGGTGTCGAGAGTATTCGTGAAATCTCCGTTCACCCAGTAGTTCACCGGCAGCACGGCCGCCGCGCCCGCTCGCTCCTGGGCCGGTTGTGGCTCCAGCACTTGCACCTCGTCTTCCGGTCCATCGGGCTTGAACGCATACACCGCCATGCTGCTGCCGCCTGAAGACATCACAATCAGGTTGCCCGCCTTGTCGAACACCAGATTCACCGGATCCAGCGGGCTGTCCCGCACAACCGCCAGGCTCTTCTTCTCCGGAGCCCAGCGGTAGATCCGGTGCCAGTGCGCATCCACGAAGTAAAGGCGCCCGGCCGCGTCCACCGCTCCGCCGGCGGCGTTGTAGAATCCGCCCGCCAGCCTCTCCACCCTTGCGCCCGCTGCCACCACGGTGGTGGGATACGGCGCTGGAGCGGCGGGCTTCGTCCCTGTCCAATCCAGGAACGCGAACTCCCTATCTCGAACTTCCGCCTTCAACACCGGATCCCAGATGCAAGTCCCGTACGACACCTTGCCCTGCCGCACGTACTGACGGCACCCGTCCTTCTCGGTACACTGCATCAGCGAGCTGTTGTTGTCGACGTGGATGTTCCGGAACCGGATGTTGCTCGACTCCGACACGCTGATTGCGTAGGGGAATGGGTGATAGCTCCGCACCACGCGGTACCCATGGAAGTTCGCGATCGTCAGGTTCTTCGACCGGCTGATCTCCAGCGCCGACGCTGACTCGCTCTCGCCGCGCTCTCCCTCCGTCTGCAGCGCGTAGAAATCCCAGTTCTCTACCTGGTCGATCTTCACCTCCGTCCGTACGTGGTGCTCACTCGATACCTGGTACACCATGCCCGGAGTCTTCGTGTCCGACACATACAGGCCCGTCTGCGCGAACGTGCTCGGCGTCCACAGATTCGAGAACGTGCCGCCTCCACCATGCGTCACCCACAGGCTGGGATACTGGCCATCCCAGCGCCTCCGCGGATCCGGATCGGCGCTCAGATTACTGTTGTACGGCTGCTCCCGCTTACCCGAGGGGCCGCGTGTGCCATGCCCGCCCAGAAACCGCACGTCGTCCATCTGCGAGTCTTTGCCCGCCATCCACATTGCGCCCACGGCGCGGCTGTTCGCGCCGCCCGTGTACAGGCCAATGCCCGTGACGAGATTCTTCCCACCCCGCGGGGCCAGCAGCAACGGTTTCGGGCCGCCTGGGCCTTGGAACGCCGCCGTCCCGTCTATAACGTCCAACTGCGTCTCGTCCGGATGTAGGCCAATCAGCACGCTGTCCGGCCGCAGTGTGATCGTGCCGCTCACCACGTAATGGCCCATGGGGATGTAAATCACGGGATTCTCGTTAATCGCCTTCTGCAGCGCCGCCGTTTCGTCGGTCACCCCGTCTCCCTTCACGCCCAGCGACTTCAAGTTCACCCACTGTTCCATCGCCGGCAGGCCCTTGAGCGCATCCGCACCCGTGGCGGGCATCGACGGCAGGGTCGCGGCGTCATAGACGGTCTTCACCAGGCCCACCGCTTCCGCGCCCGCCAGTGCCAACCCATGCGATAGGGACTTCACCTGATAGACTGCTCCCGCGCCCGCCAGTTGCTTGCCGCTCTCGCGAAAGCGCGCAAACACCGGCACGCCCTGGCACACGCTGCTCTCCACGTTGATCTGCGTCATCCGGCTCTTCTCGTTGCTGATGATCAACGCCGGGCCGCTGATGTTCACAAACCTTGCGTCCTTCACCCAAAGCTGGTCTGAATAGCCGGTATCGATTGCAATCGCCGTCGGCACGTTGCGGAACTCGCAGTGCACCACCGTCAACTGGGCCTCGTTCTCGCGGATTGCCGCCTCCCGCTGCCCGTCGAAGGTGGCGTCGATCACCGAGAACTGCCAGGCGGGCGACGGCTTCTTCGTCAGGATTCCGTATCGTCCGCCGTGGAAATGAACGTCATAGGCAATGTTGCCGGCATCGTGGATCCCTGCCAGGCCCGACCCGAGGTGGAAGTCCATGTGCGCCAGATACCCGTGCTGAGCCGCATGAAACCGCACGGCCACCGCTGCGGCGTTGTCGTTGCCGATCTCGAAATCGATGTTCGTCATCGCCGAGTAAAAGGTGCCCGGATTGGCGTCCGCAATGTTCTTGTTGAAGGGCACTGTGCCCGGCGGAGGCGGCGGCAATCGGAACCCACGCCCTTGCCCTGGCCGCATACCCGCGAAGAAGACCATCGTCGATACGCCCTCCTGAAACCCGGGAGTATGATCCGTCAGCACGAACACCGGTCGTTGTTCGCCATAGCCAATCAGGCGGATCGACGGCCAGACATAGATGGTGCGGGTCAGCCGGTAGCGGCCCTGCGGTATGAAGACGATCCCCTCGCCCGTCGTCTCCTGCACCTTGTCGATGGCCGCTTGCAGGCCGGCGCTATCGTCCGCCATACCATCGGCCCGCACGGCGAACCGGTCCTGGGTCAGATACACCGCCTTGGCATCGTCAGGCCGGGTTCGGAAAACAGAGGCGGCGTTTGCCGGAAGCATCAGCCCGCCGAAAATCATTCCAAACAGTATGAATCGCATCATCGGGAAACACTCCAGAACTACAGGCGTTTCGATTCGTAGTCATCATATGCCTCGGCACGCACCTCCGCGAGCGCTTGATTCGATTCACGCGAGCCCTCGGGACGAGGCCGCGCTTTGGCCCTCCTGCCGGCCCCATTTCCGGCCCCTCTCGGCCAGCCATTGTGACTTGGTACGGCCGCGGTGTATGGTGGACTTTGGGACTCCCTACAGGAGAAATTGATCTGTGAATGGTAAATGCTTTCCCTCGTCCTTGCAAGTGAACGGGGGCCCACTCTTCCACAACGGCGTCTGGTCGGGGTTTGTCGCCTTCGACACACCTGGACTCACGCTGCAGCAACTCGAATCCGTCGCGCAGTACTACTACGGCCTCGGCTACGGCTTTGTCTGTCCCACCATGGTGACGGCTAGCCCGGAAGCCTATCAAAGCAATCTGCCCGTCTTCCGTGCCGCCCGCGACCATGCCTGGGGGCAGGGCATTCTTCCGCCCCACCTCGAGGGCCCCTTCCTCGCGCCGGAGTGTATCGGCGCTCACAATCCAGCACTGCGCCGCGACCCCACCGTCGAGTTCGCCGCCAAGCTCATCGAATGGTCCGGCGGCTTCATCGGCTGGCTCACCATGGCCGCGGAACGCCCGGGGGCCGTCGACGTCATCCGCTACCTCACTGCTCAGGGCGTCAGCGTCAGCCTGGGCCATGAGAATCCAGGTGTCGAGCACATCCAGGCGGGCATCGCCGCCGGGGCCAGAGGCTTCACTCACGTTCTCAACGCGGCCACGCGCGACAAGTTCGGAGCCAAGGATCTGCGCATGATCGCTCAGTTCACAGAGCGCCGCGCGTGGTCGATGATCATCCCCGACTCCATCCACGTGCCGCCGTACGCGGTCCAGCTCATGGTCGATGGCAAGGGGCCCGACAAGGTCATCTTCGTCGCCGACGAGAGCCCCGTCATCGGTGCGCCCGTGCCCAGCACCCACGAGTTCTGGGGCCACACCTTTGAAGTGCGTCCCGACGACGCCGGCCGCGTCCGTTCGTTCGACCTCAGCGGCTCCTGCACTTCGTTGATTGAGTGCATGAACCTGGCGCTGCAGTGGGGCATCCCCAGCGAGACGGTCGAACGAGCTGTCACCACCAACCCGGCCGCGTTCCTCAAGCCCGCCCTCGATCGCTTCGACATCCACCTCGACCAGACGCCCAAGCACAGCCCCGGGGTTGTGTTGAGCAACGGCGCCTACACACCTGCGAACTAACGTGAAGGAGAGTGAATGGAACTCATCGTTCCAAAAGTAAAACCGGTTCTCGATCCGGAGTTCCGGCCGGCCGCCTTAGCCTGGCGTGCCTTTGCGCACCGCATCGCGGGCCAATCCCTACCCATCCGGATCGCCGTGGAGCAGAGCAATGGCTCCATCTACGTCTTCGAGCGAGCCATCGACCGCAACACGAGCAGCGACGCCACGGCCGTCAATCTCCGCTTCCTTGAGCGTGAGGTGAAATTCCTGCTCTGGGCCGTCGGCGGTTTCCGCATCCACATCGATGCGCCCGAAGCGCTGGTGGGCTTTCTGCGCGACTATATCTATCGCTACTCGCCCAACCAGCTTTTTGATAAGGACGTGATGGGGCCGATCATCTACGGCCGCCCCTTTGAGATCGTCCACGCCGCCGGAGCCGCTTTCCCGAAGGCCTCCCACGTGACACTGCCCCTCGGCCGTCACACCGGGGGCTGCCGCGTGGCCATCGACAAGGGTGCCTCCGACATCAAGGCCTACGCCGAGCAGGACGGCAAGACAACCTTTGCCTCCGAGTTCAAATGGGACCCCAAACCGCAAAGCGATCCGGCCTACCACTACGAGCACATTCGTCACGCCCTGCGCGCCGCCGCCGCCAGTCTTCCTCGGGTCGACGCCATCGGTGTCAGCTCCGCCGGCGTCTACGTCGACAATGAAGCCCGCATCGCCTCGCTCTTCCGCGGTGTCCCGCGCGATCTCTTCCAAAGCGAAATCGTGCCCATGTACCACCGGTTTCAGGAGGAGTTTGGAGGGATCCCTGTCGTCGTGGCGAACGACGGCTCGGTGTCGGCGCTGGCCGGCTCCATGTCGCTAAACCGCAATCGTGTGTTGGGCCTGGCCTTCGGCAGCAGTCTGGCCGCGGGTTACACCGACGTGACGGGCAACATCACCACCTGGCTGGATGAGTTGGCCTTCGTGCCCATCGACATGAACCCGCTGGCCCCCGCCGATGAATGGTCGGGAGACCGCGGCTGCGGCGTGCAATACCTCTCGCAGCAGGCGGTCAACCGGCTCTTGCCGGCCGCCGGCATCGAGTTCCCGAAGGACATGGGCGTTCCGGAGCGTCTCGAGGGCGTCCAGGCCCTGATGAAGCAGGGCGATCCACGTCCGCCGAAGATCTACCAGACCATCGGTTCGTACTTCGGCTATGCTCTGGCCCACTACGCTAACTACTATGACATCGGAACCGTGCTGGTAATGGGCCGTGTGACCACCGGCGAGGGCGGCGATGTGATTCTGAAGGTGGCGGCGGAAGTCCTGGAGCAGGAGTTCCCCAACCTGAAGATCGATGTCCGTCTGCCGGACGAAGCGAGCCGTCGCGTAGGCCAGGCGGCCGCCGCGGCGTCGTTGCCGCAAATTTCCAGGTAGCGCGGTGAGGGCGTTCGCGCGCCGGCACAGACGCAAGGGTTCGAGAGTCAAGACGAACTCGGACAGTCGCCATCGTGTGAACGTCCTCCAGCAATCCCAACACGCCCACCCGCACCCCACGGATTCCCCCAAGCCGAAGGCTGGGGCTGCCGAAGACCCCAGGATGTCGCGAGACCGAAGGGCCGCGCCCACCTGCACTCCACGGATTCCCCCAAGCCGAAGGCTGGGGCTGCCGAAGACCCCAGGATGTCGCGAGACCGAAGGGCCGCGCCCACCTGCACTCCACGGATTCCCCCAAGCCGAAGGCTGGGGCTGCCGAAGACCCCAGGATGTTGCGAGACCGAAGGATCGTGCCCACCCGCACTCCACGGATTCCCCCGAGCCGCAGGCTGGGGCTGCCGAAGACCCCAGAATGTCGCGAGACCGAAGGATCGTGCCCACCCGCACTCCACGGATTCCCCCAAGCCGCAGGCTGGGGCTGCCAAAGACCCCAGGATGTCGCGAGACCGAAGGGCCGCGCCCACCCGCACTTCACGGATTCCCCCAAGCCGAAGGCTGGGGCTGCCGAAGACCCCAGGATGTCGCGAGACCGAAGGGCCGCGCCCGCCCGCACCCCACGGATTCCCCCAAGCCGCAGGCTGGGGCTGCCGAAGACCCCAGGATGTCGCGAGACCGAAGGGCGGCGCCCACCCGCACCCCACGGATTCCCCCAAGCCGAAGGCTGGGGCTGCCGAAGACCCCAGGATGTCGCGAGACCGAAGGGCCGCGCCCGCCCGCACCCCACGGATTCCCCCAAGCCGAAGGCTGGGGCTGCCAGAGACCCCAGGATGTCGCGAGACCGAAGGGCGGCGCCCACCCGCACCCCACGGATTCCCCCAAGCCGAAGGCTGGGGCTGCCGAAGACCCCAGGATGTCGCGAGACCGAAGGGCCGCGCCCGCCCGCACCCCACGGATTCCCCCAAGCCGAAGGCTGGGGCTGCCAAAGACCCCAGGATGTCGCGAGACCGAAGGATCGTGCCCACCCGCACTCCACGGATTCCCCCAAGCCGAAGGCTGGGGCTGCCGAAGACCCCAGGATGTCGCGAGACCGAAGGGCGGCGCCCACCCGCACCCCACGGATTCCCCCAAGCCGAAGGCTGGGGCTGCCAAAGACCGGAGGATGTCGCGAGACCGAAGGATCGTGCCCACCCGCACTTCACGGGTTCCCCCAAGCCGAAGGCTGGGGCTGCCCCGTACGCGCTATGGACACGAGCGCCAGGCGCAAGATCATTGGGCGGGCGAGGCTACGGTCCTCGTCCGACCCGGTCCCGAAGCATAAGCGACGGGCTAAGCACGATGGCGGCCGCCGGTCGCACTCCGGCGTCCACAGAGAGGGGAACCGCGATGGGCAAGGAGTCCCGTATGGCCTTGAGCGCCACCAAACCCGACGGCGCCGTGTTACGAACCCGAACTCCGGAGGAGGCGCCGTCCGCCCATTGCGAACCGCGCCCGTCAGGAAGCGGGCTCATGTCCACTGTCTCTTCGGCGGACGAGCGAAGACCACGCGGGGCCGAGCGGCAAAATAGCATAGTTTGCGGTGCCATCTGCCGCCTGGGTGGTCTGGTGCTGCTCGCCGGCTCCACTGCCATGGCCGCGTTCGGTCCGGGCTGCGCAATCTCCGGCCGCGTAACCGATCAGCAGGGGAGGCCGTTGGAGTCCACCCCAGTCGTCGCCGTAAGGACCGGCGCCCTGGGGTTTGGACAGGACGTGCCGTCAGGGGGTGTGACGACCGATGAGCGCGGCGCGTTCTGTCTGACGGGCCTGCGGTCGGGCGAGTACTTCCTCCGGGTCCTGCCATCGGGGGCCGCGCCATCGGCTTCTCCGGCGTGCAAGGAGTGCTGCGCGGCCGGCAGCGACTTCCCACGAAGTTACTACTATCGAGTGCAGAAGACTGGCCGCCGGCAGGCAGTGCGGGTGGAGGAGGGGCGGACGGTATCGGGGGTGGCGGTGGTGATACCGCGTGTGCCCGCGTACTGCGTGTCCGGAGAGGCCCTTGATCGCGCCGGAGCCCTGCGCGACGACGTGGCCCTGAGTTTGGAGGGCGATGGCTGGTCGTCGTCGGTGATGAACGAGGGTGGGCGGTTTCTGCTGACGAACCTGGTAGCCGGGCAGTATCTACTGGTGATCAGGCAGCGGGGTGTGTCTGGCTCAGTGTTGGCGCGTGAGGTGATTCGCGTCGGCCGGCAGAACGGGCGGGTAGTGGTGAGACTCCAGTGACGCGAGTTGGCGACCGCCCCGGCCGTAGGGCGGACGCTTCCGATCCTCAGGTCCGCTCTCCCACAGGCGTTGCGAAGCCGGCAGTGGCCCCAGTCCGGCGACAACCCCTCCGCCCCGAGGCAGGGCGAAGTCCAGGTGAGCGGAGCAGTTCGTGCCGGGGGCCGCAGCCACGCAGAGGCCGACTGGGCACGACAGTGGATCATTCATCGTGAACCAGTGCTCCACACATCCGTTTCGGCGCTCCGCCGGACTCGCCACTTCCGGCGTGGAGCGAGAGTTCAATCAGATGCGGCCAAAAGCTCAACTGGACATAGCAACAGAGGGAAGCACAACAGCCAGGCAGCCGGCATCCACAGATTCCACGAACTAGACCGCGCGAACCCCCGCCATCTCGACCTGCCGCCCCACTCAACCGCGCTTACGGACGGATAACGGAGCTATGAGCATACTCATCCGACGTGAAGGCTATGATGAAGGAGCTTGACCCACATCACGATTCAGGCAAAGATCGCGGGACGTCGAGGCCACCTGGTTGCACCTCTGGAACTGCGGCCAGAGCGACCGCTAAGCACAGCTCGCGAGCTTCTGACGGAAATCGTTCGCCAACAGGTTGCCGCATTCGCCCGGAGAAAACACGAAGCCGGATTTCTAAGAATTCTCACTCCGGGCGATGTCGATCTTGGGCGCGAAACCGGCCGGATTGTGTCGGGCGAGCAGGAGCCGGACGACCGCATGCCAGATGTCGAGCAGGCTGTGGACGATGCCATCTCCGCATTTCAGGACGGTTTCTACTACTTGTTCGTCAACGACATTCAGGTGGAACTCCTGGACCAGATACTCAACGACGTCGGGGACGTTCTGATTGTCCGCCTGACGCCGCTGGCAGGGGGGTAAGTGCCGACGCCCGAGGAGCTACAGTCACAACTTCAGCGGTTTGAGAATCCGAAGGGATCCGAGGATCTGCGGAGCCGCCTGCAAGCGTTGCCGCCCCGGCTTGCGATGATTGGGATCGCTTTTCTGGAGTGCCTGACAAGCCGATGGGACGATGAACGGGCGCCACAGCGGCAGCAGGAGAGGCGCGCCATTGAAGGTCTTGACGACAACAGCCGCCTCCAGTTGTTCGGCACCCTTTTCCCATGCATCGCCGAGCATGTCGAGGCGAGCTGGCAACTCCAGAAGAAACTGCCGTATCAACTGGGTTATCTTCGCAGGGCGTTCCGCGCGCCGCTGCATTCGGAGTACACGTCGGAGACGCGGATCGATTGGCTGGATTCGCTCCTCAGGACAGCCGTTCGCTACCATTGTGACCGCGAGTTCCTCACGGTTTGGGGAGCACATCTGGGCTGGGGGACGGAGCATGCGGTAGGCCTATTGCTGGCAGGGCTCCTCGATTCGGAACATCCCGCACGCGCGCAGACGTACAACGCCCTGGTTCGGATTCTAGAGGGTGAGCATGAGATTGCCGCGCCTGCCCGATACGCGGTCACGGCCTTGCTCTCCAGTTCACGGCCGGAGGGTTGGGGTGTGGTGGAACGGCTCCTGTTGGCGGCCCAGCGGCAGGAAGGGCTACGACAGGTCGTGCTGGAGTCCGTCGACTTCGCGCACCGCGATGCCTTCCTCAGAATGCTTCAGTTGATCGTGCGCGAGAAACTCGGCCGGTTCGCTGCTGTCGCTCGCGCCGTAGCCGTCTGGTTCGGCCTGCCGATAGACTCCGAGCAATCGAAGCTGATCGACAGCATGATTATCGAGACGCTGGAAGACCTCGAAGACGACAAAGTGCGCGCAGATAGGATCGATCGGGCGGAAGGGCAGACACTCTTCCTGGCTCTTTGGGCTCAGGCGTTCGAAGACGTAGCCATCGCGACGGAGATGGCCGCGCTGCTTGCCTTGGATCCCAGTTTCGAAAGGCGCTACCCCGCCATTCACCTGCTGGCCCAGTTGGGAACTCGGCCGGCTGCTCGGGTACTGAGAGGTTCTCTGCGGGATTCAGACCTGCGAGTGGCGATCAAGGCCATGGAAATCATCCCTGCCTACTCGCGTTGGTGTGTCCAGGAAACCGATACCGGTGACACGTTCGAGGCGCTTCAAAGCCTCATTGCGCGTGTGCCCGCCGACGAGACGCTCCAGCCCGCCGTTTGGGCCTGGAACAGAATCAGGGCGAGGCACGCCGATGTGGCAAGTAGACTGATTGCCAATCGGGGAGATCGTCCGTTTGCGGAGCTGGCGCCTTACCTGCCTGCCATGGATGCCGACGGGCGGCGTTCGCTGTTGAGTTCGATCCAGGATGCTGTCAGAAAGAGGCCGACGCTTCAGGCGGATGAACGTGAACTTGCGTTCTCGCTGCTGGGTGACCCCAGCAACGGAGTGAGACAAGCGGCCTTCGAAATCCTCGGGAGTGCGACGTTGACGGGCAGCGAGGCCGAAGCGATCGAGCCCTTGCTGACGCGAAAGGCGTCGGACCTCCGCCGTGGTGTCATTCGTCTTCTGCTCAGGCAGGCCGCTGCCGACTGCCGGTTGACCATTGAACGGCTTTCCAGTTCGGCGGACCCCTTGATGAAGCAGGCGGCTGAGGAGATCCAATCGGAACTGGAACCGAAGAGCGTTCCGGCCGCCTCTTTGCACGATGGCCTGGGGCTCTTCGATCCGGCGCAGCGAACAAGTCCGGTTGCGCCCAGCAACGTGCTCGCCGGCAAGCTCTCAACCCCATCCGCTGAACGGCTGCTGCTGTCCTTGGACGGGCTCGTCGACGAGAATCGCGAAGCATCGGTTACCGTCAAAGGCTACGACGGTAGTGTTGCTCGCGAGTTGTTCGGGAATCTTCGTTGGGTCGATCCGGATCGGGACTATCCGCTGGGTCCGGTATGGGCTGCCTGGTGGGAGGCGCGGAGGCGGGAAGACGGAGCCGATGAGGTCGAACTCGCTCGCGCCCTGTGCACTGTCGTGCTCGCAACGAATCAGCATGAGCCTGACTGGGCGAGCCGAACGGCGGACGAATTGGCCGGAAGCGCGAAGTTGAAGTTTCCCTATCTTGTCCGCAATACCCTGTGGTACCTGACGGCGGATACTTGCACCATTCAGGCGGCCGGCTTCCTCCTTGACGCTGTGGAAACCTATCTTCACCGGATCGCGAACAACTATGACCCCGGCGCGACCGAAGCCCATTACCACTCAAGCTGGCGCACCATACCCCTGGGCCTGCTCACTCGGGTGCTGGAATCATGCCGCGCCCGGCACCCTGAACATTGGGATGTAGGACTTTGGCGGCGGTACTGGATGCTCCTTCGCTGGATCGACGAAGGACTGCCGGCGGACGACCGGCACTACCCGGCTTTGGAGATCACTCTCACCGCGCACAAGCTCGACATCGCTACCGAGGCTGATGTCTACGATCAGTTGCTTGGTGGGCGCGGGCATCGTGGTTACGGTTTGTACGACCTGGCGGCAGTCACGAAGCGCAAGCCCCACACGCTGGTTGGTGCCTTCCCCGAACTGGCCGTGTTTGCGGGCCGATGCCGCGACCGGATTCTGGAAGTCGAGTTGAAGCGTGGAGACCTTCCGACGGCAGCCAGTCCCGCGGCACTCAGCCTGGGTGCGGTGTTCGGTGCTGAACTGGCGGTGACTCTGTTGAAGCTGCTCGGCAAGGATCCGCTCTCGAGGGGCTACAGCGCAGACAACGAAAGCAAGTCCGTCGTGTTGAGCCATCTGCTACGAGTTTGCCTCCCGGCTGGACGAGATACAGCGGACACTTTCGCTGTATACGCGAGAACGGCCGGACTTTCGCGTAAGCGACTGGTGAATCTCGCGCTCTATGCGCCGCAATGGGCGGCGTACGTGGAGCAGGCGACAGGCCTTGCCGGTTTGGAGGACGTCGCCTACTGGCTCCATGCGCACACCAAGGATTCCCAGTGGACCGTCGAGGCAGAGATCCGGGAGCTATGGTTTGCCGAGGTGAGTGAACGAACGCCACTGCCCCGGCAGGAACTGTTGGATGGTGCGGTTGACGTCGACTGGTTTCGTCGGGTGCGCCCCCGGCTGTCGGCGGAGGATTGGTGCTTGATTCTTGATTCCGCGAAGTTCGCATCCGGAGGCGGCGGCCACAAACGCGCGCAGCTGTTTGCCGGCGCGATCGGCGGTGAGGTGCAAGCTCCGGAACTGGCCGCGCGCATCCAGGAAAAGCGCAGTCAGGACGCGGTACGGGCAATCGGCCTCGTGCCCCTTCCGCCGCGTGACCCTGAACGGCGGCGGGCAATTCTCTCTCGATACGAGGTACTGCAGCAGTTCCTCCGCGAAGGCAGGCAGTTTGGCGCACTTCGGCAGGCGAGCGAGAAGCTCGCGTACTCGATCGGGCTAACAAACCTCGCGCGGGTTGCCGGCTATCCCGATCCGCAGCGCCTGTCCTGGGCGATGGAGGCGGAGGCAATTGCCGACCTAAAGGGCGGTCCCGTCGATGTCGCCGAGGGCGACGTAAGGGCCGTTCTCTCTGTGAACCGCTCGGGTGAACCGGAGTTGGCGTTCGAGAAGAACGGCAAGGTATTGAAAGACCTGCCTGTATCGCTACGGAAGTCACCAGTGTTCGCAGCGCTACGCACCAGAAAAACAATGCTGGCGCAGCAGACGTCGCGGATGAGGCTATCCCTGGAAGAGGCGATGATTCGTGGTGATCGATTCACCATTCCGGAAGTCGAAGAGTTAGCTGATCATCCTCTTCTTCGTCCCATGGTCGCTGCGCTGCTCTTTGTCAGTGAGAACGGTGAGGTTCACTGGCATGAGGATCTGCGCCGTGGACAGGGGACGCTTCGCATCGCTCACCCTATAGACCTGCTGGAGTCCGGAGAGTGGGCTGGGCGGCAGAAGGAATGCCTTCAGGTGGAACGAGTACAGCCCTTCAAGCAGGCGTTTCGCGAACTCTACATACTCACTAAGGCCGAGCGCGATCTGGAGAACCATTCCGGCCGGTACGAAGGGAGTCAAGTGAATCCCAGGCAGGCCCTGACCGTGCTAGGCAAACACGGTTGGGTGAACGTGCCGGACGAAGGGGTCCGCAAGACATTTCACGCCGACAACGTTTCCGCATGGGTGACATTCCTGGAGGGTTGGTTCACACCGGCCGACGTGGATGGCCTGACTGTGAAGCACGTCGTTTTTACGGGCAGGAGCGACGGGAAGGCGATTCCGCTCGACAAAGTCTGCCCTCGCATCTTCAGTGAGGCAATGCGCGATCTGGATCTGATGGTCAGCGTAGCGCATCGGGGCGGTGTTGATCCCGAAGCCACCGCATCGACAGTTGAGATGCGCACAGCGCTACTGCGGGAGACTTTGAATCTCCTGAAGATCAGGAATGTCCGCTTCCAGCAACAGCACGCATTCGTCGATGGAAAGATCGGCAATTACAATGTCCATCTCGGCAGTGGAACCGTCCACCGTCAACCTGGCGGCAGTCTGTGCATCATACCGGTTCACTCCCAGCATCGAGGCAGGATATTCCTACCATTTGCCGACAACGATCCAAAAACCGCCGAGATCATTTCGAAGGTTCTCCTGTTGGCGCAGGATGACAAGCTAAAGGATCCGACGATCCTTGAACAGCTACGATAGGCACCAGACGCTCGTGTTTCGGGTGCTTCCGGACAAATAGCAGGCTGCTCCATCCATCCATCCAGCCTCCCTTGTGGACGGACGGCCATCCCTGGCCTTACTGCCTCGTGCCGAGGTCGGGGCCACAGGAGCAAGTTGCCCGAAGCCGCCGCCGGCGCGTTTCGACTCGCCCGCCGAAGCGGTCCGGCCGATTCAAAGAATACCTTCCGCTCGTTTTCAATCACTTACAGCCCAACGCTCTCGAAACGCTTTTTTTCTCATGCTCCAATTCCGCCATACGCTCACCTTCCGCCCACGACGGCGGATCGAGCGAACAGAAAGGATTGGTTATTTATGGAGAAGCGCTCCCGGGCCGAACAGGCTCGCATCAACGGCTGCAAGTCGCGCGGCCCGGTTACCGCCGAGGGCAAGGCCCGCTCGGCTCTCAATGCCGTCACTCATGGTATGTCCGCCCACTCGCCCGTCCTCCTCACGGACGACTGTCGCCGTCTCTTCCTCGACCACCGCCAGGCATTCATGCAACGCTTCCAGCCCACCGATACCGTCGAGGTCGACATCGTCTCCAACATCGCCGACGCCTACTGGAACCTTGCCCGCTACACCAGCTATCAGGCTTCATTGGAGTTGATGGAGCTCGAAGACAATCGCGCACGCTGGAACAAACAATACATGGGGTTGACCGTACCCCTTCAGCAGGCCAAAGCCTTTCAGCGGCTGTCCGCCGAGTCGAATGCCCCCGCGCTGGCCCTTCGCTACATGGCCCACTGGCAGCGCGTCATCGACAACTCCCTCAGGAATCTGGCCGACCTGCGCACCAAATGTCCCGCGGAGTTCGGCACGCTTCTCGCGGACGCGACCTTCGAAGACCACCTGCCCGCACCTGAGCCCCACAATCCCGACGCGCTGGACTGCGGCCAGTCGATGGACGCCTCTTCGCAAAATTACGAAACGAACCAAACAGACCCAGAAAACAAAGAGGTTACCTTCGAAATTCCGAACCCAACGGAACCGAAGCCCGAACCCAACGGGAGTCCAATCGCACAGCCCCCGTCCCTCTTTCGCCGGATCACGGACCTCCGGGCCGTCTCCAGTCCTTTGGGGGCATCACGGCAAGGCAGGGAGCGTGACACCGGAACCGCATTTGGCTGCTGTACTATAGTTGGCGCCCAGCCGGGCGATGGGGTGCAACTTCGAGGGAACGATATACTTAGGGTTGCTCTACCTCTTCCCGTGCCAGGGGAGGGAAGTCGAGAACGCGACGAGTGGAGTGGGCATCCGGAGGGATTGGACCGATGAGGGCTGTGTGCCTTTTGAGCGGTGGGTTGGATTCGGCGACGACACTTGCCTGTGCTCGCCGCGATGGGTTTGCAACTTACGCAATATCATTTGATTATGGCCAGAGACATCAAGTGGAGCTTGAGTGTGCGGAACGGGTCTCGAAACAGTTGGGAGCGGCTGCGCACAAGACCATCAAGATAGACTTGAGAGCTTTTGGCGGGTCGGCTCTGACGGATGACATCGCCGTACCCAAGGGGCGCTTGAAGGAAGAGATGGGGGTGGGGATCCCTATTACCTACGTGCCGGCCCGGAACACGGTTTTCCTTTCCATCGCACTGGCTTGGGCGGAAGTCCTGGGAGCCACGGATATCTACCTGGGTGTAAATGCGGTGGACTATTCGGGGTATCCGGACTGCCGGCCCGAGTACATCGAAGCCTTTGAAAAGATGGCCAATCTGGCCACCAAGGCGGGTGTGGAGGGGCGCGGGACCCTGAAGATCCATACCCCCCTGATCAGCCTGTCGAAAGCAGGCATCATCCAGTTGGGTGTATCGCTGGGTGTGGACTATGGCCTGACGCATAGTTGCTACGACCCCGTGGCCGGACGCTCCTGCGGTCAATGCGACTCGTGCCAACTGCGGCTCGCCGGTTTCCGGGAGGCGGGCCTCAGGGATCCTCTGGAGTACGCGGGGTGAGAATCTCCGAGATCTTCACGACGATTCAAGGAGAAGGGCTCCTCACCGGCGTTCCTTCGCTTTTCATTCGTGTCTCCGGTTGCAACCTGCGTTGTGTCTGGTGCGACACCCCTTACACGTCGTGGCAGCCGGAGGGTGAAGAGATGGAGTTGGCCGCCCTACTGCGGCATGTGGAAGCGGAGCCCGTCTACCGGCATATCGTGTTGACCGGCGGTGAGCCGATGCTGTTCGGCGAAGTGGTGGAATTGACGGCGGCTCTGCGGGCGATGGACCGTCACATTACCGTGGAAACAGCGGGTACGGTGTGGCAGCCGGTCGAGTGTGACCTGATGAGCATCAGCCCAAAACTGCGGAACTCGACCCCCTGGGATCGGGAGGGTGGGCGATACGCAGCCAGCCACGAGCGGCTTAGGTACCGGCCGGATGTCCTCAGCCGGTTGGTGACGGAATACGACTATCAGCTCAAGTTCGTGGTCACGGAGCCGGGTGATTTGGAGGAGATCCGAAAGATCGCCTCCGCCCTCCATGCAAAACCTGAGCGGGTACTCCTCATGCCCGAGGGGATTTCCGCCGATAGATTGCACGAGCGTGCCGCATGGCTTGTAGAACTTTGCAAGGAGAACGGTTACCGGTTCTGTCCGAGGCTGCATGTCTTGCTCTACGGCAATCGCCGTGGCGTGTAGACAGTGATCAGCGCAGAGTTTCTCCAGGATTGACCTTAGTCTCAGCTCTAGAGTAGGTATCCCTCTAGGGCAGAGCGTTAAGGTCGATGACCGATTGTTCCGATCGAGCATCCGCTCTATTTTGATAGCTAGGATATAGGACTATGTTGAGGGGACTTGTCATCTGCCCCGATTCCGAGTTAGCGGAACGGCTGGAACAAGCTCTGTCGGACACGGGCCAGATCGTGCTGGTCCGGGACCTTGATCGCTATCCGACCGAGTTGGAGTTCATGCGGTTCGCCCGGGCGCATGCACCGCAAGTGGTGTTTCTCAGCACCGAGTCGCTGCCGAAGGCAACCGAAATCATACACCTGGTGGAGCGCGAGTTCCCGGGATTGCAGTTGGTGGCCGTACATCGTTCGACCGACCCCGAGGTTTTGCTGGATATTATGCGGGCCGGGATCCGCGAGTTTCTCGCTCTGCCGTTCGACCGGCAAGCGATCTACGAGACTCTGACGCGGGTAGAGGAAGTGGCCCAACGGCATCCCGCCGCGGTTAATTCCACCGATCAGCTCTTTGCGTTCCTGCCTTCCAAGCAGGGTGTGGGTACCTCAACTGTGGCGCTGAACGCGGCCGTCGCCTTGTCGCGGAATCCGGAGACTGGTGTCCTGTTGATGGACATGGACCTCACGTCGGGCATCATCGGCTTCATGCTGAAGCTGAACAATGCTCATTCGGTCGTGGAAGCGGCCGAGAACGCGGCTACGCTCGATGAGTCGTTGTGGCCCCAACTGGTGACGCGTGTGGGGCAGATGGATGTTCTACACTCCGGCCGGCTGAATCCTGATTTCCGCATTGAATCCGCGCAGGTGCGGAATCTGCTTGAGTTTGCCCGCAGACACTACCGCGCGATCTGCGTGGACCTGTCGGGCAATCTGGAACGCTACTCGCTGGAGATCATGCACGAGGCGAAGCGCATCTTCCTGGTGGTCACGCCGGAGATCCCATCGCTGCATTTGGCCCGCGAAAAGTTCACCTTCCTGAATAGTCTGGAACTCGGTGACCGGGTGAGCGTTCTCCTGAACCGGGGGCACAAGCGAAGCGTCGTGAGCCCGGCGCAGATCGAGGACCTTCTGGGCGTGCCGGTGATGATGAACTTCTCAAACGACTACCAGGGTGTACACCGCGCCCTCCAGTCCGGCCGGGCCGTCGACCCGACGACCGAGTTGGGCAAGCAGTTCACGAATCTGGCCAATGCGATCCTCGACAAGAAGAAGGTCGAGGTCGATACGAAGAAGAAGTTCACTGAGTACTTCTCGATCCTGCCGCGCTATTCCTCTGTCGGCGCGGATCCCAAGAAGTCGGCCGGGTAGGCGCTTCTCCAACGGGAAGCAGACCGTCAGAAATGGAAAAGGCCGGGCACTGAGCCCGGCCTTTTCCCGTCTGGACGAAGGCTAGAACTCGATCTTGGCCGCGATCTGGAGGATGCGGGGATCGGCGGCTGTTGACGCAGTGCCGAAGATCGCCACGGGAGTGAACACCTTCGTGGTGGAGTTGTAATTGAACGGTGTGCGGTTCACGTTGGCGACGTTTGCCCGGTTGGTGAGGTTGAAAGCTTCACCGACCAGACGGAGGCGGACACGTTCCTTGTAGAGCGGCACCAGTTTGGTGACGCGCGCGTCCAGGGTGTACACGCTGGGCAGGGTGTAGATGTTGCGGCCGGTCATCGGCGCGCGGTCGTTGCGCGTGTTGCCGTCCCGGTTGATATCCGCATTGCCGCCGACGCCGGCGGAGTACGGCTGGCCGCTGCGGCCGTTGAAGATACCCGAGATCTGCCAGCCATCCAGGACGTACCGGGCGAAGGCGTTCTGATAGCCCCGGAAGTAGTTGAGATCCCACACGCCCGACGCGACGAAGCGGTGCTTGACGTTGGCATCGCCGGCCGCGCGGTCGTTGTTCGGATTCAGGGTGTCGAGCGCCACCTTGGCGTCATCGCTGCCGACCACGACGCTCGTGGCGTCGGGGACAGTGTCGATCACCTTGGAGAAGGTGTAGCTGGCCAGTAGCTGGAAGTTCTGGGAGAAG
The DNA here is from genome assembly GCF_963665245.1 of uncultured Paludibaculum sp. Lineage (NCBI taxonomy): Bacteria > Pseudomonadati > Acidobacteriota > Terriglobia > Bryobacterales > Bryobacteraceae > Paludibaculum > uncultured Paludibaculum sp. Next base: position 349,364 of record NZ_OY762268.1, read on the forward strand.
CGCTTGGTGGCCTGGACGAAGCCGCCGTGGTAAATGGAGTCGGCACCGGAGTCGAAGAGGCTGATGCGCCCGAAGTTCGTGTTGGGCCGGGTGGCGAGACGGGTGTAGATGGTGGTCGGGGTGCCGTTCGCGTAGGTGGCCGAGTCCGCAAAGAGCGGGAACAGATTGATGTCGCGGGTGCGCGACAGGTGGTAGCCGTGGAGGCCCATGTAGCCGAAGGTGACTGCGTAGTCCTTGCTCAGCTGGACTTCGTAGTTGAAGTTCCACTGGGCGGTAAGCGGGGATACGAAGTTAGGCGCGACCACGTAGATATCGGGTGTGCGCGAAACGGTGGGTGGCGCGGAGAGGATATTCGGGTAGGTGGGCAGGTTGGACGTCAGGGTATAGGTCTGAACCTGGATTCCGTTCTGCGACATGGCCGTGCCGGTCAGGATGGAGGGCGTGCGGGCATAGAAGATGCCGTAGCCGCCGCGCAGCACCTGCTTGCCGCTCTCGTCCAGCCGGTAGGCGAAGCCGAAGCGTGGCGCGTGATTGTTGGTATCGGTGTTGATGAAGTTGGTGCGGAGGCCGAGGGCGGTGAGTCCGGCATCCGGATTGAGCACCTGCGGCTGAGCGTACCGCGCCTGGTCATACCGGTAGCCGTAGTTCAGAGTCAGGCGGTTCGTCACGCGCCAGGCGTCCTGAACGAACAAGGCGAATTCGTTGATGTTGGGCTGGGTTAGCGGTCCGCTGGTGCCTGAACCCGCGAAACCCTGGGTGAACTGGAAGGGCTTGCGGGCGGCGAAATCGGCCAGACTGTTGAAGCGGTAGACTCCGGAGAAGTTGCCGGGGAAGAAGTTGTCAATGCGCTCGAAGTTCAGATCGGCTCCGAACTTATAGGCATGTTTGCCGCGCAGGTAGCTGAGGCTTTCAATGAACTGGTAGCGCTTGGCGTTGGTGTAGCGCGGGGAGAAGTTGTTGCGTCCGAAGCTGAAGCTGCCGCCGCTCTGGCTGACCACGGTCTCCGGAGCGGTGGAGTTGGCTTCGCCGGGCTCGTCGTCCTTCACCCAGTTGAAGCGAGAGTCGAAGACGATCGAGGATCCGAACACCTTGCTGTAGTTCAGGCCGAGGCTGTTGGTGGAGACCAGCGAGTTGCCGGTGTGTTCCTGGGCGCTCTGGCTGCCGCCGTTCTCGAAGTTCTGACCGGTGAAACGGTGGAGGTTGAGGCGGGCGCTGAAACGCTGGGTGTCGGAGAGATTCCAGTCGACCTTGGCGAGTCCGATGTCGTTGCGGTAGCCGGTGGTGTAGGGCGTCATGTACTGGGCGAGTTCAGCCGCGCCGGCCTGCGAGAGGGCATCGGACGGGACGGTGAAGTTGAAGAACACCGGGTTGGGATTCAGGTTGCGCTGGCCGTCGTAACTCAGAAAGAAGAAGATCTTGTCCTTCTTGACGGGGCCACCGATGGTGCCGCCGAACTGGTTGTAGTGGTAGGGCTGGCGGACGATGCCGCGGGACTTGTTGATGAACGTATTGGCGTTGAGCTCGCGGTCGCGGAAGAACTCGAAGGCGTTGCCGTGGAAGGCGTTCGTGCCCGATTTCGTCACGACATTGATCACGCCGCCGCCGGCGCGGCCGATTTCGGCGGCATAGCCATTGGTGTTCACCTGGAACTCCTCGACGGCGTCCTGCGAGAAGGAGTAGGGGTTGCGGGTGCCGGCGCGTCCGGCGCTCTGGCCGAAGAAGAGGTTGTTGGAATCCATGCCGTCCACCAGCAGGCTGTTCGCCGTGCCGCGCTGGCCGCCGAAACTGAGGTCACCACCGCGGGTGTCACGGTTGACGCCCGGCGTGAGCAGCGTGAAGTCCAGGAAGTTCCGGCCGTTGATGGGGAGTTCCTTGACGGCGCGCTCGTCCACGTTCGTGGAGGTTTGGGAACGGGTGGTTTCGATCAGCGGAAGGTCACCGCTGACGGTAATGCTCTCCGACGTGGACCCGACCGTCAGGGCGGCATCAATGGTGACGACCGCGCCTACGGCCAGTTCGATGCCCGTGCGCTTGACGCCCTTGAATCCTTCCTTGTCGATGGTCACGTTGTAGAGCCCGACAGGGACGCGGACGAAGTTGTACAGACCGCTGGAGTTGGTTTCAAAGACACGGGTGTAGCCCGTCTGATCACCGTTCAAAGTGACTTTCGCGCCGGATATTGCGGCGCCAGAGGGGTCAGTGACGGTTCCGGTGACGGTAGCCCCACCGGCCTCGGACTGAGCATACGTTGCACTGGTGAGGGTAAACACACCAAGAGCGAGTAGAAGCAATCGTTGCATGAAACCATTTTAAGATGGTGTAGTTTAACGTCCGCTGTAGGCGGTATGAAGTTACAATGAATCTTCCGATAAGGTCCTATCTATTGATGCTCGCGATGTCGACGGCAATGGCCCAAAGTGCGATAGAGTTGAACCACTTCTACGTGACCGTGGATTCGGCCACGTATGCCGATATTGAGAAGAACTCCTTCCTGCGCAAGGAGTTCGCGGCCTTTGAGAAGCGCACGACGGTGCGTGAGGACCGCAGCTACACGGGCATCTATTTCTACGGCACGAAGACATACTTCGAATTCTTCGATTCCGCCCAGGAAAAGCGGGCGGTGGGGGAAACGGCTGTGGCGTTCGGAGTGGACGCGGAGGGCGCCATGCCGGCGGTGGATGGGAGCCACCGGGACCTGATTACACGCGGTTGGAACGGCGTCCAGATCCCGTGGTTCTACCGGCAGAGCCCGGTTCCCCAGTTGGCGAGAGGGTTGGAGTCGTGGGTGATGGAGTATCATCCGGAGTTCCTGGCCAAGTGGAGGCCGGAGAGCGGGGTGGGGCAGGGCGTTACGCGTGAGGAGGTGCTAAAGCGCTACAAAAGCGTGCTGACGGACACGCCGGCGGATCCTTATCTCAAAGATGTGACTGGGCTTACGCTGGCACTGCCGGCGGATGAGATGGAGCGCATGGCGCACTGGACCGAGCAGGTCAAACCGGCTGTGACGATCCGGTTCATCCCGATGGGGCAGGGGCCTCATGGACTGCGGAGCGTTTCGTTCCGCTTGCGAAGAGCTCCGGAGCAGAAGGTGACGGTGCGGTTTGGGGGCCGCTCCGTGTTGACGCTGCGACCGGATATGACGGCAATCTGGGAGTTCTGACGGTCGAATGGACGAACAATACGATTCAGTGATCATTGATACCGACCCCGGTGTGGACGATATGTTTGCCATCCTCTCGGCTCTGGGGTCGAGGCGGCTGCGGGTACGGGCCTTGACGACGGTGGGCGGGAACGTGGGGTTGGCGCAGGTGACGCGGAATGCCCTGGGCATTCTGGCGATGGCGGGACGGCCGGACGTACCGGTTTACGCCGGGGCCGAAGGGCCGCTGGCCGGGCCGGGTCGGACGGCGCGCGAGGTACACGGCGACGACGGGCTGCACGGGTTGGTTCTGCCCGAGCCGCAGGCCGAGCCGGGGCGGAGCCGGGCCCCGGAGTACCTCTGCCGGATGGTGCGGAAGTCGCCGCCGCGCAGCATTCGTCTGGCGTGCCTAGGCCCGCTGACCAATCTGGCGCTGGCGCTGAAGCTCGACCCGGGAATCGCCGAGCTACTGGGGTCCGTGGTCATCATGGGCGGCGGTTTTGGGACGTTCAGCGACGGAGGGTTGGGGTCCCAGGGGAACGTCACCGAGTGGGCGGAGTTCAACATCTGGGCGGACGCCGAGGCGGCGCAAGTGGTGACCGAAAGCGGTCTCGACCTGGTCTTCGTGCCGCTGGACGTGTCACACCGGGCGTTGGTGACGGAGGAGCGTTTGGGTTCGATTGCGCGATTGGAGAGCTGGGGCCCTTGCCTGGCGGCGACATTGCAGGCCTATGGCGCGTGGACCCGGTCGCGGTGTGGTACGGCGGGCGGACCGCTGCACGATCCGAATGTCCTGGCGTATCTGGATGCTCCGGAATTGTACCGGACAGTGCCAGGCACCGTACAGGTGGAGACGGGCCACGGCGAAGGCCGTGGGCGTACGACGCTGGGGGCAGGTGCAAGGCACCGGGTCGCCCTGGATGTCGACGTGGACGGGTTCTTTGCCCTGGTGCAGCGGAATCTGGAAAGCGTGCTGGCCTGAGGGTCAGCGCAGGTCGAACTTCTTCATCTTGTAGCGCAGCGTATCGCGGGTGATGCGCAGCAGGCGGGCCGCCTGGGTCTGATTGCCATTGGTCTTCTCCAGGGCGGAGACGAGCAACCGGCGTTCGCTGTCCTCCAGGGACAGGCCCTCCTCGGGGAATCCAGGGGTGAAGGGGATCGGAGCGGCGGCGGCGATGGCGTTGCTGTGGCTGACGCTCATCGGGAGGCTGGGCGCGGAGATGTAGCTGGAATCCTCCAGAATCATTGCGCGCTCAATGGCGTTGCGCAGTTCGCGGACGTTGCCGGGCCAATCGTGGGAGATGAGCAGGCGCATGGCGTCCGGAGCGATGCCGTCCATGTGGCGTTTGAACTTCCGGTTGTAGTGCTGGAGGAAGAAGTTCGCTAGGGCGGGGACATCCTCGGGGCGTTCGCGCAGCGGCGGGATGGTGATGTGAATTACGTTGAGGCGGAAGAAGAGATCCTGACGGAAGGCTCCTTCCTTGACGGCTTCGCGCAGATTCTTGTTCGTGGCGGCGACGACGCGCAGTTCGAGCTTGATGTCTTTCAGACCGCCGAGACGCCGGAAAGACTGCTCTTCCAGGACGCGCAGCAGCTTGGCCTGGAGCATGAGCGGAATCTCGCCGATTTCGTCAAGGAATAGCGTGCCCTTGTCGGCCAGCTCGAAGATCCCCTTCTTTTGTGCTCGGGCATCGGTGAAGGCGCCCTTCTCGTAGCCGAACAGTTCACTTTCCAGCAGGGTGTCGGGGATGGCGGCGCAGTTGATGGCGATGAAGGGTTCGGCCTGCCGGGTGCTCTGGTAGTGGAGGGTCTTGGCGATCAGGTCCTTACCGACGCCGTTCTCGCCTTCCAATAGGATAGTGGTCGCCTCGCTGATGGCGACCCGGCGCACGAAGTGCATCATCTCGTGCATGGCCGGGGATTCGCAGATGATCTCGCGTTTCTGCGGTTCGACCTCGGCGGTGACATCCTTGATGGCGGCGACGGCACCTTCCAGTTCGCCGTTGGAATTGTGGATCTGGCTGGTGCGGATGACGACCAGGCGCTCCATGCCGTTCTGGGTGTGGAGGCGCACTGTGGAATTTCCATTGGAGGATTGGGTGAGACCGGCGTGCATGCCGCAGCCGGGTTCGCAGTCCTGACAGCGGAACATTTCGTGGCAGTCCTTGCCCACCAGTTCCTCCGCGCCCATTCCGAACAGTTTTTCGGCCGCTGCGTTGACACCAGTGATGAGGTGGTTGGTGTCATACAGCACCAAAGCGTCGGAGAGTTGATCGAAGACGTCGCTGAGGAAGCTCGCGTTTTGCCAGGTTGCCGTGAGTTTGGCCATATGCCCCTGTGAAGTCCTATTGTATGGCTCCTGAGGGGGAGATGAAAGGGAGTGGCGCAGATTAGTGGGGGAATTGCCCCATCAAGGGCGAAACGGCGTGGGGGCGCAAACCGGGACGGGGTGGCGTAAGTTGAACAAGGAAATAAAGATATGCAGGTCCGCTTATGGCGGCTGCATTGGCCTTTTGATTGCATGTATGAAAGTGAGTTCGCCAAGGAATAGAGTGATGCGGAGCCGAATTGAGGGCTTCGGGCGCCAGCCGGCGCCGGAAAGTGCCGCGAGTGAAAGGAACCGGATTCCGGCGGCAACGCCGGAGGGTACGACTTTTGGAGACAGGAATCGCGATTGCCGCATGTGGGCCAGCCGGAGAGAGCCGAGAGAGCAGGCGGGAACTATGGGATCCATTCAAGTAGCGATGAGCGACACGGCGCGGGCGGAGGCGCTGCGGGCCATGTTGGCGCGCAGTACTCACGTGCATGTGCAGTGTGTGGAATGTCCCGATTTTGACGCTGCGTGTGTCGTGGTGATGGATGGGGAGCGGTTTGGAGCGATGACGCCCCCGCTGTCGCATCCAGAGCGCATTGTCCTGATAACCAGGAACGACGCGGGACATCTGCGGGAAGCCTGGGAGGCGGGTGTGAACTCGGTGCTTTCCGAACAGGATCCGATGAACACGGTGGTGCTGGCGGTGCTGGCCGCGTGTTTGAGAACGGGTACGACGAGACCGAAATCGGCGGGTGGCCGGACAGAGCATTGAGACCGGGCCGTCCGCACTTGAAGTAAAGGAGACACGATTATGTCCAACCTATTGCCATTTGCCATTGCCTGGGCTGTTCTGGCGGTCATTGTTCTCTCGTTGGCGCTGATGAGGCGGAGCGTTTCATCGCAGGAAGACGATTCGATCCATCTTGGCGCCAGTGCGATAGCGATTGACCAGCAGGTAAGCACGGCAAAGAAACTCGAAGCGATCGACAAGTGGGGCAAGATCCTCACCGTGGTGCTGGCTGTGAGCGGGATCGCTCTGGCCATCCTCTACGGGATGCAGGTGTGGGACGCCACGTCCAAAGCCGGCTTGGGGTAAAAAGGAACATGGTTTGGGCCGGTGGCCGCAAGACTGCCGGCCTGATTTGAGTGATTTGAGACAGGGCTGATTGCCGCCGGCACGGCGCAGAGGGGTTTGACTGCGCCGGCGATGAGGGATAGGTGCATGCGACTGGGGATACTTGACGAATTTCGACTGATCTTGCTGTGTCTGGCCGCGGCGTCTGGGCTGTGGGCGGGCCAGAAGCCCGTTCCGGCGGCTACAAGTCCAAACTCGGTCTGCCTGGAATGCCACGATCAGGGTGCGAAATTGCAGAAGTCGGCGCACAGTCAGGTGGCCTGTTCTTCATGCCACTTGAAGCACGACAGTTACCCACACCCCGAGAATCTGCCGAAGCCAGCCTGTAAAACCTGCCACGAGCAGCCGGCCAGCGACTACTCGCAGAGTGAACACGCGCAGCAGATGAAGAAGGGGAACGGCTCGGCTCCGGAGTGTTCGACGTGCCATGGCAATGTGCACGAGCTGACGCCGGCGCTGTCTGAGTCGTTCCACAAGAGCGTGCCGGAGACGTGCGGCATGTGCCACGACAAGGAAGCCGCGCAGTTCAATTCCAGCGTCCATGGCAAAGCGGTGGCGGCGGGGGTGAAGGACGCGCCGGTGTGTACGGACTGCCATGGCGGGCACAGGATCCTGAAGCCGGACAACCCCAAGTCCACTGTATTCTCCAGCAGTGTGCCGGATACCTGCGGACGCTGCCACGGCGACGTGCGCCTGATGTCGCGTTTCGGCCTGCCTCTGGACCGCATTAAGTCGTTCAACGACAGTTTCCACGGCCTGGCGCTGAAGGCGGGCAGTCAGAGCGTGGCCGACTGTTCGTCGTGCCACGGATTCCACGACATTCTCCCTTCGGACGATCCCAAGTCGCGCACGAACGCCAAGAACCTGGCCACCACGTGCGGCGCCTGCCATCCCGGCGCGGGTTCGCGGTTTGTGATCGGCAGCATTCACGAGGTGGAGGGGCAAACCGCCCCGCTGCCGCTGCAATGGGCCCAGTTGTTCTATGCCCTGGTGATTCCGGGCACCATCGGGTTCATGCTGCTGCACCACGGCGGCGATTTCGTCGTGAAGACGATGCGGATGCGGTTCCAGGGCAAGATGGTGCCGCTGCAGATGATGCGTCCGCCCCAGGTGCGGCATGAGCGGATGTACAAGTGGGAGCGGATCCAACATATATTGCTGGCGCTGAGCTTCATCACGCTGGCCTATACGGGCTTTGCGCTGCATTTCCCGGATTCCTGGTGGGCCCGGCCGACTCTGGCGTGGGAAAAGGCGTATCCGGTGCGCGGCACGATCCACCGGACGGCGGGCGCGGTTCTCGTCCTGACGTCGATCATGCACCTCGTGACGCTGTTCGTCAGCCGCCGGCTGCGGGATCACTGGAAAGAGTTCCTGCCGGTGGTGGGCGATCTGCGGGAGATGGTGGAAGGAACGCTGTGGCGGCTGGGCATGCGCAAGGAGAAGCCGCACCAGTCGTCGCATTCCTACATTGAGAAGATCGAGTACTGGGCCCTGGTGTGGGGCACCATCGTGATGGCCGCGACAGGCGTGCTGCTGTGGGCCAACAACTGGACGATGACGTTCCTGCCGAAGATGTGGATCGACTTCGCGCGGTCCGTACACTTCTTCGAAGCGGTGCTGGCGACACTGGCGATCTTCGTCTGGCACTTCTACTCGGTGATATTCGATCCCGACGTGTATCCGATGGATCCGTGCTGGCTTACCGGCTACAGCCCGCGTCCGGAGGGTGGCCACAAGCACCCGATGCCTCCGGTAGTAGACAAAAACAAGTAAGCTAACAACGAACTATGAAACTGAAAGAATGGTTGGCACCCATCGTCTATCTGGCCAGCAACTGGATCAGCCTGGCCGGGGTGGTTCTGGTGACCACTTCCGGCATCCTCTGGCTGTTTCTGCTGCCGAGTTCCCTGCGGGGGCACTCGCCGGACCCATACCTGGGCATCCTGCAGTTCATGGTGCTGCCCGCCGTGTTCTTCCTCGGCCTGGGCCTGATCCCCGCGGGTGTCTGGCTGTACAAGAAACGGAACAAGGGCAAGCTGCCGGATGTCTTTCCGCCACTCGACTTCAGCAATGCGAAGTTCCGGCGGCTGCTGGCTTTTCTGGCGGCGACCACGCTGGCGAATCTCATTATCGGCGGGCAGTTGACCTATAAGGCCGTCAGCTACATGGAGAGCGTGAATTTCTGCGGGCAGACTTGCCACGTGGTGATGAAGCCGGAATTCACGGCCTATCAGAATTCGCCGCACTCGCGAGTGGAGTGTGTTTCGTGCCATATCGGCCCGGGTGCGAACTGGTTTGTGAAGAGCAAGATCTCGGGCTCGTGGCAGGTGATCTCGGTGACGTTGAATCTGTATCCGAGGCCGATTCCGACGCCGATTGAGAACCTGAGGCCGGCGCGCGAGACGTGCGAGGTGTGCCACTGGCCGCAGAAGTTCGGCGGCGACAAGATCAGGGTGTTCAACAATTTCTCCGACGATGAGAAGCCGAAGTGGACGAAGTCGGTTCTGCTGATGCATGTCGGCGGCGGCAATGGCTATGAGGGCATTCACGGGGCGCACATGGGCCCGGGCGTGAAGGTGCGCTACGCGCACAGCGACAAGCAACGGCAGAAGATTCCGTGGGTGGAGTACACGGGCAAGGACGGGCAGACGTTCACGTTCAAGGCGGACGGCTACAAGGACGATGGGCCAGGCGGCCTGGATGTGCGCACGATGGACTGCATGGACTGCCACAACCGGCCGTCGCACACGTACGAACTGGCGGAACGCGGAGTGAACCGCTCGCTGGCGACGAACGACATCGACCGCGACCTGCCTTATGTCCGCAAGGTGGCGCTGGAGGTTCTCAAGGGGAAATACGCGACGACCGAGCAGTCGGAGCGGGAAATCCCAGCGAAATTCACGGCGTATTACGAGAAGAATTATCCGCAGATCTGGAAGGACCGCAGGACGGCTGTGGAGAGAAGCGCCAAGACCGTGATGACCCTCTTCAGCCGCAGTGTCTTCCCGGAGATGAATGTGACCTGGGGCGCCTATCCGGTGAACCTGGGGCACACGGACTTTGACGGCTGTTTCCGTTGTCACGACGAGCGTCCGTCGACCAAGGGAAGCCGCACTATTCCGCAGGATTGCGACACCTGCCACAAGACCCTGGCGCAGGACGAGGAGTCGCCAAAAGTACTGGCGGATCTGGGGCTTGACAAGCCCTCGACGGTGAGTCATTAAGAAGCAGGGAGGCGCGGTATGCCGCTCGGCGACATTGTTGTTCCAGTCGATTTTTCGGAAAAAAGCGAAGGAGCGGCGCGCTACGCGGAAGCGATGCAGCGCCGCTTTGGAAGCCGCGTGACGCTGCTTCATGTCCTGCCTTCTCCGCACTACGAGTTTGGTGCGATGGAGGTGGGCGGCAGCGTTCTGGAGGATCTGTTCAAGAGCCGCCAGGAGCAGGCGCGAGCCGATCTGGACTCGTTTCTTGCCGTGGAGATGCCGGTGGATACGGTGGACCGGGTGCTGGAAGAAGGCGATCCGGCGACGGCCATTGTGAAGCTGGCGCACGACCGTGGGGCGGGTCTGGTGGTGATGCCGACGCACGGGTATGGAACCTTCCGGCGGTTCATTCTTGGCTCTGTCACGGCGAAGGTGCTGCACGACGCGGATTGTCCGGTATGGACCGGTGTCCACTTGGAGTGCGGAGCCGTGGACACGCTGGCCTGGAAGCGTGTGGCGGTGGCGATCGATCTGGGCCCGCAGAGCGAGCGGGCGTTGATGTGGGGCAAGCGGTTTGCCGAGCTGGCCGGGGCGGAACTGGCGGTGGTCCATGCGACGCCTAATCTGGAAGGGCATGCCGGCGAGTACTTTGATCCCAACTGGCAGCAGCACATGGAAGTGGCGGTGCGCGAGGAAGCGGCCGAGTTGATGGGCCGCGTGGGGGTGGACGCGCCTTTGATGATCGACAGTGGCGAGGCAGCGTCGACCGTGTGTGAACTGGCGCACGATTGGAAAGCCGATGTGATGGTGATTGGCCGCGGGTCGGCGGCCGGTGTCTTTGGACGGCTGCGGGCCAATGCGTACTCGATCATCCGGCAGTCGTGCTGCCCGGTGGTCAGCGTCTAGCTTTTCTGAAAGAGGCCGGCGGCCTCTCGCTCCAGTTCAGCCTGGAACTTTGGATCGGCGATCCCGATGAGGGCCTCTGCGCGCTGGCGCAGGTTGCGGCCGTGGAGATTGACGGCTCCGAACTCCGTCACAACCCAGTGGACATCGGCTCGTGAGGTGACGACTCCGGCTCCGGGCTTGAGGCGGGGCACAATGCGGGAGAGGGCTCCATTCTTGGCGGTGGCGGGCAGGGCGATGACCGGCACTCCGCCCTTGGAGTGAGCCGCGCCGCGGATGAAGTCGACCTGGCCGCCGACGCCGCTGAAGGGAATGGATCCGATGGAGTCGGAGCAGACCTGGCCGGAGAGGTCGACTTCCAGTGCGGCATTGACGGCCACCATGCGGTCGTTTTGAGCGATGACACAGGGGTCGTTGGTGTAGCGGTTGGACAGGAACTCGAAGACCGGGTTGTTGTCGATGTAGTCGTAGATGGCGCGCGTGCCGAGGACAAAGCTGGTGACGGCCTTGTGGGGATGGAGGGACTTGCGGCTGTTGTTGATGACGCCGGATTCGAATAACGGGATGATGCCGTCGCTGAACATCTCCGTGTGGACACCCAGGTCTTTGTGATTGGAGAGGCTGGCGAGCACGGCTTCCGGGATGCCGCCGACGCCGATCTGGATGGTGGCGCCATCGGGAATGAGGTTCGACACATGGGCGGCGATGGCGCGGTGGGCCGGGGTGATCTCGCCCTGCTGGAACTCGGGCAGTTCGTGCGTGGCTTCGACGATGGAGTGGCACTCGGTGACGTGGAGCATGGTGTCGCCGCAGGTGCGGGGCAGGCGCGGGTTGACCTGCACGACGAGGTGCCGGGCGTGGCGGGCGGCGGTGAGGGAGAGGTCGATATCGGTGCCTAGGCTCATGTAGCCGAACTGATCGGGCGGGGTGCACTGAATCAGGGCGACATCGATGGGCAGGGTGCCGTTGGTGAAGAGATCCTCAATCTCGTGGAGGAAGACCGGGATGTAGTCACCGCGTCCCTGCTGGACGGCACAGCGTGTATTGCCGCTGATGAACAGGGCGTTGAAGCGGAAGATGCCGCAGTGGGCGGGGTCGGTATAGGGTGCTTCGCCGACGGTGATGCAGTGCAGAATCTCGACGTTCTGAAGCCGGCTCGCCTGGCCGCAGAGGGCATGGAGGAGAGGCAGCGGAGCGGCGGCGCCCATGTGGACATAGACGCGGTGACCGCTGTGGACAGCCTGGAGGGCTTCAGCGGCGGTCCGGCGGCGCGCTTCGTATTGGGATGACCAGTTCTTCATGATCTGTTTTGGCGAGAAGGTTCAATTTATACGGAACAATACCGATGAGCAATTTGCATGCCAATGCGGATTGACGGACTCAACAGGGAAGACGAGGACCGGCCGATGTCGATTGAGACGTGGCGGCAGGCTCTGGGGCCGCACGGACTGTGGCTGGAACAGCGGCCGGGTGGGGCGCGGGCGGTTCTGGAACACCTGAATCTGGTGGATCTGCGAGCACCGCTGGTGGTCTTGCGGTCGGCGATCTTCCGGCACCTGGAAATGCCAGGGGCCGACTTCAACGGGGCGAATCTGGCGCAGGTGGAGTTTGAGGAGTGCGACCTATCGATGTCGAACCTGTCGTCCTCGGACCTGACAGGCAGCGTGTGGTCGAAGTCGAGCCTGAACGATGCGAGCCTGTCGGCGGCGAATCTGTGCGAGGCGGAGATGCAGACGGCGAGCCTGCAGCAGGTGAAGGCGCCGGGGTCGAGGTGGCTGGAGGCGCGGTTGTCGCGGTGCGACTTCACGCGGTGCGTCCTGCGAAAGGCGGCTCTCCACCATGTTTCGCTGATCGAGTGTGCGTTCATCGAGAGCGATCTGGAGGACGCGCTGTTCTACAGAGCGGGGCTTCAGTTCTGCCGGTTCCGTGAGACCCGGGCGCCCGGCGCCAACTTTGCCGGCTCCCGGTTGGAGCACTGCTCCTTTGACCGGTGTCTTCTGGACAACGTCCGGTTGGGCCAGACCCTGTTGAGTGGGACCAGCTTTCGCGAGTGCGGCATGCGGGGGGCGGACCTGCGGGATACGCACCTGGGTGGATGCTGCTTCCAGGGAACGAAGCTGGAAGGGGCGCGATTCCAGAACGCCAGGACATATGGGACGGATTTTCGAGGGGCGAATCTGCGCGGGGCGCGGGAACTGACGCCGCAGCAGTTGGGGCAGTCGAGGAGCGACGAGACGACAATCCTCCCGAACGGCCTGCCCGGGCCCTACCGCAAGAACTTGAAATAGAGGGCTGTCTACTGGCCGATGGGCGCGTCGGCCTTGGGCGGTGTCTGCGCCTGATCCGCCGCGGCCGGTGGTCCTTGTGCCGCCTGAGGAGTGGCTGCCGGCGCGCCACGGGGTGCAACTTGGGCGTGGATGCGAGTGGGCCGTGCCTTGGACTCGCCGCGCAGCCAGACGTAGAGTTGGGTTTGTTCCGGCGACGGCGGGGGCAACGGGATCTCCAGCGTCTGCTTGTGCCACTCACCATTTACCGGCAGCGGCAGGCCCGGGACTTCGACGCCCTCCTGGTCTGACCAGCCCGCCTTCTCGATGGTCTCGAGATTCTGGCCGGCGAGGGTGGCGCCAGGGACACCGACGGCCGCCACGGTCAGCGATTCCACGTGGGGCAGGCGGACGATGCGGCCGATGCCGTAGGGATCCGACTCGCTTTCATTCCCGTTGAGAATGGTGGCGTTCAGCAGGCAGCCATTCAACCAGACACCGGTGTCGAAGGACAGAAAGAGCTGGCCCGGCGCGAGCTGCTGCAGGCTCATCTGGCCGGAACGCTCGCCCAGGCGGAGCGTGACGACGGCCGAGTTGGGTTGGGTGCAGGTGAGCTTGACCACACTGTTCGACTGCAAGTGATCGGCTTTGATCATGGTGCCGAGGTTGACGGACGCAGGCAGCTCGCCGCGGTCGAGCTGGACGTCGGTGGTGGGCAATTGAGACACACGCAACTCGGTGATGCGGGGCCGGGGACCGACGACACGCACGGCGTCGGAGAATGTCAGCGGTTCGGTGCGGCCGTTGGTGAAGGCCTTGAGTGCCAGGCTGGTGCCAGCGTCGATGTCGGTGGCCATGCGCAGGATGACACGGCGCGAGGTGGGGTCGTTGGACGGCGTCAACTCTGCCTTGCCGCGCGACACCTCAAGGCCGGTGATGAGGTCGAGACGCTGGCCGCGCAGTGTGAACTCGGTGTAGCCCACGCCTTGGCTCAGGGTGACGGGCAGGTTCTCGACCTGGGGCGGGGCAGGGAGCACGTGGAGAGGGACGGCGTGCTCACGGTCGTCCACCTGGGTCAGCTTCAGCCGGTAGGGGCCCGGATCCATGTCGATGGTGTTCAACTGGATGTCCATGTGGTCCTGGTCGCCCTGACGAACGCCCCTGGGCAGAACGAACGGCACGGTGGACGGTGAAGCGAACTTGTCGTTGACCTTTTCCACCTCGATCTTCTTGACGAACTCGAAGTCGGCGCCGACGAGGGTGAGCGGGACTTTGCCGGTACGGGCCACCAGGAGATCCTGGGAGGACGCCGTCAGCTTGGCGTGCTGGAAGTTAGCGAGATCGCGGACGATGATGTCGCCTCGCAGTTTGAAGGGGTCCCAATCCCAACGTCCGGAGAGCTGGTACTTTCCGGGCTTCAGGCCGCTGGGCATCTGGATTTCCAACTGCTTGGGGTCGTTGAGCTTATTGACGGCGACGGGGATCGGTAGCCCGGTTTCGGGTTCGAGTGCCCAGGTCCGCGCACGGTCGATGAACTTCCATTCGTCATCGGCGGCGGTGACGGGCAGGGGCGACTTCACCCCGGGCGGCAGGACGTTGGCTTCCTTGATGTAAATGTCAGGCAGCCCGAGGTTGGGCAGGCGGGCGGCCCAGAGATAGGCGACCTTCGTGTGCGGGGCAGCCGGATCGACCCGGCCGCAGAGGCCCATGGCGTCGCCCGGCATGGTCTGGGAGAGCAGGGAACGGAACTCGGCCTTGGGAAAGGCGATGGAACGCAGTTCCATCACCATGGCGGTGCCGCCGGCAGCGAGCCCGACTGGGCTACCGAAGAAGAGCGCGGCCACGGAGGTGGCGAGGCTGGCGGTCTGCCCCACCTGCTGGCTGGCGCGCGGGGCGATGGGGTCGTAGCTTGCGATGGCCGGATTCAGGTTCCGGAACAAGGCCATGGCCTGCTGATTGGCGGGGGCATTCTTATCCAACTGAACATTGATCCCGAATTGGGAGGAGAAGCCTTGCAGGGCGGATTGCACAAGGGCCGAGGAGGAGTTGGGCGAGGAAAGGGCGGAGATCAGGGCTTCGGTCTGTGCGGTCTTCTCGGCGTAGTCGGCGAGCTGCGCCACCAGTTCGTCGTCGCGTGATAGGAAGTTCTTGATCTTGCCCTCATTCAGACCAGAAGGGCCGTAGACGAATCCGACGACGCCGACGCGCCACGGTACATTCCATTCCTGTACCTTCTTGGCATCCTTGGGCTCCAGGATGAGCAGCTTGCCGCCCGTGGCATCGCGATTGGCCGGTACCAGAACCAGGGATACTTTGCCTTTGCGCTCCTCGCCGGACCGCAGGATGGGCCGGTATTGCAGGCGGTCGCCTTCCTGAAGCCGGTTGATGGTGCGCAGGGGGAGCGGCTCGGCGTTGCCGGCGGAGATGACGCGCAGATCGACGTTGCCGATGGGGGCGCCGGCCGGACAAACGAGGGGTGGCATGGGCGCGGCGAGGACGGGAAGAAACGCCAAGCTGAGAGCAAGCCAGGGGAGGCGGGACGGCACCTTCCAATTGTAGCGACCTCTAGGACTTGCGGGCATCCTGAATCCTCATGCGTGAGATCCTCCTAGGATGGACGGACGAGGCGGGGCAGTGCGTTGCGACGAATGTGAGATCAATCGCCGGTTGCCTGGTCGGGCGTCATGGAGCGCCAGGAACTCCATTGCTGACGGAACCAGACGGGGAAGCCAGGCCCACCCTTCCAACCAGTGCGGGCGACGCTCAGGGCGATCATCAGGGCGATGATGAACGCGGCCAGGGTAACGGTCTGCGGAACGCCCAGGGATTCCTTCCAGAATCCGAACCAGCGGCCGTAGACGAGCTCGGTATGAACCCAGTAGACGAGCAGGGAGGTGCCGCCCAACTGGCGGACGAAGCTCCAACCGGGGTTCATGAAGGTGGTCCAGAGGTAGGCGAAGCTGGCCAGCAGCAGGATGACGCCGACCTTGATGAAGATCAGGCCGGGGCTGTTTATCCAGAAGTCGGAGTTGGGGTAGACGGAATAGGGCAGATTGGAGAAGTACTGCGCTCCGAAGATGACGCCGAGGCCGGCGAGAGCGGCCCACTGCATGACCCGCTGCAGATCGGCTTCACCCGCAAGACGCAGAATGGAGCCGGCGCTGAGGCCGAAGGCGATGAACGACGCCCAGGGGAAGAAGGCGAAGAAGTTGGGGTCAGGAACGAACCAATGGCGTGCGAAGGGATGGACCCATTCCAGGTTCAGGGCGCTGATCACGGGCGCGGCGCAGGCGATGGCCAGACCGCTCACAGCGGCGAAGCGGATGCGGTCCTTGGTCTCGAAGATGGCGAGCGGTGCCAGGATGGCGATGCCGAGCGCCATGCAATTCAGAATGTCGACGCGGAAGATATCGGTCCAGGGGCTTTGGCCGGCGGCGAAGGCCCACATCTGGAAGCGGAAGGCGATGGCGATGGTAAGGAGGTAGCCGGCGCGGCGGAGGGCGGCGGTGGTGCGCTGCCAGCCGGAGAGGCCCTTGCGGCAACCGGAATCCATCAGGAAACCAAGTGTGACGCCAGTGAGGAACAGGAAGACAGCCGGTGTGAGGCCGCCGCAGAACTGCGAAAGCGTATATGGCCCTTCGGTCCGCAACTCCTTGCTGGTGAAGGAGTGGAAGACATGGCCCTGCAGCATGATCATGGCTGCGAAGCCGCGTGTCCAATCCAGAAATGCGAGCCGCTGGCCGCTTCTGCTATTCGAAGTCCCCATCGCTTACTTTTGCGGCGTCTCCTTCTTTACGCCTTTCGGAAGCTTTAGCTTTACCGAACTCTCATTTATCGGCGGATTCACCTTGATGTCCGTGTAAACAAACAAAACGTAATCGTTGGAGGGCTGATGCGCCTTCATCTGGACGGTGATGCCGTCGGTCTGGGACACCCAGACTTCAAAGTGACGAAACGCCTTGCGGGCCTCTTCCGAGTTCGGCACCAGGTCGAGGTGGTCGGACTTTACGCCGTTGACGGTCTCGGTGCCAAGATACTTGACGGCGTAGCTCTTTTTTAGCTCGCTACCCGGAGTCCCGAAGCCCAGTAGAAGAAACTGGTCGACGAGGGAGCTTTGCTTGCCGAGATCGTACTCCTGGACGACATTCGCCTTGGGCATGTAGATCTGGGCCTTCTTGTTCTGGAATCCGACGGCATGGGCCTCTGGCTTATCAAACTCGATGAGGACGCGCATGTCGCGGGGTTTGGGCCGGAAGAGAGTCATCGTGCCGCTCTCCACGGTGGATTCCTTGATCAGCGCAGTGTAAGAGGTCTTGCTCAATGAAGCCGTAAGACCGCGGAAACCGACGGCGGCTTTGTCCATCCGGGCCAGTGCGTCGTCCAGACCGTTGGCCTGGAGGCTCAACGACAGCAGAAACGCGGCCACTATCGGACGGGCCAGTTTAGAGAAGGGCGAAGAGGTGTGAGAGGGGTTCACTGTTTCACGATGACCATGAAGCCCCGGACTTCCTGCTCGGCGTCGTAGAACGGTTCGACACGCGCCACATTCAGTCGTTTTCCGGTGCGGGCAGCAAGCAGGTCAGTCGCTACTTTGGGGCGCATCGCTTCAGGGGTATCAGCCAAGAGTCCGGTTTCAATCCAGTAGATGATGGCCCCTTGTTCAGAGGGCATCTGGACAATACTGGCGGGCCGGGGCTGATCCTTAAAGACGTCCCGGGGCACGCCGAAGATGAACAGCAGGATCAGCGCGACGGCAATGTCGTAGGGACGGCTCCCACGAGGGAACTCCCAAAAGATCAGGCGCTTCATTACTTCCAACACCAGTGTAACATTCCACTGGCACGCTTATTAGATGAGGTGAGCGGAGGAGAGTTTCAGGAACTCTTCTTCTTCGAAGCCTTTTCCCCGGCGTCGGGCTGGCGAACGGCGTCGATCTCTTGATGACGCAACACTTGGCAGTGGGCGCAGTAGCCGCCGATTTCGGTGCGGGCAATGACGATCTGGAATCCGAAGTGGGCCTCTACCTGGCGGCGCAGGCGCTGCAGCGGATCGCCGAAGAACTCCTCCACCTTGCCGCAGCGCAGGCAGATGATGTGCGCGTGCTCCTGCTTGGTGCGGGTTTCATAGAAGTGCTGGTCGCCGGTCTGGTGCATGAGATCGAGCTCATCCACAAGACCGCCTTCCTTCAATAACTTCAGCGTTCGATAGACGGTGACCCGGTTGAGCTTGGGGTCGCGCTGGTGGGCCATCTGGTAGAGCGACTCAGCATCCAGGTGTTGGCCGGACTTATCCAGCAGATCGAGCAGGAGCTGGCGCTGCCGCGTCAGACGGATTCCACGTTGCTTCAAAGAGTCTTTGGCTACTCCCGTTCCGGCGCCGTGGGCTGCTTCGGGCATCAATAGGACCTCAGACCAACTTTACCATGAGCCCCCGCTTCGACTATCTTGGCAGTGAGCCAATCTGCGTGCCTGCTGACGAGACTCTCGGCCTTTTGCGTGAAAGGATTTTCCATTTCGCGGCATCACGTCTATCGAGGGAGGCGGCCGAGGACGTGACGCAGGAGGCGATGCTGGTGCTCCACGAGAAGTACCCGCAGGTGGCGGATCCGGCTGAACTTCTGCCTCTGGCCTTCCAGATTGTGCGGTTCAAGATGTCCGGCGCGGTACGCAAGGCGGTGCGGCGTGGAGAACATACGGCGGTGCCGGTGGATGAGCTGCCGCTGCCGAGCCAGGGCGAAGATCCGGAACGGGCGGCGGCGCGCAACGAGTTGCGCCGGCATCTGCTGGACGCGATCCGCGGGCTGGGTGAGCGCTGCCGTGAGATCTTCCGGCTGAAGTTGATGGGGCGGAATTTTGAGGAGATCCGGATCCACTTCGAGGTGGATTCGATCAACACGATCTACACGTGGGATTCGCGCTGCCGTAAGTCGCTGCTGGAGCGGCTGGGTGGGCGTTGGGAGAGACCGCGATGAGAGAACCGTTCACTCCCGAACAGATCGAAATGCTGCTGGGCGGCTATGCCACGGGTACGCTCACGGCCGATGAGACGAAGGCCCTGATGGATGCGGCGCTGCGCGATCAGCGGTTGTTTGACGCCCTGATGGACGAGGAGGCGTTGCGCGAGACGCTGGCTGACGCCGATACGCGGGCCGCGCTGTTGGCTGCCCTGCGGCCGGTGGAACAGGCGCGGGCGTGGTGGCGGACGCCGTGGCTATGGGCCGCCGCTGCCACAGCCGCTGTCGCCCTGCTAGTGCTCGTCTACATTCGCCGGCCCACCGCCCCCACCACCGAAATCGCGCAGAACCTGCCGGAGGCTGTAGAACAGATCCGCCAGAAGTCGAAGCCAGAGCCGCAAGCCGCAGAGATCCGGACCCCCAGCGTGTTGTCCACTCGCGAGGCCCCGGCACCCGAACGTCCCGACGCGAAGAAAGAGAAGAAAGCGGATACGGCCGTCTCCGCGGAACGCAGCGACGCGCCAGGGGGGGCGCCCGGAGGCGTAGTCGGCGGAATTGTGTCCGCCGCCGCGCCCCCGCCTCCGCCGCCCCCGCCAGCTTCGGCTCCCGTCGTCTCCGGCCTCGAACAACAGGTTCAGGTCCAGTCCGGCCGGCAGGCGTTCGCCGAACGCGGCTCGGGTCCGAGGCAGGTCCAGGCCCCGGGGTCTGTATCGGAAAGTGTCAGGGTTCAGGCCGCGGCCGATTCGGTAAGGACCCTGGCGAAGGCCGCGGCCCCGCCGGAGCCCCTCCAGGTCGCCTTGGCCTTCCTCCAGCCCGACGGCACCTGGCACGAAGTCGCCCCGGACGCCGCCATGCCCGCCGGGCGGGGCTTACGCCTCACGGTCACCAGCCAGCGCGGTGGCATGCTATCGCTGCAGCCTGCCCTGGCTCCGCCGCACCAGATCCTGGCCGGTACGCCACTGCAGGTCTACCTGCCGCCGCGCCGCGCCGGCGAGGTTCCTCTGCGGCTGCAGGTGGGGCCCGTTGCCGCAGCGGATGCTGTCGCCAAGGAAGAGGCCCAGCAGCGCAAGGAGCAGGCCCAGGCTAAGCGCTCCGGTGGGTTCCGCGGTCTCTTCGGTCGCGCCAAGACCGCGGCTCCGATGCCACCCCCTCCGCCCGCCAAACCGGCCGAGCCGCCGTTGCGGCTCGAAATCTTGCTGAAAATCGAAGAAAATCGCTGAAAGGATCGCGCCGCGTGCGGCATTTCCCGGGTGCAAGTCACTTTGAGGAGTTTGCCCGATGCGCAAAGCTGATCTGACTCTCGTCGCGGCCACCCTGCTGGGGGCGGCCATCCTTCTCACCGGAGCCGCCGGTGGCTCCACACCTCCGAAACCCATGGACAAGGTCCTACCCGACGGCGATATCACCGAGGGCTCGCTCATCCGGGTGGACCCCTACAGCAAACACACCGGCGAGCTTTGCCCGCTGAAGCATACCGACGTGAACGCCGCCATCTCCGGCTCGTTGGCCCGCGTCACCCTCACCCAGGAGTTCGAGAACACCACGGCCGACAAGATCGAGGCTGTCTACACCTTCCCGCTGCCTCGCATGGCTGCCGTCGACGACATGACTA
Source organism: uncultured Paludibaculum sp. (assembly GCF_963665245.1). Lineage (NCBI taxonomy): Bacteria > Pseudomonadati > Acidobacteriota > Terriglobia > Bryobacterales > Bryobacteraceae > Paludibaculum > uncultured Paludibaculum sp. Next base: position 369,887 of record NZ_OY762268.1, read on the forward strand.
TGCGCATCGGCGACCGCTTCATCAGGGCGCAGATAAAGAAGCGCGAAGAGGCCCGCCGGATCTACGAGCAGGCCCGAGATCGGGGCCAGGTTGCCTCGCTGCTCGAACAGCAGCGCCCGAACATCTTCACTCAGTCGGTGACCAACATCGAGCCAGGCGCCAAGGTGCAGATCGTCATCAGCTACGTCGAGACGCTGAAATATGACGAGGGAGCCTACGAGTTCTCCTTTCCGATGACCGTCGGCCCGCGCTACAACCCCGCGAGCATGGGCCAGCGGGAGGCGCGGGCCGTCACGCCGAAATACGCTCCGGCAGCCACCCGCGCCGGCCACGATGTCTCCCTCAAAGTGCGGCTCGACGCCGGCGTCGCCATCGACTCGTTTGCCTCAAGCACCCACGAGATCACCACCGACCGCCACTCCGCCCACGAGGCCGTCGTCGCCCTGAAGCAGTCGTCCGTCATCCCGAACAAAGACTTTGTCCTGCGGTACGACGTGGCCGGGGCGAAGATCCAGGACGCCCTGCTCACCCACAGCGCTCAACGCGGCGGCTTCTTCTCACTCATCGTTCAGCCGCCCCAGCGCGTCACTGAAGAAGACGTCACTCCGAAGGAGCTCGTCTTCGTGCTCGACACCTCCGGCTCCATGAGTGGCTTCCCCATCGAGAAGGCAAAGGAGACCATGCGTCTCGCCCTGGCCGGCCTCTACCCGCGCGACACCTTCAACCTCATCACCTTCGCCGGCGACACGCACGTGCTGTTCCCGAGTCCCGTCCCGGCAACGCCCGAGAACATGCGCCAGGCCCAGCGCTTCCTGGCCGGCACCCACGGCAGTGGCGGCACCGAGATGATGCGCGCCATCCGTACCGCGCTTTCGCCGTCGGGCGATCCCGAAAAGGTACGCATCGTCTGCTTCATGACCGACGGTTACGTCGGCAACGAGGCGGAGATCCTCAACGAGATCCGCAAGAACTCGAACGCGCGCATCTTCAGTTTCGGCATCGGCAGCTCGGTCAACCGCTACCTGCTCGACAAGATGGCCGAACTCGGCCGCGGCGAAGTGGAGTATGTGGCGCTGAACGACGACGGCTCCGCCGCCGCCCGCCGCTTCCACGAGCGCGTCCGCAATCCGCTGCTCACCGACGTCACCATCGACTGGCACGGCCTGCCGGTCGCCGAGGTCTATCCCAATCGCATCCCGGACCTCTTTAGCGCCAAGCCCGTCATCGTCAATGGCCGCTACACGGGCCCGGCCGCCGGCACTATCACCCTTCACGGCCGCATGTCCGGCCGCCCCTTCTCGCGCGACATCCAGGTGAATCTGCCCGCCCGGCAGCCGGACCATGACGTGCTGGCGACGTTGTGGGCCCGCACCAAGATTGAAGACCTGATGCACCAGAATCCGCAGAACCCGGATGTCAACGAGGTCACCCGCCTTGGCCTGGAATACCGGCTGGTGACGCAGTACACCTCGTTTGTCGCGGTCGAGGAGAAGACAGTCACCCGCGACGGGAAGCCCGTCCGCATCGACGTGCCTGTGGAGATGCCGGAAGGCGTCAGCCACGAAGGCGTCTTCGGAGCCCGGGCCGACGAGGCGCGGATGTTCGCGCCGCCGGGCGCCGCGCAGTCGGTCAGCGTCCAGGCCGGCCGTGGTTTCGCGGGCGGAGTCGTGGGTGGAATCATTGGCAGCCGCAAGACGGCCTCGATGCCTCCTCCTCCGCCTCCTCCCACGAGGTTGCCCACGAACTCACCCGGCCCGGCCGATGCCACCCGGCAGGGCGCCGACACCTCCAAGCTCGACCCGCGCCTCTTCAGCGCCGAGGTGAAGGAGAAGGCGATAGCCGGCAAGATCGCGGTGGAGATCTGGCTCACCGAGGCCACGCCGCAGGTGCTCGCGCAGCTCAAGCAACTCGGCTTCGAGGAGATCGGCACGGCCCGCGTTGCGAAGATTCGCACGGGGCGCATCAGTTTGGATAAACTCCAGGAGTTGTCCCGGCTCGACGCTGTCCTCAACGTTCGGGCCGTCACACGCTGAGCCCATTCAGCCCCCCTGGCCCACCCTCCTCTCGGGCCAGGGGGCTTCTTCTTGTGCGGGGCCTGCTAAAATCGGTCTGCGAACTTTATGGCGGAAGAAGTCTGTCCCATCTGCGGTGGCCTGGGTTGGAAGATCCTGGAGAAGGACGGCCTGTCGGCAGCGCAACGTTGTGAGTGCAGGACCGATTCCCGCAGCGACTCCCTGTGGAAACGGGCACGGATTCCAGCCAACTACCTGGGTGACCGCTTCGACAACTTTTCCGACCGCGGATCTCCGGAACTGCGCATGCTGCAACTCCAGTTGTCGCGGTACTGCCAGGAGTTTCCGGCCGTCGATCCGCCGGGGCTGCTCTTTATCGGCGAGCCGGGCACGGGCAAGACTCACCTCGCCGTAGCGGTGTTGCAGCGGCTGATCGAAGCCGGCCACGAAGGCATCTTTGTCGACTACCAGAATCTGTTGCAGCGGATCAGGGCGAGCTATGACCCGTCGTCGGGAGAGAGTCCGCGTGAAGCGTATGAGATGGCTCTGGAATGCGACATTCTGCTGTTGGACGACCTGGGCGCGCACCGTGTGACGGACTGGGTGGAAGATACGGTGACGTCAATCATCACGTACCGCTGCAACGAGCGGAAACCGGTGATTGCGACCACCAATCTGCCTGACGCCGAGATGGGCGGCACGCTGATCGAACGCATGCCCGAGGGCTCGCCGGCGCGGTTCGATGTGAAGACGACGCTCGCCGAGAAGATCGGGATGCGAGCCCGGTCGCGTCTGTTCGAGATGTGCAAGATCATCCGGATGCCCAAGGTGGGGGATTTCCGGGTGGCGACGCGCAAATAGTCCAGTCCCATCCGTCCTAATGGTCCGGCGGCTGCTTGCCGATAGAGTTGACGTGGCTCTCCGGGTGCAGCAGGAAAACCTCACCGACACTCCGTCTGAAGTGGTCCTGGAGGGGCTGCGCGCCCTCTCTCTGGTGCAGGAGGCTCGGATTGTCGAGTTGCAGTACGAGCCGAAGCCGGCTTTTCGCCACCTGGCCGGGGATCCCGCGATGGCCGACTGTCGTGGCAAGCGGATCGGCATTCTCGTGGTCACCTACAACGCGGTGACGACCCTGAAGGGCGTACTGCAGCGGATTCCGCCGGCGGTCTGGCGCAATGTGGAAGAGGTTGTCATCCTGGACGACGCCAGTCCGGACGCGACCTTTGAGCTCGCGTTGGGGTTGAAGGCGCTGCTCGACCTGCCGAAGTTGAAGATCCTGCGTCAGCAACGCAACGTCGGCTACGGCGGGAACCAGAAGGCGGGCTACCAGTATTTCGTCGAGAAGGGCTTTGACATCTGCGTGCTATTGCACGGCGACGGTCAATACGCGCCCGAAGTGCTGGCCCGGATGTACCATCCGCTGGTCACAGGTGAGGCCGACGCTGTTTTCGGCTCGCGGATGATGAGCGAGTTCGGCGGAGCGCGCAAGGGCGGCATGCCCCTCTACAAGTACGTGGGCAACCGGATCCTCACGAACTTCGAGAACCTGGCTTTGGGCTTGAACCTGACCGAGTTCCACAGCGGCTTCCGGGCTTACAATCTGCACGCGCTGAAGCAGATCGACATGCGGCAGATGACCGATGATTTCCACTTCGACACGGAGATCATCATCAAGCTGCACCACCAGAACATGCGGATCCGTGAGGTGCCGATCCCCACGTACTACGGCGACGAAATCTGCTACGTGGACGGGCTCAAGTACGCGGCCAACGTCTACCGGGCTGTTCGACGTTATCAGGGCACGGTCAATTCCTCGCGGCAGGCGCCTGAGTTCGCCGAGTATTACGCGCGCTATCCCATCAAAACCAGCCGTCATTCCAGCCACGACTACGCGCTGCGGCTCACGGGCCACGACAAGGACATTCTCGACATCGGCTGCGGCCACGGCTATTTTGCGTCGAAGCTCAAGGAAAACGGCCATCGCGTGACAGGCATTGATTTTCTGGAAACGCCGGCCAACCTGGACGCTCTGGAAGACTACCGCCAGATGGATCTGGACACCGGCGATATCTCAACCGTCGTGGGCGACAGGCGCTATGACTACGTGCTGCTGCTCGATGTGCTAGAGCACCTGCGAGACCCCGAACGGCTGCTGCGCGAAGCGACCAAAGCCCTCAGGCCGGGTGGCCGGATCATCGTCTCGGTGCCGAACGTCGCCAACATCACCGTGCGGCTTCAACTGCTGGCCGGACGATTCGACTACGCGCCGCGCGGCATTCTCGACAGCACCCACTTGCGCTTCTACACCCGCAGGACGGCCCGGCGCATGATGGAAGACTGCGGGCTGAAAAGCGTGAGGGAAAAGCTGACCGTCATGCCGGTAGAACTGGCATTGGGATTGCAGCCGAAGTCACGTGTCATGCGGGCGCTGAACGCTTGCCTGGCGGTGGCCACTCGCCTGATGCCCGGACTGCTGGGCTATCAGATCATGCATGTGGCGGCGGCGGATACATCCACACATTCGTAACCTGCGTCCGGCGCCAGCGCTTGTCTCGCGAGTCCCGGACAGGACACTACGAGCCGAGCGCACTGTCGCCGCTGGGTCCGTAGATGCTGGGGACCTTGGCGCCCATGGGGCGAAGATAGGCCGATAATTGCCCCCTGTGGTGGATGGAATGGCCTAGCATCAGCGAGAGATAGGTCATCGCCTGTGCCTTCATCATTCCGTAGAAATCAATAGTTTTGCTGATGGACTCGGCCGGCAGTGCCTTGACTGCGTCGATGGCCGGAGGCACATTGACGTCGTACCACGCCAGCACGTCGGACGGCGTCTTGATGGAGTCCGGCATGTCACCGCCAGACTCGAACGCACCCTTAATAACACCATCGAGAAAGAACTTCTCGCTGGCCACAATGTGGAAAGCCAGCCGCAGGGCGGGCATGGAATTTGGGTGTGGTTTGTAGTCCTCCTGGCCGTGCGGAATTGCGGCGATCACGGTCTTCGTTGTGTTTCTTTCCCGCTCATAGTTGGCCAGAGTGTAACCAGCGATCAGCTTGGCTTCGTCATGACTGAATGGCATATCAGTAACCTCGGGATGCTACCCATCCTGTTATATAGTATTGGCAGTCCGTAAAGGAGATGAGATGAATCGCCGCCACTTCCTGATGAGCGCAGCCGCCGCGGCCCCGTTATCGGCTAGCGCCCTGGCCAGTCCGAACGACACGATCCGCGTGGCCTGCGTGGGCCTGCGAGGGCAGGGAAATAGCCACATCCGGGCCTATGAAGGGATGAAGAACGTCGAGATCGCCGCGCTCTGCGACATCGACGAGAGTGTCCTCGACAAGCGGTTGGGCGAAGTGGCGACGGCTACCGGCAAGAAGCCGGCGCGTTTCGTCGATCTGCGCAAGGTGCTGGAAGACAAGTCGATTGACGCCATTTCCATTGCCACGCCCAATCACAATCACACGCTGCAAACCATCTGGGCTCTGCAGGCGGGCAAGCACGTCTACGTGGAAAAGCCGGCTTCGCACAACATCTACGAGTCGAAGCAGATTGTGGCGGCGACCAAGAAGTACGGCAAGATCGTGCAGCACGGTGTGAATGCGCGCTCCACCGAGGGCCTGCGGGAAGCGGCGCAGCAGATCAAGGATGGGCTCATCGGCGACGTCTACATGGCGCGCGGCCTGTGCTACAAGTGGCGCGACACTATCGGCCGGGCGAAGCCGGAAGCGGTGCCCGCCGGTGTGAACTACGACCTGTGGCTGGGCCCAGCGCCGAAACGTGAGTTCACCAAGAACCGTTTCCACTACAACTGGCACTGGTTCTGGGATACGGGCAACGGCGACTTCGGCAACCAGGGCATCCACGAGGTGGACATCTGCCGCTGGCTGTTGGGTGTGAAGCTGCCGACCAAGGTCCACGCCATGGGCGGACACTTCATGTTCGACGACGACCAGGAGACCCCCAACGTCCTCACCGCCACCTATGAGTTCAACGAAGGCGGCAAGACGAAGATGATGGTGTTCGAGGTGCGGCACTGGATGTCGAACCACGAAGCCGGCATCGGCGAGGGCGGCAAGCGCAAAGACAGCAACACGGTTGGCAACGTCTTCTACGGCTCAAAGGGCTACATGGCCATCGACGGCTACGCCAGCTACAGGACCTACCTGGGCCGTGAAGCGGAGCCGGGTCCGGCCAAGAGCGCCGGTGGGTCGAACTGGGTGAACTTCATCGAAGCCGTCCGCGCCAACGACTATTCGAAGCTGAACGGACCCATCGAGGAAGGCGCGATGAGCGCGACACTGATGCACCTGGCCAACATCAGCTACCGCCTGGGCCGCAGCCTGACGCTCGATCCGGTGAAGTGCGAAGTGAAGGGTGACGCCGAGGCGAACGCCATGTTCACACGCAACTATCGCAAGGGTTTCGAAGTTCCGAAGATCGCGTAGAGTCCCTCGGGGAGCCTCGCCAGACGGCGGCGGCTCCCCAACTCCTCTCTCCCCCCTAATCTCCAGTCACCGGCGCCACCAGGATGGGTGTGGTCGTGGGCGCCGCGGATCCGGCTTCGGGCTCGACGCTCAAGGCCAAGGCCGCTGTCGTGCCCGGCGCCAATTGGGTTTCGAAAAGATGCACGGCATTGCCCGCGTCGTCAGGCCGGAAGAGGCCGGCGGGCTTGGGATTCTGCCCCTTGGGAATGATCCACATCTGATAGACGTGGGCTGGGTCGAGGCCTGTCAGATGGGCGCCGATCATGACGACGCCGCGCTTCGGGTTGAGGAAGTAGGACGCCCGGGGTTGGACCTCCTCCTGGCCCGCCGTTGCCAGCCGCGTGCCCGGATCGCTGAGAACCGCCAGGGCTTGCTGAATCCGCGCGGAGCGGACCTTCTGCGATTCCAGTTGGTGGCGGGCGTCGGCCAACTGCTGTTCCCGCTCGTGGTTCCGGTTACCCATCCACACAGTCAGCGTCAGCAGGCCGGTGGCGAGGCCGGCCCAGATGAACGCCCAGGCGGGTGAATGATCGCGGCCAGTCAGGGTACGCAGAACCGCACTGCGTAGAGAGCGCCTCGGGGCGAGTTCGTTGACGCTTCGCATAATCATCGAATTCAGAACCAGCGCGCGGCGCAGGGGAGCCTGGCAGGTTTCGCAGCCTGTGTTGAGGTGCGCACCCATTTCGGCCTGTTCGTCGGGTTCGAGTAGGCCCAGCGCATAGAGTTCGAACTCTTCGGAGTAGTTGTCGCAGGTCATGCCGGGACCTTCGTGTCGAGTTCATCGCGCAGAAGCTTCAAGCCCGTGCGCATCCAGGTCTTTACTGTGCCCAGGGGCTGGCTGATGCGTGCGGCGATCTCAGTTTGCGAGAGACCCTCGAAGTAGGCGAGCTCGATCACCTGGCGGTGCGTGTCCTTCAGCTTTCCGATCGCCGACCGGATCTGGCGAACCCGATCGGTGTGGATGAGCTCCTCTTCGATGGTCTGGAAGAGCGCCGGCTCGTCCATGCGATCCATGGCGACTTCTCCCTTCCACTGCCGGCCGGTGACCGAGCGCAGATAGTCGATGGCCTGATTCCGGGCCACGGCGAGGATCCATGTGGCGAAGCCGCCCTTTTCGGGGTCGAAGAATTGGGATCGGTGCCAAACGCGGAGGAACGCCTCCTGGACGAGCTCTTCGGCAACGGCCTGGTTCCGTACCATGCGGAGGACCAGCGAATAGACGATGCGGCCATAGCGATCGTAAAGCTCAGCGGCTGCGTCGGGTTCGCGGCGTTTCAGGCGCTCCAGGAAAGCGAGGTCCTCCGGCGAACGCAACAGGGCCGTGGCCAGAGGGACAAGGATCCACACACACATCCAAGCAAACGGTCTCACGTGGTGATTTTGCCTTTCAGGAAGCTGTACGAAATCCGATGGAAGTTGGATGTCGTAGGAGTGTGAGAAGCCGCCCAGTTTGTACGCATACGATTGTCATAATCGTGATACTATGCCACAAAGGAACCCGATGTACCGATTTGCTTGGATATTGGCCCTGGTGGGGACTGTGGCCGCTCAGACCCCTCCCACGGACTCGAAGCCAAAGGAGGAGACGCCCGCATTACCGGTGCTGCACCAGAGCGTCGTGGTTGTGGGCACCCCCGTGGAGGTGACCATCGACCGGCGGAATGGCGAGGTGGTCCAGAAGACGCTCTTCTCGCGGGACGACCAAATCTTCCACATCCTGGATGCGGGCATTAACGCCGGGCAGCATGAGGGTGGCGCGAAGAGCGTTGAGATCCGGAGGTTCGGCTTCAACCTGGATCATGGCGGCGTGAGCGGCGGCTTGAAGGTGCTGACCGATGGCGTGGGGCAGAACCAGTCGACGCAAGGGCACGGCCAGGGCTATCTCGGAAGTCTGAAAAGCCTTTCGCCGGAGTTGATCAAGGAAGTGAACCTGATCAACGGGCCTTTCAGCGCGGAGTATGGCGACTTCAGCGGTCTGGGCGTGGTGCATATCCTGACGCGCGACACGATGCCGGACGAGTTGACGTTCCGGATGCAAGGCGGATCGTACGACACGGCTCGCGGCTTCTTCTCGTACAGCCCCACGTTGCAGAAAACCGATGCCCTGTTTGCCTACGAGGGCTCGTTCTCGAATGGGCCGTTTATTCATCCGCTGGGTTACCGTCGCGACAACGTGACGGCGAACGTGACGCGGAGGATCGACGATCGGCGGCAAGTCGCGCTGAAGTTCAACGCGGGCCGCGCGGACTCTTACTCGTCGGGGCAGTTGCCCGTGGATCAGATCGAGTCGGGCCGCCTGAACCCGTTCGACGCCGTGAATCCGACGAATGGCATCAGACAGTGGAATGGAACATTGGCCGGTTACTGGCGGCAGGAGGGCGACAACGGTCAGGTGTGGAAGGTGGACGCCTTCGTGGGGCGATCGCTCTTCGATCATTTCATGGACTTTACGTTTTATCTGAACGACCCCGTGAACGGCGATGCGTTCCAGCAGCATGACTCACGACTGCAGCAGGGCGCCAACGTGCAGTACCTGCGGCCCCACAAGCTGTTCGGAATGACGGGCTATCTCTCCACGGGTGCGAACTTCCACGCGAATCAGATCAACGTCGGGTTGTATCCGCGCGTCGACAGAGTGCCCGTTGGTGTTGCGACCCGGTCGCACGCCGACATCACGAACGGCGCGGGCTATGTCCAGGAGAATTTCAGCCTGCTGCAGGGGAAGTTGCTGTTGGGGGCTGGCCTGCGGTTCGACGAGTTCCGGTTTGATCTGGCGGACAAGGTGGATCCGTTGAGCAGTGGAGTGAGGAATGCCGGGCGTTGGCAGCCGAAGGCCAGCGCGTCGTTCACTCCGACTCACAGACTGCCGGTGACTTTGTTTGCGAACTACGGACGCGGCATCTCGACCTCTGATGCCCGGGCCATCGTGAAGAATCCCGACATGGAGCGTGTGGCGACCACCGACTTCTCACAGTCGGGTATAGCGGTGAGGACGGGCCGGTTTGCCGCGCAGGTGGCAGGTTTCTACATTGCGCGTTCGAATGAGCAGGTGTACATCCCGGATGACGGGACCATCGAGTTCAAGGGACCCAGCCGGTCGTACGGCTTTGAAACCAAGGCATCGGCGGAGATCAACCGGTTCGTGTCCTTGAATGGTGGCATCACGAAGGTGACAAATGCTTTCTATCTGGGCGAGCCCAGGGTGTACGTGGACAGCGCTCCGCACTTTGTTGCGAACGCGGGCGTGACGCTATCGGGGTGGAAGAACTGGAGCGGGTCGCTGCGCATGCGGGCGATCGACCACTACCGTCTCGATGGCGAGGATCCCTCCATTCTTGCCTCGGGCAACACCGTCTTCGATCTATGGATTTCGCGCCGGATGAGCCGGAACATCGATCTCCATCTGGGCGTGGACAACCTGATGGACCGGTCGTATTACGAGACGCAAAACTACTTCGAGTCGAGACTGCAGGGGGAGGAGCCGATGTACCGGGTGCACGCGACTCCGGGGTACGGGCGAACAATCACGGTCGGGATGACGTTGAAACTACGGCGGAAGTAGCGGCACCGGATTGGGTGCTGGCGTTGGGCCTCGCTAGCGCGGTAGAAATACTAAAGCGCTTGCATGGAGGTCCATTTGCTTCACCGAATCGTGGTGCTGAGTGTCCTGTGTCTCTCGGCTCGTGCCGCCTTTGGGGCGGATCCCGAGTTTGACGCCAATCAGAGCGCAATGCGACCGGTTGTGGAGCGCTATCAGGACGACCGGGCCGCACTGCAGCGGCGCTACCGTGTGGAGTCTCCGGGCCGCCGGGCGCGCATGCAGAAATTCAACACCGAGTGGCTGGCGCGCGTCGAGGCGATGGACTTCGACAAGCTCAATCAGGAGAGCCGCATCGATTGGCTGCTGCTGCGGAACGAGATCGGGCGCGAGCTGCGGCAACTGGAATTCCGGTCAAAGATAGAGGCCGAGACCGCGTCGTTATTGCCGTTCCGGGCGTCGATCGTCGGCCTGGAAGAGACGCGGCAACGCATGGAGAAAGTAGATTCGGCGAAGGCGGCCGCCACGTTGGATGACATCCGCAAGCAGGTCGAGGCGCTGCGGAAGTCGATCGAGGCGGAACTGAAGCCGGGCGCGCCGGGTATCAAGAAGACCACCGCGAATCGCGCGGTGACGGCGTTGGCCGGGCTGCGGCGCACGCTGGAGCACTGGTACAAGTTCTACGCCGGCTACGACCCGGTGTTCACCTGGTGGGCGGCGGATCCCTACAAGAGCGCCGACAAGGCGCTGGAATCCTATTCCGCATTCCTGCGGGAAAAGATCGTCGGCGTGAAGCCGGACGACAAGACCACGGTGGTCGGCTTGCCCATTGGCCGTGAGGCGCTGCTGAGCGAGCTGCAGGCCGAGATGATCCCCTACACGCCGGAGGAGCTGATCGCGCTCGCCAACAAGGAATTCGCCTGGTGTGAGAACGAGATGAAGAAGGCGGCGCGCGAGATGGGCTACGGCGACGACTGGCACAAGGCGCTGGAGCACGTCAAAACGCTGCATGTGGAACCGGGGCAGCAGCCGGAACTGATCCGCCAGTTGGCCGTGGAGGCCGAAACATTTGTCGAGAAACATGATCTGGTGACCGTGCCCCCGCTGGCCAAGGAGATCTGGCGGATGGAGATGATGACGCCCCAGCGGCAGCTCGTCAACCCGTTCTTCACGGGCGGGGAAGTGATCAGCGTCTCGTATCCGACGGACGGCATGACCCAGGAACAGAAGCTGATGTCGATGCGCGGCAACAACATCCACTTCTCGCGGGCGACCGTGTTCCACGAGCTCATTCCCGGGCATCACCTGCAGTTGTTCATGAGCGACCGCTACAAACCGTGGCGGCAGGGCTTCAACACTCCGTTTGGAGTGGAGGGGTGGGCGCTCTACTGGGAAATGCTGCTGTGGGACATGAAGTTCCAGCAAGGGCCCGAAGATCGGGTGGGTGCACTGTTCTGGAGGATGCACCGTTGCGCGCGCATCATCTTCTCATTGAGTTTTCACCTGGAGAAGATGACGGCGCAGGAGTGTATCGACTTTCTGGTGGAACGGGTGGGCCATGAGCGCGACAACGCGGCGGGTGAGGTCCGGCGGTCGTTCGAAAGCGACGAGTACGGGCCCCTGTACCAGGCGGCTTATCTGTTGGGCGGATTACAGATCCGAGCGCTCCATAAGGAACTGGTGGACTCCGGCAGGATGACGAACCGGGCGTTTCACGACCGGATCCTGCAGGAGAACTCCATCCCCATCGAGTTGGTGCGGGCCAGCCTGACCGGGCAGAAGCTGACGCGCGATTTCCGGACAACCTGGCGGTTCTATGAGTAGGCACGGAGCGAGATACTGGAAGTTTCGAACATGAGAATGCGCAGGGAAGTACACGTAGTGGATTCCCACACCGGTGGTGAGCCGACCCGGGTGGTGATGGGTGGGGGCCCGGACTTGGGCCAGGGATCCATGGCCGAGCGCCTCGCCCGGTTTCGAGCGGAACACGACCAGTTCCGATCGGCGGTGGTGAATGAACCGCGCGGCTCGGATGCGGTTGTGGGCGCGCTGCTTTGCGATCCCGTGGACCGCGACTGCGCGGCTGGCGTGATCTTCTTCAACAATGTCGGCTACCTGGGCATGTGCGGGCACGGCACCATCGGCCTCGTGGCGACGCTCGCGTATCTGGAGCGGATTGTTCCAGGAACCGTGCGGATCGAGACGCCGGTGGGCGAAGTCAGCGCGGAACTGCATGAGTCGGGCGAGGTCACCGTATCGAATGTCGCCAGCTACCGTCTGGCCAAGGACGTCCCGGTGGACGTGAAGGGTTACGGCACGGTCCGCGGCGATATTGCCTGGGGCGGGAACTGGTTCTATCTGATCGGCGCGTCGCCGGTTGCTGTGGAGTTCCGGAACCTGGAAGCACTGACGGAGTTCACGTGGAAGGTACGGCAGGCGCTGACGGCGCGTGGCATCACCGGCGCGAATGGCCAGGAGATCGACCACATCGAAGTGTTTGGTCCTTCCCAGATAGCCGACAGCCGGAACTTTGTGCTGTGCCCCGGCAAGGCGTACGACCGGTCTCCCTGCGGCACCGGCACCAGCGCCAAGCTGGCTTGTTTGTACGCCGACGGGAAACTGGCCGAGGGCCAGGTGTGGCGGCAGGAGAGTATTGTGGGCTCGGTCTTCGAAGGAACCGTGCGGGCCGAGGGCGATCACGTTTATCCGAGCATTCGCGGCAGCGCGTTTGTGAATGCCGAGGCGCGCCTGGTCCTGAACGACGACGACCCGTTCTGCTGGGGGATCCGGGGATGAGCGGACGCTCCGCCGATGTCGTAATTGTGGGCGGAGGCATCGTGGGTGCCGCGTGTGCGTATGAGTGCGCGGCCGGTGGTCTGTCGGTAACGGTCATCGAAGAATCGGTGATTGGCGGTGGCGCAACGGCCGCGGGGATGGGTCACATCGTCGTGATGGACGACTCGGAGGCGCAGTTCCAACTGACTGCCTTGTCGGAACGAATGTGGAACGAGCGGATCGCCTCCATGCCGGCGGGCGTGGAACATTTGCCGTGCGGAACGTTGTGGGTGGCGGCCGATGAAGAGGAGATGGCCGAGGTACGGCGCAAGCAGGTCTTCTATGCGGAACGGGGCCTGAAGGTGGAGGTCCTGGACGGGCGGCAGTTGGCCGAGGCCGAGCCCCATCTGCGGAAGGGCATGGCCGGCGGTCTGCTGGTGCCGGGCGATTCCGTGGTCTATCCGCCGGTGGCGGCGCACTGGATGCTAAAGCAAAGCGGAGCCACGGTCGTGACGGGTCTAGGTGTAAGCACCATTACAGATAGCGGAGCGAAACTGGCTGACGGAACAATGGTCTCCGGTGCCGCCGTTGTGAACGCGGCGGGGGGCAGGTCGGTTCGATTGACCGCGGGAATTCCAGTGGCTCCACGCAAGGGGCACCTCGTGATCACCGACCGTTATCCGGGCTTCGTGCGTCACCAACTGATCGAATTGGGCTACTTGAAGAGTGCCCATTCGTCGAAGGGCGATTCCGTGGCTTTCAACGCGCAGCCTCGGAAGACAGGGCAGGTGTTGATTGGGTCTTCCCGGCAGTATGGTGTGGAGCACAGCGGCGTGGACCGGCCGATACTCAGACGCATGTTGAGCCGTGCGGCCGAGTATATGCCGGAGATCACCGGACTGACCGCGATTCGGACCTGGACCGGCTTCCGGGCCGCGACGCCTGACAAGCTACCGCTGATTGGACCGGTGCCGGGTACGGAGCGGGTGTGGCTGGCGACCGGCCATGAGGGGCTGGGTATCACGACGTCGCTAGGGACCGGGCGCTTGCTGGCGGACCTGATTCTAGGGCGTCCCGCCGTGATCCCAGCCGAACCCTATCTGCCCGGGCGGTGCATGCATGCCTAAACACGTGACTGTGTTCGTCGATGGGCGTTCGCTTCGCGTGGAAGCGGGCACGAGTGTCGCGGCGGCTCTCCTGAACGCCGGCGTGCCTGCCTTCCGCCATTCGGTAACGGGCGAAGCGCGGGCCCCGCTTTGCGGGATGGGCATCTGTTTCGAATGCCGGGTGACGATCGACGGCGTGGAGCATTGCCGCAGTTGCCAGGCCCTGGTGCGCGAAGGCATGCAGGTGAGGACGTCATGAGGCGCTGGGATGTGGTGGTCGTGGGCGCGGGCCCGGCCGGCATCGCGGCGGCGTGCAGGGCGGCTGAATGGGGATCGCGCGTCCTGGTGCTGGATGACAATCCGGCGGCGGGCGGGCAGATCTGGCGGAGCAACGGCGCCGAGCCCTGGGTGGAGCGGCTTGCGAAGTCGGGTGTGGAAGTGCGCTTTGGCAGTGTAGTCGCTGATACACTTCCGGAGGCGCGAAGCTACGTGTTGGCGACCGGCGCGCGGGAGCAATTCGTACCCTTTCCGGGGTGGACGCTACCCGGAGTATTCGGCCTGGGCGGCATGCAGGCCCTGGTGAAATCGGGCCTGGATGTGACGGGCAAGCGGATTGTTGTGGCCGGTACCGGTCCACTTCTCCTCGCGGTCGCCTCCCTATTGCGCAAGCGCGGAGCGGTCGTTTCGGCTGTGGTGGAACAGGCCGATTGGCGCAGCGTAGCGGGTTTCGGAGCGTCGCTGTGGAACTCACCATCTAAAGTCGCGCAAGGCGCGGAAATGATGATGACGTTGTGGGGCGTTCCGCTCTACACCGGCAGTTGGGTGGAAGTGGCGACGGGGCGCGGACGGGTGGAACGTGTCGGGATGCGCCGCGGCCGATCTGTCATGGAGCAGGACTGCGATGCGGTGGCAGTGGGCTACGGCCTGATACCGAATACGGAGTTGGCCGCGCTGGTGGGCTGCCATGTCGCGCAGGGATCGGTGGTGGTCGACGACTGGCAGGAAACGAGTGTGGATGGAGTCTTCGCAGCCGGGGAAGTGACCGGCATCGGCGGCGTCGAGAAATCGCTGGTGGAAGGCGAGATCGCCGGTCTGGCTGCCGCCGGCTTACGTGGCCTCGCCGAGAAGCTGTTCGCACGGCGGTCGCGCACGCAGGCCTTCGCGGCACGGCTCGAGCGGTCGTTCGCGCCTCGCCCGGAACTGCGCGCGCTGGCCGAGTCTGATACGTTCGTGTGCCGGTGCGAGGATGTGACGCGCGGCGCGCTGGAAGGCATGACCAGTTGGCGCGAAGCGAAGCTCCAGACGCGTTGCGGCATGGGCTCGTGCCAAGGCCGCGTGTGTGGCGGAGCGACCAGGTTTTTGTTTGGCTGGGGCGCGGAATCGACGCGTCCGCCGGTATTTCCGGTGAAGGTCGGGAGCTTAATAGAAAAGAGGCAATTATGAATTGGAACGGAGTGATTCCGGCGATTACCACGCCATTCCGCGAAGACATGAGTGTGGACCACGAATTCTTCACGCGGCACTGCCAGTGGCAGATTGAGAATGGATGCGCCGGCGTAGTGGCGCTGGGCTCGCTGGGCGAGGGCGCGACACTCACCTTCGACGAAAAGCAGGCGGTGCTGAAGACGGCCGTCGCGGCGATCGGGCCCAACTCGCCCGTGGTTGCCGGCGTCTCGGCCCTGAGCACGGACGAAGCGGTCAGGATCGCCAAGATGGCGGCCGACGCTGGCTGCAGCGGCCTGATGGTGTTGCCGCCTTACGTCTACTGCGGCGACTGGCGGGAGATGAAGGCCCATGTCGGCACTGTCATCGCGGCCACCAAGCTGCCCTGCATGCTCTACAACAATCCAGTGGCCTACAAGACCGACTTCATCCCGGAACAGGTTGGCGAACTGCTCGCCGAGCACGAGAATCTCGTTGCCATCAAGGAGTCGAGCGCCGATGTCCGTCGCGTCGCGTCGCTGCGGGCTCTGGCGGGAAATCGCCTCAAGATTCTTGTGGGCGTGGATGACCTGATCTTCGAAGCGGCACTGGCTGGCGCGGTGGGCTGGATTGCGGGCTTGGTGAACGCTTTCCCGGCGGAATCCGTGGCTCTCTTCGATGCGTCTGTGCGCGGGGATAAGCAGCGGGCTTTCGAGATCTATAAGTGGTTCCTGCCGCTGCTGCGGATGGATACCGTTCCGAAGTTCGTGCAGTTGATCAAGTTGGCGCAGCAGGAAGTGGGCATGGGGAACGCGCGAGTCCGGGCTCCGAGGATGGAGTTGACGGGCGCGGAGCTAGCCGAAGCGAAAGCGGTCATCGCCCAGGCTCTGGCTACGCGCCCGTAGGCATCGGCCCTAACGCGCGAGAGTGAAATTCACCTCAATTTCGGTGATCACCTCGATGGGTTCACCGTTTAGCAGCGTGGGCTGGTACTTCCACTTGGCGACGGCGTCGAGGGCGGCTTGGGCAATGCGGTCATCCACCATCTGATTGATCCGCTGCAGGGAGATGATGTCCCCGTCGCGGGAAATCACGGCGCGCATCAGAACGGTTCCTTCGATGCCGGCGGCCTTGCACTCCGGCGGATAGACGGGCCGTACCATGTTTACGATCTTCGTGGATTGCACGTTGCCCCCGACTCGGATGCGCGTGGGAGGCCCGGACGGGGTGGGTGCGCTCTTGGGCGTGCCCTCGCCGCTGACGGTCAGCGACTCGCTCACTTGACCCGGTTGCAGCATGATCTCGATGTCGGCTCCGCTGCCACCGGCGAGCGAAAGCTGCTTGATCGCGGAAAGGGCGAAGCCGGGCGAAGCCGCACGCACGGCGTAGTTGCCGTCCGGGATGGGCTCGAAGTTGAATCGGCCTACTGCGTCGGTGAGCGTCACCTCCTTGCGGTCCGAGCCGGGGAATGTGAGAGTCACTCGGGCGCGGGGGATGGCCGCGCCGCTGACGTCGCGGACGACGCCGCCGATGCTGCCCGGCGCAGCCGCGGAGGCCGGCAGCCGCAACGCCGCCAGGGGAGCGAGGATTGAGAGCGCGGCGACAGCAGCGGTCGCGACCATCCGACGGCCAGCCGGCCGGCGGTTCATTTCGGGGTTGAGCATCGCGCGGAGGCGGCGCTCGAGGTCGGAGATTCGGGCCATGGGGATCCCTCCTTGTGGGACGCGTTCGCGGCCGGAGAGGCCACGGACAATGTCGATCAGGTGGCCCGCGTAGTCGGAGGCGCGCTCCCCGGAACGGAGGACGGCGTCGTCGCAGGCCAGCTCGGCCTCCATGCGCAGCCGTGCGGCGGCAAACCAGACCCACGGCAGGGGCCAGTAGAGCGCGCAGACCAGGTTGGAGACAAGTTGAGAAAGCGTATCGCGGCGCGCGGCGTGCATGGCTTCGTGCCGCAGGACGAGCTCAAGACGATCGGCCGGCCAGTCGAGGGCCGACTCGGGCAGCAGGATTACTGGTCTGGCCAGCCCACAGACGGCCGGCACGTCGATATCTTCCGAGAGCCGCACGCACTGGTTCTCGAAGCCGTGCCACGATTCCGACTGACGGGCCAGACGCCATGCCCGGTACTGGGCGAAAGCAGCGCGTAGGAGGAGCAGGGAGGCCACCGCGGTCCAGACGATCAGCACCAGTCCACCGGCGGCGGACCAGGCCGGCGCCGCGGCCGTGACCGTCAGCACCGTCCGCGTCGTGGCGGCTACCGGAGCGATGGTGGACGCCAGTTGCGGGGCCCAGGCGGCCGGTAGCCAGGCGAAGAGAGCGGAAACAACCGGCAGAGCCAGCGCGGCGCCAAAACCGGCCAGCCACGCCAGGTGGCGGGCGGCGGCTGAGGCGCGGGTCAACGCGAGGGCCGCCAGGGCAGCCAGTCCGACGAGCACGGAGGATTTCAGGGCAAGCAGCACCAGTGTGGCAACGGCGGGTGTCATGTCAGCGTCCATCCTTTCTTGCTTTGTCTATGAGCGAAGCCAGGTCGTCGAGTTCTGCCTCGGTGAGCCGGGCGGAACGGTTGTCCAGCAGTGCCGCTGCGGCCCGGGCCGCCGATCCGCCAAAGAACGTATCCACCATGTGGCGCAGTGCGGTCTTGCGCGCCTGGGCCGGCTGCGTCGTAGGCGAATAGACATAGCGCAGATCCTCGGCCTCGTGGCGGACGTGGCCCTTCTCTTCCAGCGTGCGCAGATGGGCGCGCACCGCGGAGTAGCTGGGGCGGTCGGGCATCGCCTGATGAATTTCCGAGGCGGTGGCACGGCCGAGGCGGAAGAGAAGCTCCATGATCTGCCGCTCGCGGCGGCTGAGATTGAGTGGTGTTTTGCGGGGTGCGGTCATATGCGGTTTTTCTGCCAGCCTGCTAGAAAACTAGCACCGCTTCGCGCGGCTGTCAATATGGACACCACTTTCAGCGTCCGGTTCCCGGGCACGGAAAGAATTCTGCTGATACTTTGAAATCGTGGCTTTGGCAAGCGTGACCCGTCGCGAGGCGTTGAAACTGGCGGCCGGGGCGGCCGTGGGTTCACCAGCGGCCGGTGGGATCGGAACATTCCTGCAGTTCTGGAGGAGTCACCAGGATTGGGACGCGGCGCGCTGGAGCCAACTATTTGGGTATCTCTCCGAACTGCATGTTCGCGAGTTGGTGATCCAGTGGACCCGCTATGACGGCATCGACTACGCCCCCTTGACGGCCCGGGTCCTGGAGCTGGCAGACCAGGCGGGCATGAGCGTCTGGGTGGGGCTGGCGCACGAGTCCTCTTGGTGGCGGAGCGTGGAGCAGGGCGGCGCCGCGGCGCAACTGGGTCGGATCGCGGAACGGCATCTGGCGTTGGCCCAAGAGCTAAATCCGGCGGTGCGGGGCCGCGCGGCGTTTCGGGGATGGTATCTGCCGGAAGAGATCGATGACGGACATTGGGCGGGTCGGGCCGGGACAGAAGCGCTGAGGGCGCACGTCAGCCGGCTACATCGCGGACTGCGGCCCCTGGCAATGAGTGGATTCTCGAATGCGATAGTGACGCCCGCTGATCTGGGCTCGTTTTGGAAGCGCGTGGCGGGCGGTGGCTTGGAGAAGGTCCTCTTTCAGGACGGAATCGGCGCCCGGCCCGCGAACGCGAAGAGTTGGCCGGAGCGTCTCGATGCCCTGAGCCGGAGTTTGGGGCGAAAGTTGACGGTCGTGGTCGAGATCTTCGAACCGGCCGGCGACGCAGCGGAATTCCGTGGGCGGCCGGCTCCGTGGTCGCGGATTGAATGGCAGTTGGTAGTGGCGCGGCGGTCGACCCGCAACGCTCCCGTGCTGTTCAGTCTGCCTGAATATGCGACTCCGATGGGCGGCGACCAAGCGGCGCGGTTGTACGAAGACTGGCGGCGGGCCGCGGCGCCCAGATAATTGTCCAAGATTTCCTTTCAAGACTCCTCCCCCCAGGCCGATGAGACCGGCATGCTCAGCCCGCCTGGTAGATCAGCGCGGGCCAACGATCGGATTCAAACAGGAGAAAAATGACATGCGGGTAATGCTACTGGCCTTGGCAATCTGTGTTGTGTGGTGCGGTTCGGCCTTAGCGCAGGACGACACCACGATGACGACGGCAAACGCCATATCAAGGGCGTCGAAAAGGGTGACTCCGGAATACCCAATCGCAGCCAGGCAGTTGAATATTCAGGGACAGCAGGAAGTCGCCATCGAGGTGAATGCACAGGGCGACGTGACTGAGGCCAAGGTGTTGAAAGGAAACGCGATGTTCACGGCCGCGAGTGTGGCCGCGGCCAAGCAGTGGAAGTTCGCGCCCTACACGAAAGACGGGCAGGCCGTGAAGTTCAGTTCGGTGCTGGTCTTCAACTACACCAAATAGTCCAGTGGCACTCCGGCAGTCGGGCAGTGCACCGGAGCCAACTTCGGTGTACTGCCGCTAGGTGAAAGCTGCATCTATTCCGCTCCGATGGTATCCTTTGCGTGACAAAGGATTCCCTGGAGAGGAGCTCAAACCATTGGCGCGAAAAGACTGCGCACGGCACGGCAAAGATCATCCCTGCACGTGCGCCATGGGTAACCTATATCGATTCGTAGAGCCGGTGGTCCTCTATCTGCTCAAGACAAAAGGGCAGTCGTACGGCTACGATCTCGCCGGAGATCTGCCGGATCACGCTCTTACCGACGCCGAGATCGAGCGGGCTGCGCTCTACCGGACGCTGCGCCAGCTGGAGCAGAACGGTAACGTCGCCTCGGAGTGGGAGACTGACCAAGGTGGCCCGGCCCGCCGCGTCTACAAGCTCACGGCGCAGGGTGAAGAGCACCTGGAAGAGTGGGCGACAGTTCTGGACCACATGTCGAAGTCGATGGCTGGCTTCGTCACGAAGGCCCGAGTTGCCATGAACGAGACGGGTTCCTCCGGTTCCCAATCCAGCCGCAGCCTCGTGCGCCGGTAGCACCGTCGCTACGCGACTTCTCGGTCTTTTTGCCCGTCCAGGCAGAGTCGGTTCACAAGTTCAAAATATATCTTCGGCGTGTTATCAATGGTTTGGGAGTATTAGGCCCGAAATCGCTTGTTAGGGCTCCGGACACTTTCTCGCGAAGGAGCAATTCGCGTGAACCAATTTCCGTTGAACTTGCAGGCGAGCGGGCGGATGCCCGACTCGTCCGAACGAGACACCCTGCTGGAGGAGATCCAGCGCTATGAGATCCCTGACTTGCTGCTGTTTGCCGTGGACGGTGCGACTCCGGAAGAGATGATTTCCGAGATATCCAAGGAAGTGCTTTGGATGCCCATGGGGCTGGTGCGGTGGGAGCAGGGCGTCGCCCCCGCGGCTCGCAGCCTGGCTCTGTTGCTGCAGTACATCCACATCGCCCTGCCACGCACCCGCATCCACCTGGCGGGCCATGGCACCGGAGCCCATATCGCTACGGCGGCTGCGGTCTCCTGCCTGGAGCCGATTCTGTCCACCCTGACTCTGATCCGGCCCGGCATCTCGCCTTTTGCGTTTGCCAGTCACGGCGCGTTTCATCGCCTGATCGACCGCCGCCTGGTGCTCGGGCCCACCACCGTGACCTTTGTCAGGAACCCTTCAGAGTTCGGGATGGGGCGTACCGGAGCGCATGGGTTGCCGGAAGACCAGTCGGTTGTATTGCCCATCGACGACCTCGCCGCTGTCGGCCAGAACATGCGCCGGCCCGTGATCAACCTGCTCGGCGATGCGAATGCGCGGAATGTGGCTTGCCTGGTCAGAACTCTATGCTGCCGCGAAGATACAGTGCCGCCTCTCCGGCGATCGAAACCCGTTCGCCGCGCAACGCGCAAAACAGCGTCCCACCCCGCTTTGAAACTTGTCGAGCCACCAGCTCCGCCTTGCCCAGCCGTTCCGCCCAATACGGAATCAATGTGCAGTGCGCCGAGCCTGTGACGGGATCCTCGGCGACGCCCTGTGCGGGGGCGAAGAAACGTGAAACAAAATCCACGCCCCGGGTCGAAGACGGAGCGGTCACAATGACGGCAAAGCGATCGATACCACACAGCCCGGCCATATCGGGCTGCAGGGCGTGGATCTCCTCCTCGGTGTCATAGACGACAAAGTAGTCGCGCGCGGCCAGTATCTTGCGCGGCGACCCGCCCAGGGCCTCCACCAGGCCAGGGCAAGGGCGGATCGGCTCGGGCGGACGGGCGGGGAAGTCCATCTCAAGGCGGTCACCTCGGCGTTGGACGGTCAACTCGCCGCTCATTGTGTCGAATGCGACATGGTCAATGTCCGCTTGCAGGAACCGGAAAATGATATACGCCGACGCGAGCGTGGCATGGCCGCAAAGGTCCATCTCCACGGCCGGAGTGAACCAGCGCAGGTGGTAGCGGTTCGGCCCGGTATTTACGAAAAAGGCGGTTTCGGCCAGATTGTTTTCGGCCGCGATCGCCTGCATGGTCTCTGCCGGAAGCCAGGAGGGGAGCGGGCAAACCGCCGCCGGATTGCCCGAGAAGACGCTGCCCGAAAAGGCGTCCACCTGGTAAATGAGGAGTTCCATCTACTCAGCTTAATGCAGTGCGGTCAGCGCGAACGGACGAACGCCATCACGTCGCCTCGCGCACGAGCCAGATTTGCTGACGCCAACAGCCCTTCATACCGCGTACGGATCTCCTCCTCCTCGGTCTGCGCCAGATTGCCCTGGGCCGTGATGACGTCGAGATTGGTGGTCAGGCCGGCGCCGTAACGTAGACGGGCGAGTTCCAGTGATTCCCGAGCGGCCGTTGTCGCGCGAGCCGCCGATTGCAGGGCCTCGCGAGCCGCATCGCGTTCCAGACGCGCCTGCGCCGATTCCTGATCGATCGCCAGGTCCAGAGCACGCTTCTGCTGGTCGAGTTGCTGCAGACGGTACCGCGCGGCCTTGATCTCGTTCTCGATGCGGCCGCTGGTCCAGACGGGCACTGAGACCGTCACGCCGACCGTGTAGGTGCTGACCGCGTTGGCAGGATCCTGGCCCAGGACACCATAGTCGCCGAACGCGCCAATCTTCGGGTAGCGCTCGCGTTCCGACTGGCGCTTCTCCTCATTCAGGACCTTGCGCCTGGCATCGAGAGCCAGCGTCTCCGGCCGGACGCCGCCGTCAGGCTCCGCCATGCTCGGTGTGAACTCCACCACTTCCACGGGCGTACTCTGCGGCATACCGATGGTCTTCTTCAAATTGGTGAGCAGCGAATCGCGGTCGCGCCGCGCCAGAACCAGCGTGGCCTGCTCCGATTCAATCCGCTGCGTGGCGCGCGCCACGTCGAGCTTGCTGGAGGTGCCGGCCTTCTCAGCGTCCCCAACCTGAGCCAGAACGGCTTTGGCGGTGTCCACCCGAGCCGCGGCCGCCCGGGCACGCGAATCCGCCGCGAGGGTTTGCAAATAGATCTGGATCACCGCCAGCCGCGTACGTTCAGCCGTGGTCTCCGCGTCGAACTTGGCCTGCCCGGCCCGAGCCTTGGCCGCCCTGTATTGGGCCAGCAGTGACAGATCCAGCACTTGCTGCGTAAGGCGCGGACGGGCGTCGAACACTCGATAGGGGCCGACACGGGACGGAAAGCCCGGCGCGATCACACCAATCCCCTGCAGATTCGTTGTCTGGTAGTTCACCCCGATATTGACCCCCAGTTGCGGCATCAAAGCAGCCTTCTGGACCAGGGCCTGCGCCTCACTTTCCAGCGTTCGCAGGCGTGCCTCCTGCACCTCCGGACTGGCTTTCTCAGCCGTAGCCAACGCATCCTTCAAAGTCAATTGTTCCGACCACACTGGCGCCGCCAAGAGCAGAGCCCAGAGAAACCGTCTCACTTCTGAACCTCCAGGAAGGCATCGACACGCAGGCCGACGGGCAGTTGCTGGCCGGCGTCGAGCTCAACCAGGGTCTCGAGAATTTTAGTGTCGACGCGCTCATTGGGTTCGTCCGTCCGGACGTTCTTGCGGCCCAGGGCCTGCCCGATGCGCACCACTTTTCCGGTGAACTTGCGGCCGTTGTAGGCGTCGGCCGTCACCCAGGCCTGTTGGCCTACGTGCAGCTTGGCGACGTCCACTTCATCGACGTCGACTCGCACCCTCAGCCGGTCCAGATTGCCCACCGAGACAATCGGTGTATCGCCCTTGCCGGAGACGCTCTCGCCGCCCTTGCGATAGCGGCGCAAAACCCGGCCGTCGATGGGCGAGCGAACGAGCGTCTTTTCGAGCAGCGCCTGAGCCTCGGACACATTGGCCTCCGATTGGGCCAACTCGGCTTCCGCGCGCCGGATGTCCTCAACACGCGTCTGCTGCCTGACCAGCTTCAATCTCTGCAGGGCGGCATCGACACGGGCGCGGGCCGTTTCGTAGTCGCGCGCCGTCAGGTCGTACTCGCTGCGGGAGATCGCACCTCGATCGAGCAGAGTCTGGCGCCGGTCCCGCTCGGAAAGAGCGGTCTGCATCTGCGCCTGGGCTTCGCGCAGCTGAGCTTCGCTTTCCCGCTTCTCCTCGTCGCGGGCACCGTTGCGCAGGCGCTCCAGCGATGCCCGGCGCTCTTCCACCGTGGCCTTGGCCAACTCCACCCGGGCCTGATAGTCGCCATTGGTAAGCACGGCGAGCACTTGCCCGCGCCTCACGCTGTCCCCTTCATCGACGACGACCCTGGCCAGCTTGCCGTCCATTTCGCTGCCAACCTTGATCTCCTCGCCCTCCGGCTCCACACGGCCCGCCGCCGAGATAAACTGTCCTGCTTTCGCCGGCGTGGGCGAGACGGCCGGAGCCGCCTGCACCTGCCGGCGGCTGCTGATCGTCAATGCCAGCGCCGCGCCGGCCAATAGAACCACCACGAGACTCCAGGTCTTCTTCATGCCACTCTCTCCTCTACAGCCGAATCCGCGATTTTGCCGTCGGCGATATGAACAATACGATCCGCGTAGTGCAGCACGCGGCTGTCATGAGTCACCACGACCACGGCCCGGTCGCGATGGCGGGCCAGGCCAGTGAGAATTTCCATGACGGTGAGGCCCGAATGCGAGTCGAGCGCTGCTGTCGGCTCGTCGGCCAGGATAATCGGAGGATCGCCAGCCAGCGCTCGCGCGATCGCAATGCGCTGCTTCTGCCCGCCGCTGAGATCGGCCGGGTAGGACTTGAACTTATCGGCGAGCCCCACCTGCTCCAGCAGATGCTCCGCCCGCTTGTGCCCGGCAGCGCCGGAGATGCCCTTCAGCTTCAGCGCGAGTTCGACATTCTCGCGAGCCGTCAGGGCGGGGAATAGATTGAAGCCTTGAAAGATGAAACCGAAGTGGTCCAGCCGGACCTTCGGCAGTTTGCGTTCGGCCAGGCCGACGATCTCCTGTCCGGCGATCCTGACGCTGCCCGACGTGGCCTGCAGGATGCACCCCATGATGGACAGCAGCGTGGTCTTGCCGCTGCCGGATGGGCCCATCAGCATCAGAACTTCGCCCGCGTTGACATCAAGGTCAATCCCGTTCAAGGCATGTACGGCCGCACTTCCGCTGCCGTAGGTTTTCACTACGTCTCTGATTTCGATCATGTCTGCGTTCCTCTAGCCTCGGAAGACCATGGCTGGGTCGATGCGCGTTGCTTTGCGGATCGAAATGATGGAAGCTCCGGCGCACATGGCAATAGCAAGGGCCAGTGTGCCCGCCGCGACTTCAGGGGGCAGCGCGATGGGCGCGTTGCCGTTCTGGCTGGAGTGTGAAATGGGTGCGGCGATAGCCATGGCCAGGACATAGCCAAAGACACCACTCATGGCCGCCTGGGCCAGGATCACCTGGTAGATGCGGGAGTTCGTCGCGCCCATGGCCTTCAGGGTGCCGAACTCGCGGATATGATCGACCGTGGCCGCATAGATCGTCTGCGCCACCACGACGATGCCGACAATGAGACCGAGGATTGCGCCCAGCAGCGTTGTGATGCCGGCTCCGGTCTGGAACACCCAGTAGATTTGGGTTCGTTTGTGCATTTCGGCGTTGGTGAGTACATCGAAGTCGCCCAGTTTGGCTTTCATGGCGGCCTGGAGTTGGGCGAGATCCACACCGGTCTGGGCACGAACCAGCAGGAACATGGTCTGGTTCTCTTTCAGGACTCCACCCGCATAGTTCTGCGCGTTCTTGAAAGAGCAGAAGACGAACGGCGCGGTGGTGAAGCTTCGGATGCCGCGAGTGTAGCCCACGACGCGCGCCCGGCGATTGCTGATCTCCACCGTCTGGCCGAGATGCGTAACGCCGAGCTTCTCTTTGTATAGCTCATCGACGATGACCGTATCCTCACCCCGCAGGTCTTCGACGGAACCGGCCGTCAGATTCCACGGCCCACCCAACTTGCTTTCGAGAGAGAACCCGGTGATCTGCACGTTCTCGATGGCGCCCGAAGGTAGCTTCCAGGGGACCCACGCCAGGATGTAGCGATCGACGCGGTCCACGCCGGGGACTTCCATGGCCTTCCACCGCTTCGACTCCTGGATGGGTGACGCGCCGTTGACGTAGGGGAGTTGGGGGGCCGAGATCCAGAGGCTGGCTCCGCTCCGCTCGACGATATTCGCACTGGTGTCCATGAAGCTCAGGAAGAGCCCAAACTGGACCAGGATGAGGACCAGAGCGAAGACAATGCCGACCAGGGTAACGACGAGCCGGACTTTGTCGTGGATGAGGTTCTTCCAGGCTAAGGTAACCATAACAGTGTGCGTCGAGTAACCAATTATTTGTTACTGAACACTGTTCACTATACGGCTAGCGTTCTCCCCAGTCAAGAGAAATACTTGTTAATTCAGTCCACGAATCAGACGGTCGAGGGAGGTCTCGATCAGGACACGGCGGTCCACGAAGGGGAAACCGCAGTCGATCACGAGTCCGATGGTGACACCGTGAATGAACAACCAGGCGGATTGAGCGGTGGTCTCGACGTCGTCCACGCGGATGGAGCCTTCATCCATACAAGCCTTAATACCGACGCGGAGCCTGTCGAAGGTAGCCATGGCCATGGTATTGACGTACACATGCTGATCTGGCCGGATATCCTTGAGGGCTGCCGGAGGCGTGCAGAAGACGAAAGTGTAGTGGCTGGGGTGCTCGAGTCCGAAGTCGACGTAGTCGGTCAGGCTCCGCCGCAAGGTTTCCAGCGGCGGAAGACCAAGTTGCCTAATCGCCTCCAGGCGCCGGTCGAGCTCAGCGAAGGTCTCGAAGCAGATGCTGGTGACGAGCTCCACTTTGTCCTTGAAATACAAATAGATAGTGGATGGCGCGTACTCAATGCGGTCGGCGATCTTGCGCATCGAAACGCTCTCGTAGCCCTGCTCCAGAAAGAGGGCAGTGGCAGCCTCAAGGATGCGGCGGCGCAGCTCGTCTTTCTCTCTGGCGCGGCGTTCTGCGGTTCCCATGGGTTGAAGTACAGCTCCGGTATCAGCATACTGAACGCCGTTCATTTTGACAAGATGTGTTCGTATGTTGACGGTCTATGACCGAAGACGGAAGATTGAAGAGTTGGGATAGTCGTGATAGATTCTGAGCAGGGAGAGGCAATAATGTATTTTAAAGTATTGATTGCAGTTGGGTTATTGGGACTCTGCACACTGGCTGCGGAGGTCCCGGCGTCCAAACTACGCGTATTCAAGCCGCTGCCGGCGGCGATGGACTCGGCAACCAATCCACCCACGCAGGCCAAGATCGAGTTGGGCCGGATGCTGTACTTTGAGAACCGCCTCTCAAAGAGCCAGAAGTTCTCGTGCAACTCGTGCCATCTGTTGGACAAGTATGGTGTGGACAATCAGGCGACATCGGAAGGCCACAAGGGCCAGCACGGCGACCGCAACTCACCCTCGGTATTCAACGCCGCCTTGCATATGGCGCAGTTCTGGGATGGCCGCGCGGCCGACGTCGAGGCGCAGGCCAAGGGTCCGGTGCTGAACCCGGTGGAGATGGCGATGCCGAACGAGGCCACGGTGGTCAAGACTCTGAAGTCGATGCCCGAGTACATGGCATTGTTCGCGAAGGCCTTTCCGGGTGAGAAGGATCCGGTCACTTACGACAACATGGCCAAAGCCATCGGCGCGTTTGAGCGGAAGCTGGTCACCCCCTCCCGCTGGGACAAATTCCTGGCTGGCGACAAGACCGCGCTGACGGAACAGGAACAGGCGGGCTTGCTGAAGTTCGTCGACTCCGGTTGCGCCGGTTGCCATTCCGGCACCCTGATCGGCGGCAATTCGTATCAGAAACTCGGAGCGGTGCAGCCGTATCCTGGCCTCAAGGACGAAGGCCGGTCGAAGATCTCGAAGAACGCGGGTGAGAAGTTCTATTTCAAAGTGCCGTCGCTGCGCAACATCGACAAGACGGCGCCCTACTACCACGACGGATCGGTGAAGACACTGGATGACGCCATCAATCGCATGGCGGAGTTCCAACTCGGACGCAAACTGGCTCCGGCCGAGGTTGGCTCCATTGCCGCCTGGCTGCGGTCTTTGACGGGCGACGTCCCGGCGAGTCTGATCACGAAACCGAAGTTGCCGGCCTCGACGCCCCAAACGCCCAAGCCGGACCTGACGGACTAGCTCCCATGAGAGCGGCTGCTGTCTGTGTCTTTCTGGCGGCTGCGGTGTGGGCGCAGGAGCCCACTCCGCGGCAGCGGGCCGAGGGGGCGATCAACGATCTGGGCCGTGTTCTCCAGCAGCTATTGGGCGAGGAGATGAAGCATGGCGGCTATGCGGGGGCGGTCCGTTCGTGCGCGGAAAATGCCCAGACAGTGACCGAAGAGTTCGGCCGCGAGCGGCAGGTTGATATCCGCCGGGTGAGTCTGAAGTACCGGAATCAGCGCGACCAGCCAGATGACTGGGAAGCGGAACGGCTGAAAGCGTGGTTGAAGCAGGCGGAAGCCGGCGCTGCCCTGGCGCCTGTGGAGGAAACCGTCACGGAGAACGGGCGGCGCTTCCTGCGGATGATGAAACCCATCCGGCTCCAGGCGGCCTGCCTGGGCTGCCACGGAGCGCGCGAGCAACTTGCCCCGGAAGTGAAGGCGCAACTTGAAGCGAAGTACCCCAGGGATAAGGCCACCGGGTACAAGACTGGTGACCTGCGGGGCGCGTTCACGGTCCTGGTGCGGCTGCCTTAGGCCGCCTTCCGTGTGGCTCCCTCGGCTACAGCCGCACGGCTTCCCGTTGCGGGTCGAACTGGATTCGCTTCCGCATGACGAAAGACATGGTGGCGAGGTGACACGGCAGCGCCGAGCGGTGGCCGGTCTCCGCGTCACAATTGGGGCTTTCGCGGCTGCGGCAACAATCGAGGAAGTTGGCCACGTGCTCCTCGACGAAGGTCTCAGGGGTCTTCACGACGACCGGAGGCGCATCGGGTTGGTTCGATTGGAACTTGTAGTGGTCGCGCGTGATCAGCAGGTTGCCCTTGGTGCCGCAGAACACGATATGGTCCTCCGGTAGGCCCGCCAGGGACGCCGATTCGAACGTCACCGTGAAGCCGTCGTAACCAAGCACCACAGTGACGGTGTCGGGCGCTGTGCGATCATCCTCGGCCACAAAGATGCCTCCGACGGCTGCGACAGAGGTCGGGCCGGTCTTGCCCGTGAGCATGTGGACGACATCGATCCAGTGGGTGAGCAGGTCCGTCATGCTGCCGCCGCCGAAGTCGAGGAATAGGCGGTAGTGATGGTACTGGTGGGGGTTCCACGGCCGCTTGCGTACCGAGCCGAGGAACCGCTCCCAATTAAGGTCCGGCGGTTGCGGCTGATGCGGATCGCCCAGGTCGTATGGAGCGCCGGAGTGCCACACGGACCGCACGAATGTGACCTTACCAAGCTGGCCCGAGTCGACAATCTCTTCCTTGGCGCGCCGGAAGAGTGTGGCCGACCGCCGTTGCAGTCCCACCTGGCAGATCCGCGCGTTGACGCGCGCGGCATGGACGATGCGCGGACCCTCTTCCCGCCGGAAGGTAAGCGGCTTTTCGACGTAGACGTCCTTGCCCGCATTCATGGCGTCAATGGCCATGGGGGCGTGCCAGTGGTCCGGCGTGGCTACGATGACAGCGTCGATGTCGCCGCGCCCGACAAGGCGGCGGTGGTCGTCCAGTTGGGCGGCGCCGGGAACTCCTTCACCGGCCATGCGGAGCTTCTCGCCGAACACATCGCAGAGCGCGCCTATTTCCACGTCGGAGCGCTTACGGAAGACCTCAGTCAGATAGCGGCCACGATTGCCGCAACCGATCACACCCACCCGGATGCGGCTGTTCGCACCAAGCACCCGGTTGTAGCTTGCTGCCGTGAACGCCAGGGCAGCACCTCCGGCGCTCTTCACGAGACTGCGCCTTGCCATCGTAGCGGACATCCAGTCCTCCGATCTCAATAGCGCCGTGTCCCGGCGTCTACCTTGTCTGATGGCTGGCAGGGTGGTACCGTTGCAATCCTGTACCTCCGAGTACGCAGGCGATGCAGAAGATAGGCGGAAACGGCGCCGCCGCGGCGTCGAAGGAGCGGTCGAGCGAAGAGACAGTGTAATTACGGCCGGGGCTGGCTTGGTGCGGCCGGCTGGCTTGGTTTCTCAACGGGCGGATTGGGACGCCGGGACCCGACGTCGCAGGAAGCGGACATTCAAGTGGGCACGCCCAGTTTCGGCAGGACAAACTTCATCAGGGCGAAGTAGCCGCCGACGACCAACACCATCACCAGCCATTCAGGCATATATCCTCTTCAGCATACAGACTTATCGGGCGGTATGGCCAAAACCGGCACTTTGGCCTGTTCGATTGTGCGCGTGGTCACGGAGCCCATCCAGACCTGTCGCCAGCCGGTCCGGCCGTGTGTACCCATGACCACACACGCATTTCCACGATGCGCGGCGGCGATGATCGCCTCGACGGGTGGGGCATCGCTGACTTCGTACTGGACAGAGAGACCGGCTGGCAGGTTCCGGCTCGCCCAGTCTCTCAGGTGTGATTCGGCCTGTTCGCGAACCTGCGTCCATTGATCCAGGATGTCCTGCCGTTGGATCGCCGGGACATAGGACGGCATATCGACGTGGACTGCGTGAATGAGGCGCAGCGGCTTGCCCAGCGAGGTCGCCAGCCAGGCGGCCCAACGCAGGGCATTGGCTGAGCAGTCGCTGAAATCGATGGGGCAGACGATCAAGTCGAATGCGGGAGCCGGCATAACGGTGCAGCCTCCGCTATGACGATGCAACTTTCGGGTGGTGGTGACAAGGGGTCCAACGGTACAAACGACGAAGCCCCCCGCTCCGGCGGGTAGACCGGAGCGGGGGGCCTTTTCTGCTAGCAGGGAGCTAGAAGGTGAGCTTGAGCGAGAACTGCCAGGAACGGGGGGTGTCCTGGCCGGTGATGCTGCCATACGAAGCGCTGGTCGGATCCGTGTTGGGATCGTACAGGTTCGGGTGGTTCAGGGCGTTGAAGGTCTCCGCCCGGAACTGGGAGTTCCAGCGCTCGGTGATCCGGAAGTTCTTGATCAGCGAGAAGTCCCAGCGATCCTGATTGGGTCCGCGGGCGGAGCTGAAGCGCAGCGGGAAGCGGCGCAGGTTGGAGGCGAGCTGCAGTGAGCCGGAGGTCTCGAAACCGACGGCCTTGGCCGGCGTGAACCAGGCATCGACGTTGCGTTGATCTTCCGGCAGCACGAAATTCTTCACGTCGCCGTTGAAGATGCGGTTTCCGAAGCCGAGCGGCGCGCCGCTCTGGTGTTGATAGATGCCACCGAGTTGCCAGCCGCCAGCGACAAAGTCGACGGCCTTGTGCATACCGGAACCAAAGTGACGGCCGCGGCCGAAGGGGATCTCCCAGATGCCGGAACCGGTGAGGCGGTGAGTGCGGTCAAGGCTGGCAATGCTCTCGTAAGGCATTGGGTCCTGATAGTTCATGAATTCCGTCGCTTCCATGGCTTTTGACCATGTGTAGGAGGCCTGAACGGTCCAGGCGTTGGCGAAGCGGCGCTCGATGCGGGACTGCAGAGAGTGATACCAGGAATAGCCGGCTGGGTCGCCGACGATCTGAACTCTGCTGCCGAACTGGTTGTATGGCCGCAGGAGGTTGGCGCGGGTCATATTGGCGCCGAAGATCGAGTTCAAGCCGTTGTAGGGGTTCGGGAAGTTGGCGCCGAGGTAGTTGATCGTCGCCTGGTCGCGAACCGGAGAGGTGCTGAGATACTGCGCGGGCGTGTAGCTCACGTCGCGGGTGACTCCGAGACGGGTATTGCGGTTGCCGACATAGGCGGCCTCGATGAGGAACTTTTGAGGCAGTTCCTGCTGGAGGCCGAAGCTCCAGCGCTGGGAGTACGGGTGGCTGCGGCGGTCGTTGAAGAACTGAATGTCCTGGCCGATGTTGGTGAGCAGTCCGTTGCCGGCTCCGGCGGGCTTGATGAGGCCATTGGGGAACGGGTTGGCGTTGGTGGCCAGGTAGGTGAGACCGTTGTCCAGGGACGCCTGGATGGGCGTGGAGATGGAGAAGCCGGTTTGGTTGGTGTTGGTGTAGTTTACGCCGATGGACGCGGTGAAGATGCCATAGCCGCCGCGGATGATGGTCTTGGGCCTGAGTTGGTAGGCGAAGCCGATGCGGGGCTGGAAGTTGTTCTTTTCCGGTGTCCAGAAGGTGCGTGGATTGTTGCCCACGTTGGCGAACGTCAGACCGCCGATGGCGGCGAACTGGGAAACGGGCAACTCGGGGATGGGGTTCTTGGCATAGTTGGCCTTGGCCGCGTCGTTCAGCGGGTTGGGCGTCGTGCCGTCGAAGTGAATGGCGGCGCGGTCGAAGCGCTCGGTCATCGGCGATTCGTACTCATACCGCAAGCCGAGGTTGACGGTGAGCTTGCGGCTGACCTTCCAGTCGTCAGCAAAGTAGACGGCGAAGTACTTGTCCTGCTCGACGTACGAGTCAGTGGTGTTCATGCTGCCGGCCGGAATGCCGTAGAGCAGCGACGCAACCTGGCCGCCGAGAGTCGGGTCGGCGGCGGTGTCCGTGGCCTTCGTATAGGTGGCGTTGTAGACGTACTGCGGTGAGAGCGCCGAACCGTAGCGGTTCCGGCTTTCGCGATAGACACGGAACTCAGGGCCAAAGCGGAAGGTGTGGTTGCCCTTGAGCTTCGTGAAGTTGCCCACGAAGGAGTTGGTAGTGGAGGCGGTAATGCCGTCCTGCGACTCCCATTGCGACAACTGGCTGAACGGGGTGATCTGGATGTTCGGAATCGGCGCGATCGACTTGTTCGGCAGCTGCGAAATCAGATTGGAGGACAAGCCAAGGGAGGCGAGGTCGTACCCCTGTGACGTGCGCCGTTCCGGGAAGTCCTGGAAGGTCAAGCCGTACCGGAAGTTCAGCAGGAAGGTGGAGTTGAAGACGTAGACGTCGTCAAACGCGATGCCCTTGTTGTTGCGGTTGAGGACGACGCCGTTCACGTCATTGCTGAAGTTGCGGTTCTTGTCTTCCTCCCAATAGTCGCGGTGCAGGCGCAGGAACACGCGGTGGTTCTCGCTGAAAGCATGATCGACGCGGGTAATCCAGACCCAGTAGTCTTCCAGAGCCTTGCCGGAACGGTAATAGTTGTTCCGGAAGTCCTTGGTGCCAGTTTGATTAGGCAGCGGATAGAGATTAATGAAGTTCAGACCGACGGTGTCGAGCTGGTTCTTGGGGATGATGTTGCCGGGTGTCGGCGTCCGGACGTAGCGGCCGTTCTGCAGCGACGTGGAGCGGGGATCGTAAACCTGGTAAGCGGCGCCGAGGTTGAGGTACTCGGAGAGATCGCCGTCGTGCATCTTGGCCGTGGGCACCGTGGAGGTAATGTTTCCGCCCGAGTCCGGGTTGCCGAACTTATTGGCTTCGTACGCAAAGAACCAGAAAGTGCGGTTCTTGCCGTCGTAGACCTTAGGGATGAAGACCGGCGCGCCGGCGGAAGCGCCGTAGCGGTTGTCCTGATAGATGGAGATCGACTGGCCGGAACGGTTCTGGAAGATGGTGGGGGCGTCGAGGGCGGAGTGGCGGAACCACTCGTGCATTTCGCCGTGCAATTGGTTGGTGCCCGACTTTGTCGACACGTTCACGGTGCTACCCATGGTGTGGCCGAGGGCGGCGTCGAAGGCCGAAGTCTGGACCTTGAACTCGGCGATGGCGGTCTGGGGCGGCGAGAAGGCCACGCGAGGGGCGGTGCCGTCGCTATAAGTATTGGACACGCCGTCGATGGAGAATTCGTTCTGATTGTTGCCGCCGCCATCCGTCGAGAAGGTGGATGGGGCGCTGTTGAAGCCCGCCTTGCGCAGGCGCATGTTGGTGCCGTTCACTGTGCCGGGAGCCAGGTGGACAAGGTCCATGGCGTTGCCGGCGAACTGGGGCAGTTCCAGAACACGCCGCTCGTCAATGACTTGGCCGAGAGATGCTTCCGCAGTGGAGAGCAGCGGCGTAGTGTCCTTAACCTCGATGGTCTCGGAGGTTTGGCCGACCTGGAGATCGATGTCGACCTCGACACTGTCATTGATGCGCACCTGCACACCCTGGCGCAGGAACTTCTTGAACCCGGTGAGTTCGCAGGTGATGGTGTAGTTGCCGGTAATCAGGTAAGGAAGTACGTAGTTACCGGAGTTGTTGGTTTTGTTCGAGATGGCGACGCCGGTGGCATCGTTCGTGGCCTTGACTTCGGCATTGGGGACGACGGCCCCGGTGCCGTCAACGACGCGGCCGAGGATTGTGCCGCGAGGATCCTGCGCGCTGAGCGGCAGAATGGCGAAAGCGGCAAGGAGAACTAGCGGAAGGGCGCGCGCTAGGCTGATTCGGAATTGGTGCATAAATTGAACTCCTGAGAACGAGGCCTCGGTTCGGCATATCGGAGGGAACCAGGCGCTGGAGAACGTTTCTTCAAAACTTCGACGCTGAAGTCGGGGAGACTGTCAATCCGGAAACAGGGAGTTTTGGAACCCGGGAACGTCACGCCGCGCGGACCCGTCTCATTGGCGTTTTGACCCACTTTACCCTGCAGCATAAGACCAACTAGTACAGAGTTCGCAAATTGATGGTCCGGGAACAAGTGTATTCTCGGAGAATTCTCTGTGAAATGGCGGCGGGAGGAGGGGCCTCACCGAGGGTGCCGAAGGGCCAATCGCGGCCATTCAGACCCGCAACTTGGCCTTCCCAAGATCATCTGAAATGTTATACTTCCGTCAGAGTTGCGCTGGGGTTAACGCTCAGCGGATACCTGCCGCCCACTATGGCCTCCGACCTGCACCCGCGCCCGATCGCTCCGCTCCCGTTACAGGACGAGAGATGGGCGTTACTGCATCGCGTGGCCGCCAGTTCGGCCTTCCAGAAATCGAATCGTTGCCGGGAACTCCTATTGTTTGTGGGAGAACGGTCTCTGCGGGATCCCAATCACGTCATTCGGGAGCATGAGATCGGAGTGTCGGTATTCGGCCGGCCCGTCTCCTACGACACCAGCCAGGACACGCTGGTACGTGTTCAGATCTCGCAACTGAGGAAGAAGATTCAGCAGTATTTCGCCGAGGAAGGGAAGGACGAGACACTCGGACTGGAGCTGCCCAAGGGTTCGTACTCGATCGTTTTTCACCCGCGGCTGGCGGAAGCCGAGCAGGACGCGCTGGACCATCCCGCGCGCCCGCCTTGGCGAACCTACGCCTTGTTGGGAGTGACCGTCGCCTTGGCGGCGGCCTGCCTGGTGCTGGGGCTGCAGAACCGCGAACTGAGCCACCGAGCTCAGCTTGGGCTGGGCAATAAGCCGTTAGTCGACGAGTTCTGGAAACAGATGTTCCAGAACGGCCTGCATTCCTACCTCGTGCTGGCGGATGGCAACCTGCTGGTGTTCGAAGACCAGATCAAGCACCAGATCTCGGTGCAGGAATATGAGAGTAAAGCGTTTGAGCGGATGGCGACGCGGGCGATCGAGAATGAAGACCTGCGCCGGCTGACTCTCAACGTCGTCTACCGCCGATTCACGGGCATCGCGGACGCGTCTCTGGCTACGCGCATGGGCCTGGTGGGTGCGTCAAATGGCCTGAGCCTGGACGTGGTACTGGCTCGGGATGTCTCCATGCCCCAGGTATCGACGCACAATACGATCCTGCTGGGCAGCCGCCGGGCCAACCCCTGGGTGGGTTTGTTCGAGGAAAAGCTGAACTTCCGCACCGTATTCGAGGAATCGCCCAAAGTCGCCTACTTCCAAAACGTGTCGCCAAAGGCGGGCGAACTGGCGGAGTACCGCGGCCAGTGGAGTACCCTGAGCTACTGCCGCGTGGCCTACCTGCCCAATCCCAAGGGCAACGGCAGCGTCCTGCTGATCTCGGGCACCGACGTCCAGGCCACCGAGGCGGGTGGGGAGTTCGTGACCAACGAGATTTGGGTTCGAACGTTCAGAAATGCCATGGGGCTACAACCGGGAGAGCCGGTACCGCACTTTGAGTTCCTGCTGGAAGGCAAGATGGTGGTGAACACCGTTCCGCAGTTCCGGGTGATTGCCTGGCGGCGGCACTAGCCATCCTGCCTGTGATATCTTCCGCAGATGCAGCACCTCAGATGGGTCACCGTGACCGTTGTGTGCCTGGTGCCTTCGGCGCTCCAGGGGCAATGGTGGGCGGCCGGTGATCTGCTCAATGAGGAACTCGGAAAAGAGACTCATGGAACACTCGCTGTGTCCCTGGAATTCCGCAGCCGCCTGGAGCAGCGGCAGGGCCAGGCTTTCGGCGCCGATCCTGACCGTAGCGTCGACTTGCTGCGTACGCGGGTAGGCCTCGCCTGGAAACCTGTGTCGTGGCTGAAGATAGCGGGCAAGCTGCAGGATTCGCGGGGGCCGATGTACGGTGCGAACGCACCCAACAACGTGCGGGATCCCGTGGATCTCCACGAGGCGTATGTCGAGATTCGCCCGGACGCTAACCGCGGTTTTGGGCTGAGTGTGGGCCGCAGGATGCTAAACTACGGGGACGGCCGCCTTCTCGGGGTTCCCGACTGGGGCAATACGGCTCGGACCTTCGATCACGCCCGCGTCTGGTGGCTAGCCGGCAAGGCACACCTGGAGGTCCTGGTGGTGTCGGCGCCCAAGGTGCGGCCGGATGAGTTCAACCGTCCGGGATTGGGCGACCGGGTATGGGGTACCTACAACATCCTGCCGGAGATCAAAGGCGGCCATAAGGCGGAGGTGTACATCCTCCGCCACGATCAGAATGGGCCGGGCGGGTTCACCGGGCAGGGCACGCTGGGCGTGACGTCGTTCGGATCCCGTTGGACGGGGCCGGTGGCGGCGGGCTGGAAGTACGTCATCGAGGGTGTCGTTCAACGCGGCCACGTCGGGCCGGCGTCCCAGCGCGCAGGGGCGTGGTCGTCGGTCTTCCAGAAGTCTATCGGCAAAGTGGACTTGTCGGGCGAATACAAGTTTGCCTCGGGTACGGAGAATCCCGCCGACCGTGGGCGAAGCGGGACGTTCGACCAGATGTACGCGGCGAATCATGACAAGTTCGGTCACCAGGACCTGTTCGGCTGGCGGAACATGCACGACGTCCGAGCCGTGGCCTCGTGGAAGGTGCGGCCCAGGGTGACGCTGAACGCGATGTATGACAGCTACTGGCTGGCGCGAAAGCGCGACGCGCTCTACGGTCTCAACGGCCGCGCGATCGCGAAGTCGACCGACGGCACTGCCGGCCGCCACGTGGGACAGGATGTGGATTTCTTTGCTGCCTGGCGCCCGGTGAAGCCGCTGCTGCTAGGCGCCGGTGTCGGGGTGTTTGTGAACGGCGAGTTCGTCAAAAACACCACACCCGGCGTGGCCCCTGTCTACTTCTACGTCTTCCAGACTTACTCGTTCTAGCGCGACTCGGCTCGCAGTTTCCCGGCCACCAGGAGGGCGAGTTCCAGCGACTGCTCGTAGTTTAGGCGGGGATCCACCTCGGTCTCATAGGCTCGGTGCAGGTCGTGCTCGTTCAGGCCGCGAGCGCCGCCGGTGCATTCCGTCACGTTCTCGCCGGTCAGTTCGATGTGCACGCCACCCAGGTGCGAGCCGAGCTTTTCGTGGATGTCGAAGGCCTGGCTGAGCTCGCTCTCGATCTCCACGAAGTCTCTTGTTTTGTAACCGTTGCTGGTGGACCTGGTGTTGCCGTGCATGGGGTCGCAGATCCACAGCACGCGGCGGCCGGTGGCGCGCACGGCTTCGACCAGAGGAGGCAGGCCCGCCGCGATCTTCTCAGCTCCGAAGCGATGGATCAGGGTCAACCGGCCCGGTTCGTCTTCGGGATCCAGCATGTCCATGAGCCGCACCAGCATCTCGGGCGGGGTTGCCTGGCCGACCTTCATGCCGATGGGGTTGTTGATCCCGCGCATGTACTCCACGTGGGCGCCGTCGGGCGCGATGGTCCGGATGCCGATCCACGGGAAATGGGTGGAGAGGTTGTACCAGCCGGTGCGGTGCGGCACCTGGCGGGTTTGCGCCTCTTCGTAGCCCAAGTGCAGCGCCTCGTGGGAGGTGTAGAAGTCGATGCGGTCGCTGCCGCCGGCCGAGGCTCCGAGGATGTTCTCCATGAAGCGGAGGCTGTCGGTGATGGACCGCAGCAGCCGGTGGTATTCGTCGGCTTGGGGCGAATGTTTGGTCCAGTCGAGATCCCAGTACTCGGGGTGATGCAGGTCGGCGAAGCCGCCCTTCACGAGAGCTCGGATGAAGTTGAGGGTAAGGGCGGCGCGTTCGTAGCCGCGCAGCAGCAGGTTAGGGTCCGGGGTGCGTGCCTCCAGCGTGGCTTCGGGCCGGTTGATGAGGTCGCCGCGATAGGAGGGCAGCCGCACGCCGTCGACCACCTCATAGTCGGCGGAACGGGGTTTGGCGTACTGGCCGGCGAAGCGGCCGATGCGGACGACCGGCTTGCGCGCGCCCTGCACCAGCACCAGGCTCATCTGGATGAGGATTTTCAACTGATTGGCGATGCGCTGGGAGGAACAGTCGGCGAAGCGTTCGGCGCAGTCGCCGCCCTGGAGGACGAAACACTGTCCGGCGGCGGCACGGGCGAGCTGTTCCTTCAGGGCCACCACTTCCCAACTGGTGACCAGCGGGGGCAGGTTCGAGAGTTCGGCCAGCGCGCGCTGGAGCGCGGAAAGATCGGGGTATTCGGGCTGCTGGAGGGCGGGGAAGCTGGTCCAGGAATCGGGGGCCCACTGTCGGCGAGAGGCAACCATGGCTCCCTCTATTTCAACATGCATGGAGTTACAGGTTAGCATGGGGGTACGGAACCCATGAGATTTGCCCCTCGCCTCCTTCTCTCCTGCTTGCTGGCCTGCCGCCTGATTCCGGCTCAGACCGCCGCGGCTCCGAAGGAAGCGAAGCGGCCCAAGATCGGGTTGGCCCTGTCCGGCGGCAGCGCGTACGGATTGACGCACATCGGCGTTCTGAAGTGGTTGACTGAGAACCACATCCCCATCGACTACATCGCGGGCACGAGCATGGGCAGCCTGGTGGGCGGTCTCTATGCCACCGGGCATTCGCCGGAAGAGATCGAGAAGTACGTGGAAGGGATCGACTGGAACGGCGTGCTTTCTCCCTCCATCGCCTTCCGACAATTGGCATACCGCCGGAAAGAGGATACGCGCGAGTATCCCTCGGCGATCGAGTTCGGCTTGAAGGGCGGCATTCGTCTGCCGTCGGGCCTCTCGGGCGGGCAAGGGGTGGGGTTGGTGATCAGTCGGTTTGCCGCGCCCTATGGAGAACTGGACAACTTTGACAGTCTGCCGACGCCGTTCCGCTGCGTGGCAACGGACTTGAAGAAGGGCAGGGAAATCGTCTTCGACAAGGGACCGTTGTTCGACGCCCTGCGCGCCTCGATGTCGCTGCCGGGTTTGTTCGCGCCCGTGAAGATCGGAACGATGACGCTGGTGGATGGCGGGCTGCTGAACAATATTCCGGTGGACGTTGTGAAGCAGATGGGGGCGGACATCATTATCGCCGTGGCGCTGGATAAGCCGCCGGACGAAGCACAGTTCCAGTCGCTGTTGGGTGTAGCGGCCCGTAGCATCAGCGTGATGGTTACTGCGAATGAACGGCGAAGTCTGGGCATGGCCGACATGGTGGTGATGCCTGAGTTGACCGGGTTTGGCACGAATGACTATCTGAAGTGGAAGGAACTGGAGCAGAGCGGATACGCGGCGGCTGCGGCGAAGCGGACGATGCTTAGCAAGTTGAGCGTCAGTCCAGAGGAGTACAGCGCCTACCAGCAGCGGCGTCAGGCCAAGCGGCGCAGCGATCAGTTGAAGCCCGCGTTCATTGAGGTGGATGGCGACATCGCGCCCAAACGAACCGAGGCGCTCATTGACGCCATTGCCACCAATCCGAAGGAAGAACTAGATCGCGGCAATCTGGAGAACGAGCTAACGAAGATCACCGGCATGGGGCGGTTCGATACAGCCAACTACTCCTTTGTGCATCGCGGAGAACTGCCAGGCATCCGTGTCAGCGTCCATGAAAAGGACTACGGACCGCCGTTTCTGAAGGTGGCGTTCCTGCTGGACGCGTCGCGGCAGGAAGGGTTCCGGTTTGGGATTGGCGGACGGTTCACTGTGTTGGATCTGGGTGGGCCGGGATCGGAGTGGCGGTCGGACCTGAGCATCGGGCAGGTCAACCGGGCGTCTACAGAGTATTACTACCGCATTCAGGGCGGGAAGTTCTTCATCGCGCCCCGGCTGTTCTATCTGGAGGACAGTCTGCCGCTGTACTCCGGCGACAAGCAGATTTCCGACTTCACCACGAGGCAGACGGGTGGAGCGGTGGATGTGGGCTACGCGTTCGGGCGTTTCCAGGAGTTGCGCGCGGGCTATACGGCGAGTCACGACCGGCTGGCGGTATCCAAGGGGCAAGAGGCGTTCGACCCGATTAAGGGGCGTTCGACGGACCTCCACGTCAAATGGGCGTATGAGGGGCAGGACAGCGCACTGGTGCCCCGGCGAGGGATCCGGGCTTCGGTGCTCGGGGCCTGGGTCATCGACCATCCCGGCGTGAAACGCACGTATCCGATGGCCGATCTGAGCTTTGGCTACGCGCGTCCTTTCAACAAGAATTACTCTCTGTTGACGAACTTCGCGGGTGGTTCGGCCCCCGACGAGGAGGCGCTGTCGACCGCGTTCGCGTTGGGCGGCGTGGGGCGCGTCGAGTCACTGGGGCGCGGACGCCTGTTGGGCAATCACTATTACTACGGCGGCGCGCGTTTGCTGCGGTCGCTGGCGACCGATTCGCTCTCGCTGTTTGGCCGATTCTACCTGACGGCGGGCATGGAGGGCGGGAAGGCCTGGACCCCGTCGGTGTCGGCGCTGCCGAGGTATAGCGGTTCGTTCGGCCTGCTGGGCGAGACGACATTTGGTGTGGTGTATTTCGGAGCAGGCATTGGTGATCAAGGCGACCGCAGGATGTTCTTCCGGCTGGGCCGGGTGTTCTAGGGTACGTAATTCCGAAATGCCGGTAATTCCTGCATTCATTGTCACAGTGTAAGCGGGTATTCTGATGCCAGTAACATGTGCTGCCGGTCATTTGCTGGTTTTCGTTCCTGGCTGATCGCTGCGTTGGCGGTCCTGTTTTGCTTCTCGATGAGCGCTGGTCAGCCAGCGGAGATAGGTTGCTCCGGTGCGCTGACGGACGTTGAGGCGTTGCTGACGGGATCCAATGCGGATGAATCGTCACGAGCTGATGCGGTTCGTGCGTTGAAGTTCGCCAGGCAGGGCCTCCGGCTCCAACGCCAGGAACTGGTCCGACCTGTTGGCCCGCGGCTGCGGCGTTGGCTCGACGCGAGTGTCGGAGCGATGCCCTGGGCTCAGCGAAAGGCATTGGAGCAGGCAATCCAGAATGTTGCGGCTTGTGCGAACTGGGAGGCCGCTCCGGGCGCGGAGGGGTTGGGCGCCAGCGGCCTGGTGCGCGTGGATGTCGTCCAACCTCAGGCCAGTGCCGCGGATTCCAATGTACAAGTGATGGTCCCGGCAGGGAATGTCATGTTGTTTATCGACGATATCGAGGTTGCCCGAACGGACAGCAGGGGATTGGCGGAGTTCCGCTATCCCGTTGGATCCTACGTGCTCCATGCGATTGGATTCCCTTATTTCGGGGGACCGGGAGAGACGATATCAGTCAGCAGCGATCGGGCAACGCAGGCACACGTTGAACTTGATTCGGGCAAGGAGATCGCGGCCTATAGTCATCCAATGGTCGATGAAGCTCAGGACGGATTGCTACCAGTGCCGCTCTCTGGTCTCCACATTGGCTTTGTCTTCGACGCCGACGGGGCAGATGCCTTCATCGACGGCCTCACCTCATTGTCTGTCACCGACGATGTCAATGGTGAGACCTACCCGCTGGATGAGGAATGCGACTTTCAGGACGGAAAGATTGTCGTGCGGAGGTCGAGGCCGTTTGAAGCCTTCCTGGAGAAAACGCCGGGGACGGTGACGCTGGATATCTACGGTGGCACCACGGATAGCTGGCCCCATCGCGAAAGTGTCACGTTGACCTACGCCCCCGTCGATCTCCCCGGCCCTCGTGACATGAGCGAATTGCCGGACTTGCCATGGGAGGTATGCGTTTCCTATGTCTCGCGCAGGTTGACCAAGTACGTTCGATGCGACCAGGGTGGGTGCGACGTGCGGGCCTTGCCCAAGGGGCTGGTGACGATTCACATGACTACGGCTCACGCCGCTTTCTCAATGGGGCTCCTGGAACTGACCGGAGAGTTCCCGATCCGGGCTCTGGCAGACGCGGTCGCCGAGCGGTTGAAAGCCGGGGGCGGTCGGGCTGAAGGGATTCCGCAGTAAGCGGTCGCGGATGGTGCGTCCCGACATCCCCCTTCGCCGGGTTTGACTT
Organism: uncultured Paludibaculum sp.; assembly: GCF_963665245.1. Classification (NCBI taxonomy): domain Bacteria; kingdom Pseudomonadati; phylum Acidobacteriota; class Terriglobia; order Bryobacterales; family Bryobacteraceae; genus Paludibaculum; species uncultured Paludibaculum sp. The sequence goes on from NZ_OY762268.1 coordinate 412,042, forward strand.
CGCCTGCGGCCGAGCTCCGTTGAAGACGTGCTGGGAGCCCGTCACTTACGTTCCGGGACTGGGCCAGGTAGGCGTGGCTTCATCCGCTTTGGCGGTCCGGAGGGCCACGGTTGACTGCGTTGAAGACGCCGGGGCACGACGCTTCCGCTCCGTTGAAGACGCTCCCGGAACTGGTACCCGCTTACTGACGTGCGCGGTTCGCAGCGAGCGGAGACCCCGCCCTTACGGTTGGGGTTCGTAACGCGGCTTCATCCGCTTTGGCGGCCCGCAGGGCCATGGTTGACTCCCTCACGGTCACGGCTCGGTCCGCTTGCGTCTTCCTCGCGACTGGCGGCCCGCAGGGCGATGTGGGACTCCAGTGAAGGTACGTGTGCAGCCCCTCCTCACGTTCAGGGACTGGGACGGGTGGAACGGCATCCGCACACACCAGAAGGGGCCCGCGACTGGTTGCCGCGGGCCCCTTTTCCTCCGACTCTATCTGTTGCGATCGTGCTTTTGATGAACTCTAGAAGTTCACCTTGATCCCCAACTGCATGAAGCGCGGGCCCACTTGAACCGCTGTTGCGCGGCCGAAGTTGGGATCGGTCAGGTTCACGTTGATGCCTCCGAACAGCGTCCGGTTCAGGACGTTCGACGCATCGGCACGGAGTTCCACGTCCACCGGCTGATCCTTATATGCGAACAGGACGGTGCGCTTCACGATGGAGAAGCTCTCCGACAGGACCGGCGGTGTGCGCAGGTCGTTGAGGAACGCGGCGGCCGTGCCGAACTGCAGCGGGCCCGGCAGCGTGAACGCCGCACGGTCGAACCAGCGGACGTTCGGATTGTCGGGATCGAGATCCTTGCGGTCGCTGCCGGTTCGGATCGACGTGCCCGAGAGATTGGCTCTCAGCACGGGATTGAAGAGTGACGCAGCCAGGGTGTTGGGCACCGTGGGCTGCAGCAGCGTGCCGGACCGGTACTGGTGTATGCCAGCAACCGTCCAACCGCCGGTGAGCTTCTTCATGAGGTTACTGCCTTTCTTGCCAAAGGGCAGGTCCCATGTGTAGATGAGGTTCAGGGTCTGCGGAATGTCGAAGCGCTGGTAGCTCTTCTCGTTCGCCAGGTTGTACTGATCCTGGACCGCGATGCCGGATCCGGTCTGCGTCTCGGCGCCAATATTGGCCAGCGCCTTCGACCACGTGTAGCCCACCAGGACGCTGAGAGACTTGTAGCGCCGTTCCACCTTGGCCTGCAGGGCGTTGTAGGTGCTGCCCGCGTTGCCAAGGTAAGTGTGGGTGATGTTGAGGTACTGCGGGTAGGGGCGCAGGGCCTGGGCGAGGGTCCCGGTGAAGGTCGGGAACGGCTTCGAGAAGCCCGCCGCGACCACACGCGAGTCGTTGATGTTCAACGGCAGCAGGTCACCGTACTTCAACTGGCCGGGTGTCACCTGGTTGTACGGCGTGGCCGAGTTCAGGTGGGTGCTCTTCATGCCGACATAAGCCAGATCCAGGAACCAGCTTCCGGGCAGCTCGCGCTGGACGTTGAAGCTCCAGTTCTGGATCTTGCCGGGCAGGCCGTCCTCACCGGTGAGGATGAGAACGCTTTGTCCATTGGCGAACGACGGGTCGACCACAGGCAGCGGACGGGGCGGCCCGGGCGTGAAGCCGTTGTCCCAGTTGAAGACCGGCGCCAGGCCGTCGAGCGACTGCGGAGCGCTGCTGTAGCTGGTACCCCAGCCGCAGGGGAAGCAACCGCCGCCCGTGTTGCCGTTGGCCGCGGAGTAGTAAATGCCGTAGCCGCCGCGCAGGACCGTCTTCGAATTGAGCTGGTAGGCGGCGCCGAGGCGCGGGCCGAAGTTGGTGGGATAGACGTTGCCGAAGCGCTTCTTGCCGTTGCGGCCGGGCCCCTCGCCCAGGAACGTCAGGGCGCCGGGCAGGTTGCCGGCTCCGGGGTTCGGAACGGAGGGATCGAAGCTCGAAATCGTGTAGTTCTGGTCGAAGCGCGGGAAGTACAGCTCGTAGCGGACGCCGATGTTCAGCGTCAGCCGCGAGGTCACCTTGATGTTGTCGGTGATGAACGCGGAGTTGGTGACGTACAGGATGTCCACACCCTTGGTGTTGAAGTCGCGGCGTGCGCTGTCAGGGCCGCCCAGCAGGAAGCTGGCGAACGAGTACCCCGTGGTGGCGCGCAGGGCGCCGGGCGCGGCCGTTTGGAAGTTCGAATAGTTGAAGCGGCCGTGGGCGTAGGCGTCGTCCAGAGGATCCTGGAACGTGCGGCCGCGGCGGTATTCGAAACCAAACTTGAGGTCGTGGCGGCCCAGAACCACGCTGGCGGTGTCGGAGAACGTGTAGGTCCAGTTCGACTGATTGCCGCGGTTCTTGGGATCGTTGCCGAAGCCGGTGAGGCCGTCGGTGAACGTCACGATGGGGAATGAGCTGGAGCCATCGGTGGCCACGCCCTTGAGGCCCAGCTTCTCGGGCCAACCCTGCTTGTGCTGCGGCAACTGGTCGAAGTAGTTGTTGTAGCGCGACAGGCCGAAGACGAAGTGGTTGAAGAACGTGGGCGAGATGCTGGCGTCGTAGGTGGCGCGCCAGGTATCCGGCTTGTCGAGGGTGAAGACACCCGAAGCCAGGGCGCCGGGCAGCCCACCTTCAGCCTGTTGCGTGATGTTCTGCTTGCTGAGGAAGAAGCTGACGCGATTGCGGTCGTTGAAGGCGTGGTCGGCCTTGATGCTCCAGATGTCCAGGTCGCGGACGCCCAGATTGGTAACCGAGTAGTTCGACGAGATGCCGGCGCCAGTGGGATTCGGGATCAACCCCAGGATGTTCTTCGAGACGCTGCTGAAGCGGCTGGCCGGGATCTGATTGTTGGCGAAGGGGGTGCGCGTGACGACGCCGTCCACGGTTTGGGTTGTGTTGGGATCGTAGATTTGCTTGGCACCGAGTTCGGAGAAATCGCCGCCGCGCATAGCCTGTGTGGCGATGCTGGCGATGGCGGTGCTGGAGGCGTTGGCCTGGCGGTACCAGTTCCGTGTGAAGTAGAAGAACGACTTGTTTTTGCCGTTGTACACCTTGGGGATCCACACCGGACCGCCGATGTTGAGGCCGTATTCGTTCTGGCGGACTTTGGCTTTGTTCGGGTTGCGGGTGTCGCCGTCGGGGTACTTTCGCTGACGGTTGATCGACCAGCCGGCCGCGTCGTAGGCGTCGTTGCGGTTGAATTCGAAGACGCCGCCGTGGAACTGGTTCGTGCCGGACTTGGTCACGAACACCTCAATACCGCCCGCGGTGCGTCCGTACTCGGCCGAGAAGTTCGAGTTCAGCAGCTTGAACTCGCCGTACTGTTCGACGGAGCCGATGCCGCCGTTGGACGAGAAGGCTACGCCGCCGCTCTCGGGGTTGGTGTGCGACGCGCCGTCGATGAGAATCTCCTTGCCGCGGCGGGGGCCGCCATTGATGCTGGAGTCCTGCACGCCGTTATTGACGCCGGGCAAAAAGGAGATGAAGTTTTCCGGATTCCGAAATCCACCGCTGACGAACAGCGGCGCGTCTTTCATGAACTTGGGTTGGAAACTGGTGCCTAGATCACTGCTGGCGGCGGCGAGCAGAGGCGCCTCGCCCTGCACGTCGACGGTCTGGTTGACATCGCCCACCTCCATGCGGGCATCGACGCTGACGCGCGTGGCGGTGGCGACGACGATGCCGGTGCGGGACATCTTTTTGAAGCCGGCGACTTCCACGCTGAGCGTGTAGGAACCAACCTCGACGGAAGGAAAGGAGTAAATTCCAGAGTCGGAACTTACGGTAACCGCCTCGCGGTTGGTCGCCTCCTGGATCAGTCTGATACTGGCTCCTGGTATGGCCGCGCCGACCGGGTCAGTGACTTGGCCTGAAATGGTGCCCGCTCCGCTCTGGCCGAACACGGGGGCCAGGGGCAAGGCGAGCAGGCACACGACTAGGTATGTGTTTCTGTGGACGAACAAGGAACCCCTCCCAGTGGGATTTCCTCGAAGTCTACAGGAGTTAATACTGGATGACAATGGATATGTTTGACTGAGGCGGGTCAAAAGCGAGTAAATTCTCGACGTCGAGCCCCGCGCGGCGCCACGGCATCTGTGGACGAATGGCGTTGACGGTCTTGGGAACTGCTTCCGTGCTGTAAACAAAGGGAGAAGAATGGGCGCTGCGTTCCAGGCGGGTTTTGTAGCGGGCTAACCCCGGAAATGTCGAGGCGGCGGCGGTCGGGCCGGTGCCAGTCTGCCCACTCGGAGTTTGTTGGGCCGAAACAAATGCTCGCAGTACTATGCCGGCTCTGGGACTACGGTTCGGGACCCTGGCCGGCACGCCGACTCCAGACCGGTCGCCGCAGTACCAGTTAGTGCTCCGAAGGTTCCAATTTCCACTCTTCCGAGCCGTTTCCGGAAGTTTGCCGAGTCAGTACCCGGCCGGGTAATAGGCGTGGGGGTTCTGGGAGGCAACAGACCCGGAGGTTAACTTACCAGTGTGACGGACCGTCGCGCCTGGGGCTATCAAACCGGCGGAACGTCTCGGGAACCTCATGAAACGTAATTCTGTATTGTTCGGAGCCGCCACGATGTTGGCGGCGATCTCATGCCTGTCGGCGACACCCCTGCCACAAACCGCCGTAGGGACCGACAAGAACGTCCTCGTCTCGAACGAAGACCTCCAAGTTCTGGCCGGCGGCGGACTCGGGGGCACACTCGATGGCTTCAGTACCTATTTTTGGTGCGTCGACTACGAGCACCTCACCGCGCTGGACAATCCGTATACCGCAAACGTCGTTGCCTTGGGGAACTGGACCGCTGAGGAGAAGAATCAGGTCCAGAAGGGCAACAATACCAACTGGGGGTTGGCTTCGCCAGATCTTTCCGTGCTGCAACGCTATCAGGTCGCCGCCTATCTGCTCTCGCAGATGTCGACGTACCAGACTCTGACGCCTCAGACCGGATCTGTCCGGACGGCCGATGAGAATCTACAGCTTTCCCTGTGGAAGGTGCTGAACCAGGGGACGCCCACAGCCGTCAGTCCCTCGCCTTACAACATGGCTCCACTAGACGCCGCGGTCTCCTACGTGCAATCGAACCCAACCTACGGATTCGGCGCGTGGGCGGTGGTTAGTGGAATCTCATCCGGCGGTGAGTTGACGCAGACAGCCAGGCAGACCTTCCTGGTGGCCCTGGCTCCCGTACCCGAGCCCGCCGCCTACGCGCTGATCGGCCTCGGTCTCGGCGCCGTCGCCTTCATCGGCCGTAAGAAGGCCTGACTTTTCAGAGCTCTCAGCAATCAGCGGTCAGCAATCAGCTCCGGCTGGGATGGCTGAAGGCTGAATGCCGATTGCTGACAGCTAACCTACCGAACGCCCGAAACGGGCCACTCAGTCACGCCGCAACGCGGACATGGGGTCGAGCCTGGCGGCTCGCAATCCCGGCTGAAGGGCCGCGGCCAGGGCGACGGCAATCAGTACGAACACAACCGACGCGTAGATCCAGGGTGACGTGAGCTCGGTCTGGAATAGCAGCGCCTTCAGATAACGAGTGGTGGCCAACGAAGCTGCAAGACCAACCACGGCGCCCGCCACTGTCCAGTGCAGGGCTCGCCGCAGCACCAGCGACACGATGCCCGCCGGCGTGGAGCCGAGGCACATCCGTACGCCGATCTCACGCGTTCTCTGGGCGACGAAGAAGCTCACGACGGCATAGAGACCGATGCCGGCCAGGAGAATCCCGACGAGGGCGAAGGCGGTGAGGACGACGGACTGGAAACGCGGCCGTTGGTAGAGTTCCGATACCTTGTCTTCCATCACGCTGATCTCCACCGGCAGGCGCGAATCCATGGAACGAACCTCTTCGCGAACGAGCCGGGCCATCGCGGCCGTGGGGAGCGCGCCGCGAATGACAGCGATCCAGCGGCGGGGCGCGCCTTGGATGACACTGGGCCGCTGGAGGTAATACTCCGAGTCCTGTTTCATGCCGGGCGGCGCATTGCGCACCTCGCCGGCAATGCCGATAACCGTCAGCCAGGGGCCCTCCGGGCCAGCGCGCAGGCGGCGCCCCAGGGGGTCTTCCTTGCCGAACAGCCGCGCGGCCAGGGATCCACTGATGACGATGGCCTCCTTGTCTTCCGCCTGGAACGCCCGGCCGCGCTGCAGCCGGATGCCGAGGGCGGGGAAGTACTCCGGCGTCACCCAACGGTAGACCACCATGCCGCCGGTGCCGGGCCGGACCTCGGGCGGACGGCCCTCCACTTGAATGCGGGAGTAGATCATGGCCTGGGTGCGCCCGGAAGGCGGAACGGAGTCGGCCAGTGCAACCTGATTGACACCGGGCAGGCGGCGGAGACGCTCCTGAATCTCCAGAGCATGCGGCGAATCGAGGCGCATGGCAGCAGTGAGAACATGACCGCCCTGGAAGCCCAGGGGGACGCCCTGCAATTTCCAAAGGCTGTGGAGCAGCAAGCCGGCGCCGGTGAGCAGGACGACGGTGACGGCAAACTGGGCGGTGACCAGCAGCGGTTTGAGCCACAGACCGCGGCGTTCCGTCGAGCGTGTGCCCGAGAGATCTTCCAGCGAGACGCGCAGCATGGCGGGCGCGAGTCCTGAAAGGAACCCAGCCAAGAGCGTCAGGACGACAGCAAAGAGGGCGACACGCCAATCGATGGCCGCGTCACGCATGCGGGCGATGCCTTCGGGCGCGACACTGCGCAGGACGTTCAGGAGCACGGCTGCCAGGCCGATGCCAGCGCCCCCTCCTACTGCTGCGAGAATCACGGTGCCAGTGAGGGATTCACGGACGAGTTGAGCTCGTGTGGCGCCCAGCGCGGCCCGCACCGCTCGCTCCTGCGTCCGTCCCGACGCGCGGGCCAGCAACAGGTTGGCCACATTGGCGCAGGCGATGAGCAGGACGCAGAGTACGGCGCCGGCCAGCAATTGCGCTGCCAGGCGGGCATCGCGGGACTGGCGGTCGCGCAGGCCCGACACCTTCAGGGAGATCTCCTTGCGGAACTGCGGTGGGACGAGTTTCAGCGACTCGTTGTAGAGCGGCAGTAGACCATCGCGGGCCTGGGTCAGTGTGAGCCCGGGCTTCATGCGCCCGAAGACAGTGAGCAGCGCCATGCGGTCACGGGCGCGCTGCACGGCGGCGTCAAGTTGCTGAGGCAGGACGATGTCGATATGGGCCAGGTTGGGGAATTCGAAGTCGTGGGGCAGGACGCCGGCGATGCGCGCCGGACGACCATCGAGATTGAGAGTCCGTCCCAGGACCGCCGGGTCCGAACCGAAGCGGCCGCGGAACATCTCATAGGAGATCAGGGCGTTGAGCGCGACGCCGGGCCGGTCGTCATCTGGCGTGAGGTCGCGGCCCAGCATGGGTGCCATGCCGAGAGTCGACAGAAAGTTGGACTCGACGCGGCCACAGCGCAGCCGAGCGGGGTTGTTCTCCAGCAGATCGCAATCGCCCACCATGCTGGACGACGTGATGGCGCTGAATACCTGCTGTTTGTCGCGCCAGTCCAGGTAGTCAGGGCCGAGCAGGAACTCCTCGGCGGCCAGAGGCGTGCCCATGCCGAGCCAGACCAGTTGCTGTTCGGCGGCATAGGGCAGGGGCCGGATGAGGATCCGGTCGACGACGCTGAAGACAGCCGTGGCCGAGCCGACACCCAGCGCGAGAGCAAAGATGGCGGACGCGGTGAAGGCCGGCGTCCGGAGGAAGGAGCGAAGAACGGGTTTCCACATTGAGGTGCCCAGTGGTTGGGATAGACTCCGCCGAACGTCGGGCGGTTCCCAGGTGTCGTGTTGGAAATCCAGATTTCACGTGTAGGAGATTCCGGCATATACAGGGGTGAAAGTCCTGTACTGAGATGGTATCTGCTTTGTTTGCAATGCGGCCATGGATGGACCGGCAACTGCAACGGTCTGTGTAGGCGAATCCGACTCGCCGTTTGACAAAGGAGATTCCGATGTTTGGTTTGGATTGGAACAATCCGCAAACGATGTGGCTCAACTACACGAACCTGGCGTTGGGCGTCGTCACGCTCGTCTGTTTCGTGGCTGTCGGCTACAACATTGTGAAGGAAGTTCTGGAGCAGCGCCAAAAGCACAGTGCCATGGACCGCGAACTGAAGAGCATGCTTGCGTCGCAGGGCCATGCGATGGATGTGCCCGGTCTCGGTTGGACGATGGCCGATGGCGGCGAGCCCGTGCCCCCGCCGGTGTTCAAACGCCCGCCGACACCGCGCGAGAAGAAGCAGTAGGGAGGTTGCCGTGAGCTGCCCGTTTCTCAGGGAAGCACGAGCCCGCAGTTGTCAGGCTGCGCCGCTAAGGAAGCTGATTGTCGAAGGACGGCAGGACATTTCCGGAGAGAAGTGTTCGTCGGCCGGGCATCGGCAGTGCTCCATTTTCGTCGAACAGCGCGCCATTTCGGAAGACGCGGGCCGCTGCCCGTTTCTTCATGAATCGCTGATGCAGTACTGCGCCGCGCAATCGGTGCCGAAAATGGTTCCGTACAGCGAGTCGCAATTGAGCAAGTGCGGCACGGACAGCTTTTCCTACTGCGAGTTGTACCTGCAGATGGCGCGGCCCAGCGGCTCACATGGCGTGGATGAATGGCAGGTGGAAGGGATCGGGGTTCCTTCCAAGCTGTACTACTCCGCCAATCACATGTGGCTCGACGTGCACGAGAGCGGTGCCTGCCACATCGGCATAGACGGGTTTCTGGCCCGACTGATCGGACGTCTGGACGGCGTCAATTTTGCCACCCAGCGCGGAGTGAACCGGCCCAGCGCGGTATTGAATCTGCACGGAGCCGACTGGCCGCTGGTCTTCCCGAATCAGGTGCTGATCAGTTCCGCCAACCTCTATCTGCGGGGCAACCCGGCACGACTGGCGGCCGATCCCTACGGCTCAGGCTATCTGTTTGAAGGTTGGGAGCCGCCCTCCGGATCGCCTTCCCGTCACGGTCTGATGCATGGCCCGCAGGCCACGCATTGGATCCGGCAGGAAGTCGCGCGGCTTTCGGAGTTTGTCCAGCAGTGTGCCACCCGGCGCGGGTCCGGTGTGGACGCCACACTGTGCGACGGCGGCACCTGCGTGCCCGGCCTGCTCGACCATCTGACCCGCGACGAGATGTTCCGCCTGCTGCACGAGTTCTTCGACCCGCATGCAGCCTGGCCCGCTCAGTAGCGAAGGAGATCTAAGTTCATGCGTGCCGCCATCCTATTTCTGGCCGGCCTGGTATCGGTGCTCACCGCGGGTTGGACCGTTTTCCCGCGGGCCCTCTACAAGAGCAGCCCCCAGCCGTTGCAGTTCAATCATAAAGTTCATGCGGAGAAAGCCGGCACGGAGTGCAACTCGTGCCACGAGATCCGGGCCGATGGCTCGTTCAGTGGAATTCCCGGAGTGTCGAACTGCGCCGGTTGTCATCCCGAGCCGCAAGGCACGTCGCTCGCGGAGAAGACGCTGGTGGAGAAGTACGTGAAGCCGAACCAGGAAATTCCGTGGCATGGCTACTACCGCCAGCCCATCAACGCGCGCTTCTCACACGTACGCCATGTGAAGGCGGGCAAATTGAAGTGCGAGACCTGCCATGGCGATCATGGCAAGTCGTCCAGCCTGCCGCTGTATGAAGAGAACCGGATCAGCGGCTACAGCCGCCACATCTGGGGCGCGAAGATGCTGCGCGTGAACATTCAGCCCGACCAGGGCATGAAGATGTCCGACTGCGAGAGCTGCCATGCGCAGCGCGGCGTTTCAGCCGGCTGTCTCGGTTGCCACCAATAGGATCCTGCCATGAAACCCACCAGGCGAGACTTGATTACACTCGGTGCGGGCGCCGTGGTCGCGCTGCCCTTTACTCCTCTTCCTTGGAAATTGCTGGACGATTCCGCCATCTGGACGCAGAACTGGCCCTGGATTCCGACGCCGGCTCGCGGTGAGCCGAGCACGAAGTTCACGGCCTGCACGCTGTGCCCCGCCTCCTGCGGCCTCAAGGTACGCTGCATCGGCGGCAAGCCGGTGGGCATTGCGCCGGTGGCCGGGCATCCGGTGAGCCGCGGCGGGCTGTGTGCGCTGGCCTTTGGAGCACACCAGTTGCCCTGGCATCCGCTACGCCTGAAGCAGCCCATTCTTCGCGGCCAGATCGTGACGATGGAGAAGGCCCAGGCGGCGGTGTCGGCCGAACTACAGCGCGCCGGCGGCAACGTCGCCTTTCTCGATGCACGGCCCGGCCGGACGGCCTCGACGCTCTACCGCCGGTTTCTTGCGGACAATCACAGCGACCGCTATCTGACCGTGGCGCGGTCCGGTGAGGGCGCCGGGCGCCTGCTGCGGCAGTGGAGCGGTTCCGCCGATCCGCTGGGGATCGACCTCGAGAACGCGAAAACGGTTCTGAGCTTTGGTGTGCCCGTGCTGGATGGCTGGGCGACACCCGGCCGCGTGCTGGCCGCCTGGAAGAGGCACAGCTTCCGCCTGATCCAGGTGGATTCGGTGGCGACAACCACAGCTGGCCTGGCCGATCGCTGGCTGCTGATCCAGCCAGGATCGGAAGCCGCCCTGGCCCAGGCGCTGGCGGGGACCCTGCCTGCCGATGAGGCATCCCGCGCCACGGGCTTGTCGACGGACCTGATTCAGGACACGGCCCGCGAACTCGCTGCCTCCGCGCCGACTTTGGTGCTGGGTGACGACCCGGCCGTCGCGGCGCTGAACGTGCACTTGCGGAATGTGGGCGGGCCTGGTGGATACCTGGCTCGGCGCGGCAGCGAAGCTCCGGCGCCCACGCAGTTGGAATCGATACCAGACGGGTCGCTGGAACTGCTTTTCGTGGAAGACGACGCGGCACCGTTGGCCCTGATCAAGCGGAAGCTCAGCCCCACCGGATATCTGGTCGTGTTCTCGGCCTACCGCGCCGGGCTGGCCGAGCATGCGCCTTGCGTAATTCCGGTGCCCGCGAATCTAGAGGCGGCCGACGATGCCGTGGAGCCCTTCGACGCTGTCACGGCTTCCTATTCAGTCGCTCCCGCGATTCTGCCCGCACCTCAGGGGGTGACGCCGGCCTACGCATTTCTGGGCCGCCTGGCTGGGTGGGCGGAGGACGCGTATACCTCGGCGCAGGCCAAACGGGTGGAAGCGATCCTGGCTGCGAAGCGCGGATCGATGTTTGATCCGGCGGCGGGTTCGATGACCGCCGTAAGCGAATTCAAGGACGCCGCCAAGCTGCAGGAAGCCTTGCAGCTTGGCGGTTGCTGGCAGGATGACGCGTTGGCGCCCAAGGCACTGACGTGCACCGTGCCAGCCGCGACGGCCAAGCCGGCATCCGTTCAGAGCAGCAACTGGACGGCTGCCGTGCTGCCGCCGCTGGCGACGAAGATTTATCAGGAGTCGACGCTCCGTTCGACGAGGGAGATTTGAGATGGCCGTCACGAAGAAACACCGCCGCTATGGGATGGTCGTCGATATCGACCTCTGCACGGGCTGCGGCGCCTGCATGGTCGCCTGCGCGGCTGAGAACAATGTCGCGCCCGCTCCTGAGAAAGCAACAGCCCGCACGGGCATCACACCGATGCGCGTGTATCCAGTCCACAACGGAGCGCCTGCCGACCGCCGGCAAACCGCCTTTCTGCCACTGATGTGCATGCATTGCAGTGAGCCGCCCTGCGAGTCTGTCTGCCCGCAACAGGCCGTGGAACTGGACGAGGCCACCGGCATCGTCACACAGATGCCCCAGCGCTGTCTGGGCTGCCGCTACTGCATGACCGCCTGTCCCTATCACGCCCGCTACTTCAACTGGTGGGATCCGGAATGGCCGGCAGGCATGGAAGCGACCTTGAATCCGACCGTATCGCCCCGCATGCGCGGCGTGGTCGAGAAGTGCAACCTCTGCGCGTCGCGCCTGCACGCGGCTGAAGACCAGGCCACCGCCGACGGACAGCCTCCACCTTCGACCTACATGGCGGCCTGCGTCGAGGCCTGCCCCACCGGTGCGATGGTGCTGGGCGATCTCGACGACCCCACTACCGAAGCGCACAAGCTATCCCAGGCCGAAGGCACCTTCCATCTCCTTTCGAAGCTGGGTACCGGTCCGAAGGTGGCCTATCATTCCAGCCGCCCCTGGGTACGCAGCTTGGCGGACCGGAGTACCAAGGAGCAAGCACATGCCTAGCTTCAACGATCGCAACCTGATTCCGCGTGGGCTGGAACGCTGCTCCCTCGGCGGCTTCTTCCTGCGCATTGCGCCCTGGCTGATGTTGTTCACCTTTGGCGCGTATTCCATCTACCTCTGCCTGCGCTTCGGCCTGAACCAGACCAACATGGACAACCGCTTCGCGTTCGGCCTGTGGATCTTCCTCGATCTGACGGTGATCGCCTTGGGTGCCGGCGCCTTCTTTACCGGCTTTCTTCTGTACCTCATGAAGTGGAAGGCGTTGAAATCGGTGATCAACAGCGCCGTCATCATTGGCTTCGTCTGCTACAGCGGCGCCATGGTGGCGCTGGCCGTCGATGTCGGCCAGCCGCTGCGCGCCTGGTTCACGTTCTGGCATCCGAACGTGCACTCCATGCTTACGGAAGTGTCCTTCTGCATCACCTGCTACCTCACCGTGCTGGCGGTCGAGTATATTCCGATCCTGCTGAAGAACCGCAAGCTGAAACAGATCCCATCGTTCCTGGTTTTCGAGTTTGAGCTGCACAAGGTGATCCCGGTGCTGGCGGCCGTCGGCACGCTGTTGTCGTTCTTCCACCAGGGTTCGCTGGGCGGCTTGTACGGCGTGCTCCGCGGGCGGCCGTTTGCTTACCGTGAGGGTTTCGCCATCTGGCCATCAACCTTCTTCCTCTTCATCCTGTCGGCGATTGCCGTCGGACCCAGCTTCATTCTGCTCACGACGAAGCTGGCCGAGAAGTTCAGCCGCAAGCCGCTGGTGCGCGGCGGCGTGTACCAGATGCTGGGCAAGACCTCGGGCGTGCTGCTGACAGTGTATGTGGCCTTGAAGAGCATCGATACGCTGATCTGGCTGAACAAGACCTCTCCGGCAGCCGGCTTCACGCCCTTCGAGTACTACACATACAAACCGTTCGGCACCTGGATTCTCTTCGCTGAGATCGTACTGCTGGGCATGGTTCCGGCGCTGCTGCTGCTGTCGTCTAGAATGCGGGCCAAGCCGCTGGTGCTGACAAGTGCGGCGGTGATGGCTTGCTGCGGAGTGGCTCTGAACCGCTTCGTGCTGACCATTCAGACGCTGGCCCTGCCCACTCTGTCCTTCGATGAGTTCCTGTCCTATTTCCCGAGCTGGCAGGAGTTCGGCGTCTTCTGCGCCGTGCTCGCCTATGGCGTTCTGGTCTACGCGCTGTCGTTCCGCTATCTGCCGCTCTTTCCCGATGAGAAGCAACTGACGGCGCCTGTTGAAACAGAGGAGTTGGAATATGTTTCCCGGAGTTAATGGCTTTCACTGGACGTTCGGCCACATCCTGTTCGTCTCCATATTCTGCACGGTGGGCCTGGTGATTCTGACGACGGCCCTCGTGGCGGCGTGGCGGAGTTGGCGGGATGCGAGGATGAACCGTGAGCCGCGCATCCGCTGGCAGAGCGACTTCCATGATCTGACCGACCGGGAGCGCCGCTGCCGCCACATGCTCTCCGGCGAGATCCAGTCGAGGCTCTGTCCCAACGCCTTCGAGTGCCGCGATTGCGTGACGCATCCCAAGTTCGTCGAGTTGGAGGCGACTCGGGAACCCGCTCCGATGGAGACATTTGGGTTGGCCTTCCCAGCTGCGAACTACTATCACCGCGGCCATGCCTGGGTCCGTCCGGAAGGGGACGGCACCCTCGTCGTGGGCTTGGACGACCTGGGCCGACGGCTCATCGGGCGGCCCGACCACGTGCAACTGCCGGCGCCCGGCACTCGTCTGGAGAACAACGGCACAGCCTGGCGGGGCGACCGCAATGGTGTCGAGTTCCGTGTCCTGGCGCCGATCGAAGGTGAAGTCATCGAGACCGGCGGTCCGGACAAAGACTGGTACCTGCGTCTGCGTCCTGTCCCGAACAAGCCAACGGATCTGCGGCACCTGCTGCACGGATCCGAAGTCAGCGGCTGGCTGCGCGACGAGCTCGACCGTCTCCAGATGCTGTTGTCACCAGAAGCCACCGGGCCCTCGCTGGCGGATGGCGGCGTGCTGATGGAGGACCTGACCAAGGCGCAGCCCAGCGCGAACTGGGACCGGGTGATGGGAGAGATGTTTCTGGAGCCGTAGGGCAGGGAGCTGTCAGGGAGCTGTCAGGGAGCTGTCAGCAATCAGCGATCAGCACTCAGCCGTCAGCTTCGGACCTTCCTTGGGACGTCCGAAGACGCTTCGAGGGGATCGCAGCGAGATCCCGCTGCGTAGGGCCGCCCGATTGGTCGAGCTCGGGCCCTCACATCTTCTGTCCCAGGCGGCCGGCACGGTACTCGGCGATGAAGCGCTCCGGATCGGCCATCTCATGCTCCACCTTCAGTAGGCCGCTGATGAGATAGAGGATGCCCAGCGGTATGCCGATGACGGTGATGCAGAGCGCCCAGAAGAACAGCCAGCTTCCCATGAACTCGTAACGAACGATCTTGGACATGCCAAGATCATCGCCTATTCCGGACCAGCGGCGTGCGACGTGTCGGACAGCACCCAGTTGGCGGCCTCGGCGAGACTCGTCGCCACGAAGTCGGGCCGGATCAGCCCGGTGGCCAGATGGCGCGCCCCGTACCCCGTAGTCACCAGCACACCACGGGCTCCGGCATTGTGGGCGAGGCCCACGTCAACGTCCTTGTCGCCGATCACGACACAGTCTGAGAGCGAGAAATTGAGTTCGCTGGAGGCCTGTCGCAGCAGCCCCGGCAGCGGCTTGCGGCACGTACAACCGTCGCTCGGTGCGTGTGGGCAGATGTAGATGCCGTCGAACTGGCCCAACAGCTCGACCACACGCCGGTTTACCGCGTCCACCTGCTCCAGCGTGAAGTACCCACGCCCCACACCGGACTGGTTGGTGACCACAATGAGACCGAAGCCGGCGGTACGCAACCGATCGACGGCGTCACGCACACCCGGCAACAGTTCTACCTGGGCCGGGTCGGACAGATAGTTCTTCTCGGCGATCAGCGTACCGTCGCGGTCGAGCGCGACAAACCGGCGGGGGCCGGCGCTATTTGGCGGATTCACTGGCAGCGGGCTTGGCAGTAGACGTGGACTCCGACTTGGCCGGGGCATCCGACTTCGTGGAACTCTCTTTGCTGCTTGCGCTCTTGCCGTTGGAACTGCCCGAAGACTTGGACTTGGAGTAGTCCGTTATGTAAAAGCCGCTGCCCTTGAATTGCAGGGCCGACGTCGAGATCAGCCGTTCCAGCGATCCCCCGCACTCTTGGTGAATTGTCAGAGGGGTATCGGAAAACTTCTGAAGAACCTCAATCGTCTTGTGGCAGCGATCACATTTGTATTCGTACAGTGGCATGGCGGTTAATTCTTAGGCGCCGGGATGTTCAGTGGGCGCATCACTGTGGCATCGCCCTGCTTCACGTCGACACTATTGGAAGCCTGGGCTTTGCCGTTCACAACCTCAATTGCTTTTTTGAGAATGGAGTCTTCGGTCGACTTCGGTTCCTTGGGCGTGGTGGGTGCGGGCGTCGTGTCGTCTTCGTCCGTCGCCACCTCGGGTTCCTTGTCGGCCACGAGGAAATTGGGCACCACCGAGGAATCCTGGATGGCTTTGCCCGCGGGAGAGTAATACTTGGCCACGGCCAGAAGCACGGCTCCGCCGTCCTCGGTCGCAACGGCCTTGCGCAGGGCGGCATCGCCATACGTCCGCTCGCCAACAACCGACGCGCGCTTGTTGTCGAGCAGGGCGGCGGCGGCGATCTCAGCCGCACCGGATGTGCCGCGGTTGGTCAGGACCACTAGCGGACCTTTGAAGACCGACTTGGCCGGGTCAGCCGCGAAAACCTGCTTGGCGACCTTCTGACCGCTCAGCGAGCCGAGCGTGCCCTTGTCCACGAAGAGATTCGCGAGCGTAATGCCTTCCTCCGGCACATTCAAGGCGGAGTCGCGCAGGTCCAGAATGATCTTCTTCGCGCCCTGCTTCTCCAGGGCGGCGATAGCCGATTGCACGGCCTGCGTCTTGCCGGCGCTGAGGTCTTCCACCGTCAGATAGCCGAGTTCCTTATCGAGCATCTTCGACGTAAGAGCGGGCGGATCCACCCGCGTGCGGGTCAACGTGATCTTGGTGGGCTCGGGCTTCCGCAGCCGCAGGACCGTCAACTCCAGCGTTGAGCCGGGTTCGCCGTGCAGCAGGACATCCGCATAGGCCAGCGGCATGTCGCGTGTGGAGATCCCGTTGATCGCTTCCAGAATGTCGCCGGTGGAGAGGCCGGCCTTATCGGCGGGCGATCCGGGGATGGCGTCCACAACGCCGATTTCGTAGCCGTACTTGCGGCTGAGCATCAGGCCCACGTCCGCTTTCGGCACCGACTTCACCTTCAAATACTGCTTGTACTGCTCGGCGTTCAAGTAGCTGGCGAATGGGTCGAGGGATACCAGTAAGCCGTTCACGGCGCCCAGCGTGACGTTCTTCACGTCGGGCTCCTCCACATAATCGGCTTTCACCTTGGCAAAAACCTCGGTGTACACATTCAAATGGCGGTAGGGATCGGCGGGGTTCGTTTCCGGGCTCTGGCCCAAAACGGCCCCGATCAACAGCAGTGCCACCAGCACGGTGGACACGCTGACCACCGAGTACTTGAATCCGTTGCTCATGTGTTGTAGCCCCTCCGGGTACATCCGGCCGGGTGCAATCTCCCTGATAGGAAGTATATCAGGCCCGGCCAGTCAGATCGCTCTAACTCATAGACGCTTCACGGCCGGTTTTGGGTGCAAGGGGAATCTTGACGGTTCTGGGCAAAAAAATGGGGCCGCCATGGAGTGTTCGGCGGCCCGCGAGGATCAGGATCGCTTGTCTTTGGAGAATTTGAACGGTCGAACCGGAGGCTGCTACCACCACCGTTTCGTTTACGTATTCCGACTATTTATATGCAACTGCCGCGCCAAAGATGAAGGCCTTTGTTTTCAGTGGCATTGCCTCGGTTTGCACGTGAGAGAGGACAAGTTGTCCTGGCGGCGGTGACAGCCTGTCCCCTTGGGGCCATCAAGGCCTGATGCGCAGCAGCGCCACGCCATGAGCCGGTACAGTGGCGGTGTACCCATCCACCGCGGACTCGACCTCCGCATGCGCCCAAAGATCGCGCACCTTTGGCTTACCCTTCAACCCAAGCGCTTGCCAGGCGACCTTTGCGGGCACAGCGGCTCGCCCCCGGTTGAACAACCCCACCGCCCATTCGCCGCCTTTGAGCGGACGAACCCAAATGTCAATGTCGCCATTCTGCTGTAGCCGGTACCCCTGCTTGCCCAGCGGATCCTGGCTCACCGCCAACACGTCGCGATTCGTAAGGACGTCGATCGTGTCCTTGTCCATACTACGAACGTCGTTTCCGGCGATCAGCGGAGCGGCCAGAATGGCCCAGAGACTCATATGCGTTCGGCTCTCGTCCGGATTCAAGCCGCCATTACCGATCTCCAGCATGTCGGGATCGTTCCAGTGGCCGGGGCCGGAGAACTTCTCCTTGCCGCTTTGCCCAAAGCCGATCGTGGTCATGGACTCATAGGTATCCCGGATGTCGCCGGTGGTCCGCCACATGTTGGCCCCGATGCCGGACGCCCACTCCAGCACGCTCCCCTGGCCGTACTGGCTAATGCTGTAAAGAATTGGGCGACCGGTGGCTCGCAGCAACTCGGCCATCATTTGGTACACGATGGCCTGCTGGTCAACGGTAAAAGTCCGGGCGGCGCCACACCAGTCGTACTTCAGATAGTCGATGCCCCAGCTCGCATAGACCTTCGCGTCCATGGCCTCGTAGCCCAGGCTCCCCTCCAATTGTTGGCAGGTGCGCGAGCCCGGCGAGGAGTAGATCCCGAACTTCAACCCTTTCGAATGGATGTAGTCGCCCAGCCCCTTCATGTCGGGAAATCGATCATTCGGTTTGGGGCGGCCGTTTTCGTCCCGGCCGGCGATCCAGCCGTCGTCGATCGTCAGGTAGACATAGCCGGCATCCCGCAAGCCGCTGGATGCCAGGGCGTCGGCCACTTCGCGGATCAGTTTGTCGCTGATATTGGCGTGGAACTTGTTCCAGCTATTCCACCCCATCGGCGGAGTCTTGGCCAACCCGTTGGGCGGCAATATCTTGCGGTCGGGCAGCACTGGCTTGGGCCGTTTCGCCTCGGCCGCCAGTTCCTTCTTGATGGCCTCGCTCTCGCCGCGCCTGGCGGTCATCTCCCGCATGCCGCGAAAGCCGCCGCCGGGTGCCGGGCCGGGCCCGACCGCTCCACCGCCGGGCGGGGGACCGCCGGGACCCATCGCCGGCAAGTTCATGGTCAGTTTGAGCTGTTCGCCGTCGACCTTGCCTTCCCACTTCACGCGCCGTTCCTGCCCCATCATGTTCTGAACGACCTCGAACGAGAAGGTCTCGCCGTCGATCTTCCCGTTCAGGATCTTCTGTTCACCCATCGACGAAAGCATCGACCCCGTGAACGTCGAGCCTTCCTGTTTGAAGTTGAGTTGGGTTTCCATGACGCGCCCGCCCGGACCCTGACGTTGGGCCACCCAACTGCCGGTGAGATCGGCAGCCAGGCACGGGAAAGCGAGGAGTGTGAGCACGGCTAGGGGCTTCATCGGCATCTATCCTATACCGAACCGTGCGGGGATCGAAGGGCGCAGGGAAACGCTTACAATTCCTTACAGAGACCCGCGCTCCGAGGCGGGTGTGGCCGGTACGGGCAGGGCCCTCGACACAGGCCGCCAGAACACCAAGGCCAGGCCGATGGTGAATGCCTGCACCATGGCAATCAGCGCCACGCAAGCCGGCCAACCCCAGCGGGACCACAAGGCGCCCGGCAGGACGGCTCCGGCGCTGCCGCCCACGTAATAGAAGGTGACGTAGAGTCCCACGGCGGCGGCACGTCCTTCCTTCGTCACACGGCCGATGTAGCTGCTGGCGGCCGACTGCGCGATGAACACACCAGTGCAGCAGAGGGCCAGGCCGGCGATGATGGCGGGCAGTGGAGTCAGCAGGGTTAAGGCCGTGCCCAGCAGGCTGACGCTGAGCGCTCCGGATAGCGCCGCGCGGTGCCCCAACCGGTCGATCCAGCGGCCCGCGATGGGCGTGATGATGGCGCCGACCAGATACACGGTAAACAGGAATCCGAGCGCCGCCGTGGACAGATGATAGGGCGCCTGTTCGAGGTGGAAATTCACATAGGTGAACAGGGCGACCATTGAGAACAGCACGCAGAAGCCGGCCGCGTAGGTTGCCAACAACTGAGGATTTCGCATATGCCGCAGGATCTGCGCGGCATGACCACCCTCGTGGGTAACCGGCCGGAAGCGTTTGCCCTCCGGCATCCAGGCCCGGATGGCGAGCCCTCCGGCCAGATTGAGCGCCGCCAGCCAGACGAAAGCCCACTGCCATGTGGTGACCGTGGCCACGACCGCGGCCAGCGTCCTGCCCGTGAAGCCACCCAGCACGGTGCCCGTGACATAGGCCGCCATGGCCGCGCCCACCTGGGTCTTCCACTCCTCGTTGATGTACGCAATGGTCACCGCGAAGATGCCAGGTGTGAGTACGCCTTGCAGAAATCGCCAGAACAGCAGTTGCCCCAGGTTCTGCGACGCAGCAGCCATCAGCGTGGGAATCACCAGCAGAAGAGTCGCCGGTACAATGATCTGCTTGCGGCCATGGCGGTCGGCAATCAGCCCGACAAAGGGTGCCGCCAGCGCCACGGCGATGGTAGCGGCGCTGACAATCAGGCCCGCCCCGGCGGCGGAGATCTGAAAATGCCGGGCGAGCATCGGCAACAGCGGCTGAGGCGCATAGAGGTCGAGGAAGGCGCAGAAACCCGCCAAAACGACGGCCGCCGTGCGCTTGCGGTGGTCCGCCCGCGAAATCGAATCCATGAAATTCCATTCTCCCGCATGCGGCACTTGGCTTGCCCTCACGGCTTCGATAGCATACCCGCATGCTATCCCTGAACCGGCGCGAGTTCCTGCTCACCAGCGCCGCCGCCGGACTCGCCGCCGCGCCGGCGGCCCCGCACTCCGAACTGCCGTTCCGCCAGGTGCACCTCGATTTCCACACCAGTGAGCTGATCCCGGACGTCGCCGCCGACTTCGACGCCCAAGAGTTTGCCGCCACGCTGAAAGCGGCGCACGTCAACTCGATCAACGTCTTCGCAAAGTGCCATCACGGCCTGGCCTACTACGACACGTCCGTCGCCACCAGACACCCCGCCTTGAAAGTCGACCTGCTGGGCCAGATGGTCACGGCCTGCAAGGCGTCCGGGATCCACGTGCTCTACTACTACTCGCTGGTGTGGGACGTCGCCACTTCGCGCAAGCATCCCGAGTGGATGGTCGTAACGCGCGACGGCCAGAACATCGGCGGCCCGCCCGCCGACGCCTGGCCCTGGATCTGCATGAACACGCCCTATCTCGACCAGGTGCTGGCGGAGAACGAAGAACTCGTGGCGAAGTACGACACCGACGGCGCTTGGTATGACATTCTCAAGCAGCACCCCGACGGCTGCTTCTGCCAGTGGTGCACGGCCGACCGCAAGAAACTGGGCTTGGGTGATGACGCCGAATCCATCCGTAAACACAACAAGCTCGTGGCCCAACGCGTTGAGGAAGGCCTGAATAAGGTCGTCCACAAGCGCTTTCCCAACGGGCTCACGTTCTACAACAGCCGCCTGGTAGTGGGCGTGCGCGACGAGCTGGATTACTACTCCCACATCGAGATCGAATCCCTGCCCACGGGCGGCTGGGGCTACACGCACTTCCAGCAGCGGGTCCGCTACATGCGCACCCTGGGCAAGGACATGGTCGGCATGACCGGCCGCTTCCACAAAAGCTGGGGCGATTTCGGCGGCTTGAAGAACCAGGCCGCGCTCGACTTCGAATGCCTGAACTTCCTGGCCAACGGCGCAAAGAGCTGCGTCGGAGACCAGTTGCACCCCCGCGGCCGCCTCGACAAGACCACCTACGCCCGCATCGGCAAAACCTACGCCAAGGTGGAGGCGCTGGAGCCTTGGGCCCGCGGCACGAAGGCCCTGGCCGACATTGGCGTGGTCTCCACCGCGCTCTTCAACACCGAGACCACGCAGAAGATCACACCCTCCGACCAGGGCTTCACGAACATGCTGGTGGAGCTGCACCACCAGTTCAATGTCCTCGACCTGGCCGAAGACTTCCGGCCGTACAAGGTGCTGATCCTGCCCGACGAGATCCGCCCATCGAAGGAACTGCTGGCCAAACTCGATGACTACGTCACCGCCGGCGGCAGTGTCGTCGTCTCGGCCGAGAGTCTGTTGGATCCGCGCACCTACTGGTTCTACTGGAAGCCGCTCGGCATCCGCTACCAGGGCAAGGCCAAGTTCCGCGGCGAGTACATGCGGGCCAAACCGGGCGCGTTTCCATCGCTCGACGAGAGTGCCTACTTCCTCTATCAACCCGGCCATTCCGTGGCGGTCGACGATGGCACCGAGATCCTGGCCACCTACGGCCATCCCTACTTTGACCGAGCGCCGCAACACTTCAGCTCCCACAAGCAGACGCCGCTGGGCCAGCGCACAGAGGAGCCGCTCATCACTCTGCGCGGCAAAGTCTGCTACATCGCCAACCCCCTCTTCCGCAGCTACGCGCAGGACGGAGTTGGCGCCTACAAACTCGTGGTCGGCGACATCCTGCGCCGGTTCCTACCCCAACCCGCGGTGACGGCGCCCAGGCTCCCCTCGACCGCCCAGATCACACTGCTCCACCAGCCTGAATCCAAGCGCCACGTCGTCCACCTACTCCACTACCCCATGACCCGCCGCGCCCCCGACATCGATATCATTGAGGAACCTGGACTGTTGCTCGATCAGGAGATCCGGCTCCGTCTGGCTACGCCGCCCAAGAGAGTGACCCTGGTGCCCCAGAACAAACCCCTAGCCTTCCGTTTCGAGAATGGATACGCGGTTTGCCGTGTCGACCGGGTCATCGGCCACCAGGCGGTCTGTTTCGAATAAGGAGCGCCCGACTCATGCCCAAAACCATCCGCATCGCCATGTTGGGCTCCGGCTTCGTGGCCGGCTTCTACATGCAGGGCCTGGCCAACGTCAACGGCCAGGAGGTGGTGGTCAATTTCTCCCTCGACAAGAAGCGGGCCAAGAAGTTCGCCGCCGCCTGGAACATCCCCGAGCACACCACAAACCTCGCGACGCTCATCGAGCGCGACGACATCGACCTCTACATCATCGCGCTGCCCAACGACGCCCACATGACGGTGTCGGTGCTGCTGGCGCAGGCCGGCCGCAATCAGGTCTGCACCAAGCCTCTGGCGCGCAATCCCGAGGAGGCGGGCCGCATGCTGAAGGCGGCCGCCGAGTCCGACAAGATGCACGGCTACGCCGAAACCGAGGTCTTCGCGCCGGCCGTCGTCAAGGCCCGCCAGACCATCGAGAGCGGCGGCATCGGCAAGGTGCTGTGGGTTCGTTCCCGAGAATCCCATTCGGGCCCGCACAGCGCCCACTTCTGGGACGTCGAGCGCACCGGCGGAGGCGCCATGAACGACCTCGCCTGCCACTGTATCGAAGCCGCGCGCTACTTCCACGGCAAGGACAACGCAATTGTCGAAGTAATGGCCTGGGGCGACACGCTGGTCCACAACAAGAAGACCAAGGGCGAAGACAACGCCCTGCTGATCCTCAAGTTCAGCTCCGGCGGCATCGCCCATTGCGAGCTGAGCTGGACCTGCAAGGGTGGTCTTGACCTGCGCAACGAGATCCACGGCAGCGAGGGTTCCATCTTCACCGACGTCACGCGCGGCACCCCCATCACGTCATTCGTTTCACAGCCCGCCGGCTATGTTGTAGAGAAGGCCGATATCGACTTTGGCTGGACGCGCCCGCTGCCCGAAGAGGCGTTCGCTTACGGCTATCAAGCCGAGATGCGCCACTTCGTCGAATGCGTCCGCGACGGCACGGAGCCGCGCGAGACCTACGTGGACGGCTACGCTGTAAATTGCGTCCTGGATGCGGGCTATCAGTCCATGGCCTCAAAACGTTGGGTCAAGGTGCAGTACTAGTTCGCCCCGGGGAAGAGAGGCTCAAGTTGGTTCTCGACGGCCAGGTCTGGCTCATCACGGGCGCTAGCGGCATGGGTGCGGCCACCGCCCGCCTGGCCGCCATCTACGGCGCGAAGGTCTTTGTCTGCGGGTTGGAGGAATCCGATTGCCGCCAGCTCGCCGCGGAGTGCTGTGGAGGCTTCCACTGCGGCGACCTCTCCAACCGCGCCGAGGCGGAAAAGGCCGTGGCGCGCTGCATTAGCGAACTGGGGCCTGTCGACGCTCTGTTCAACGTCGCGGGCATGAGTGGCCGCAAGTATGGCGACGGCCCTCTCCACCTGATCACCGACGATGGTTGGGAGCGCACCTTCGACATGAACCTCAAGACCATGTTCCACGTCTCCCGAACCGTGCTGCGCCGCATGTTGCCGCGCGGCCAGGGCGCGATTTTGAACATGACCTCGGTAGCCGCCTATGCGCCGGAACCGCACCACTTCGACACGCACGCCTACGCCGCGGCCAAAGGCGCGGTCATCTCGATGACCAAAGCGATGGCGGCCTACTATGCGCCACACGGCATCCGTGTGAACGCCATAGCGCCCGGCTCGGTCCGCACTCCGATGAGTCTGCGGGCCCAAACGGACGAGCGCATCCTCCAGATGTTGAAGAGCAAGCAGCCGCTGGCAGGAACGTTCATAGAAGCCGAGGAAGTAGCGCGAGCGGCGGTATTCCTTCTGGGCCCAGGCTCGCAGATGATTACCGGACAGGTGCTGGGCGTGGATGCCGGGTGGGGCGTGTCGTGAAGAGCTGTCAGCTTTCAGCCGCCGACGCTGCGGACCAGACCACTCTGAGGCCTACAAGAACACAAACTCCAAATCCAAAGCTGACGGCTGATCGCTGATGGCTGACGGCTGATAGCTAGGAAGCCCCGCGACTCCTCACAGCTTCCGCACCACCCCCTGAATCACCAGATCCGCCCTCAAGTGTCGTGAAGAGCGGTCAGCCGTCAGCGTTCAGCTTTCAGCCGCCGACGCTGCGGACCAGACCATTCTAGGGCCTACAAGGACACAAACTCGAAATCCGAACCTGACGGCTGACCGCTGATTGCTGACGGCTGATAGCTAGGAAGCCCCACGACTCCCCTCACAGCTTCCGCACCACCGTCCGCACCACTCCTTGAATCACCAGATCCGCTCTCGGATGCAGCTCAGGATACTCAACGTTTTCCGCCTGCAGAAACCACCGGCCCTTTACTCGCACCAGCCGCTTCAGCGTGCTCTCGCCATCAATGAGGGCCGCCACAATCTGCCCCGCGGACGGTGACGGCGAAGGCTCAATCACCACCATGTCGCCGTTGAGAATCCCCGCGTCCTTCATCGACTCGCCGCGCACCTTCAGCAGGAAACAGCCCTCGCGCGGCTTGAAGCCCAGCATCGTCTCGTCGAACACCGCCGTCGACTCGGCCGCCGACACCTGGTACTCCTGAGGCAGCCCGGCCGGGATGTGTCCATAGACCGGCAGAGTGTGGAGCAACTCGGAGGACATCTGTTTCTCCGCCACCACCTCGATACGGCGCGACCCCACTCGGTCTGCCATCCGGATGGCGCCTTTCGCCTCCAGCGCCGCCAGATGCCCCGCCACGCCGTTGGGGCTCCGGATATCGAAATGCCGTTGGATCTCCGGGATTGACGGCGAACACCCATTCTCCCGGCGGAACGCCACAATGTAATCGTAGATCTCACGCTGTCTGTCAGTGAGACTCATAGTGTAATTGTTTACACTTTGCGTTCGGCTGTCAAGCCCCGAACCTAACTCTACGGCGAATAGCTTATGGAGGCGGGCTGGCCTTGGCAGATGTGGTTCATGGCCGTACGATGATCGACGATCCACATCTGACCAGTCTACTTCAGCGACGCATCCACCTTGTCGCGCAGCATCTTCGCTTCCCGCCGGATCGCCAGCGGATTCAACGTCAGGGGCTTGCGGTTCTCCACCGTGGCTTTGCCTTCAATCACCACATCCTGCACATCGCTCGCCTTCAGGCTGTAGACCAGCATCGAGTACACGTCATGCATCGGCCAGCCATTGGGCGCGTCGGTCGAAACGGTGATGAGGTCGGCCCGCTTGCCCGGTTCCAGCGACCCGATCTCCTTGTCCATGCCCAGCGCCTGCGCCCCGGCGATGGTCGCCATGGCAAAGGCCTGGGTCGCCGGCAGCACGGTGGGGTCTTGAGACGACACCTTGGCCAGCTTGGACGCCAGGTCCATCTCCTCAAACATGTCAAAGTCGTTGTTCGAGCCCGCCGGCCCATCGGTGCCCAGCCCCACCGGGATGCTGGTCCGCAGCATGCCCATGATATTAGCCGTGCCGCTGCCCAGCTTCATATTGCTGGAAGGGCAATGGGCGATGCCGACAGAGTGGCGCTTCAGGGCCAGGATGTCGTTTGCCCGTGTCCATACCTCATGCGCGAATAGCGTGCGGCCGTCCATCGCGCCCAGCGACTCCAGGTAGGCAGTGGGCGTCATGTTGTGGTTCGCACCGCCGGAGTCTATGTTCTCCTTCTGTGTCTCCGACACGTGCGTAATGAACAGCGTCTGGTATTTATTCGCCAGCGCCCGCGCCGCCTTTAGCGTCTGGGCCGAGTTCGTATAGATGGCGTGTGGAGCCACGGCCGGCACAATCAACGGGTCGTTCTTGAACCGCTCGAGGAACTTCTCGGTCCCCGCCAGCGCCAACTCCGGGGTCTTGTAGTCCGGGGCGGGGAAGCCGATGATCGTCTGCCCCAGTACCCCGCGCATACCGGCCTTCTTCGTCTCCTCGGCCACGGCGTCTTCGAAATAGTACATATCGACGTAGGTGGTCGTGCCGCCCAACATCATCTCGAGCACGGCCAGCCGCGTGCCCGCGCGCACAAACTGCTCGTTGACGTTCTTGCCTTCGGCCGGAAAGATGAACTTTTCCAGCCATTTCTGCAGCGCCATGTCGTCGGCAATCCCCCGCAGCAACGACATCGCCGCGTGAGTGTGAGTGTTGATCAGCCCCGGCGTCAGTATGGCGTCGGGCCGGTCGATCCGCTTCGCCGATCGATACTGTTTGTCGATTTCGGCTTTTGGACCCACAGCGAGAATCCGCCCCTTGGCAATGGCCACGGCGCCGTTGACGATCACATGCCGTTGCGCGTCCATCGTCACCACTCGGCCGGCCGACACGATCAGGTCGGCGGGCGCGGCGGAGAGCAGGGAACAGAAAAGAAGAGAGAGGCTAATCGAGGAAAGTCGCATCAAAAGCTCGCGGTAGCAGGTCGCGCAGACGGCAGGTCTCCGTCGCGCCCCCCAGGTTGAACAGAATCACTTCCAGGTCGCCGCACAGATCCCACAACACCTGGCGGCAGGCGCCGCACGGAGGTGTCAGCTTCTCTGTGTCGGCCACCACGGCAATGCGCGTGAAGCGCTTGGCGCCTTCGGCCACGGCGCGGAAGATTGCCGTGCGCTCGGCGCACATCGTCAGTCCGTAGGACGAATTCTCGACATTGCATCCGCCGAAGATGCGGCCATCCTGCGCTTCCATCGCCGCGCCCACCAGGAAGTTGGAAAACGGAGCATGGGCTCGCAGACGGGCCTGCAGGGCGGTTTCTCTCAGTGCGTCCAGTTCCATGGTGTGTGGCTCTACTCCGATTTGAGCAGATTCGTCAGCAGCGTGATGAGCTGACCGGCCGACGCGATCCCGGTCTCCAGCACTTCCTGGTGACTCAGTTCCTTCTGCATGCCCGCCGCCATGTTTGTCACGGTCGAGATGGCCAGCACCCGAATCCCCATGTGATTGGCCACAATCGTCTCGGGTACGGTCGACATGCCTGCGAGATCCGCGCCGATCGTCCGCAGGTAGCGGATCTCCGCCGGCGTCTCGAAGCTCGGCCCCAACAGCGCCGCATACACGCCTTCACCCAGGGCAATACCGGATTGCGCCGCCACCGCCTTCAGCTTCGCCAGCAGTTCCGGGCAGTACGCGCGCGACATGTCCGGAAACCGCGGACCCAACTCGGCGTCGTTCGCCCCTGTGAGCGGGTTCGAGCCCTGCAGGTTCAGATGGTCGGTGATCGCCACCAGCAGGCCGCGGTGGTAGGCCGGGTTGATGCCACCCGCTGCATTCGTCAGAATCAGGCGCTTCAAGCCCAGCAGCCCCAGCACGCGCACACCGAAGGTCACCTGTTGTGGCGTCCAGCCCTCGTAGAGGTGTACACGGCCGCTCATCACTGTCACCGCTGTTGCGCCAGCCTTGCCCACGATCAGCTTGCCCGCGTGGCCCTGCACCGTGGGCACGGGCCAATGGGGGATGTCCTTGTACTCGATCTCCACTCGCTCTGTCAGCGCATCCGCAAAGGCCGCCTGCGCGCTCCCCAGCACCACCGCCGTTTCGGGCCATTGCGCCAGCTTCGATTTCAGGAAACCCGCGGCCTCGCGGATCACAGCAGCACCCCCGCGATGCAAGCCGACATGAAGTTCGCCAGCGTACCAGCCATCATCGCTTTCAGGCCCATGCGCGCCAGATCCGACTTGCGGCTGGGCGCCAACGCGCCGATGCCGCCAATCTGAATGGCAATGGAGCTGAAGTTGGCGAAGCCGCACAAGGCGAAAGTCGCAATCACGAACGACCGCGGATCCAACGTGCTCTTCAATTCACCCAGGCGTAGGAAGGCAATAAACTCGTTCAGCACCATACGCGTGCCCAACATGTCGCCCACCGAGGAAGCATCCTTCCAGCTCACGCCCAGCAGCCAGGCGATGGGTGCGAAGATGATG
Organism: uncultured Paludibaculum sp.; assembly: GCF_963665245.1. Taxonomy (NCBI): domain Bacteria; kingdom Pseudomonadati; phylum Acidobacteriota; class Terriglobia; order Bryobacterales; family Bryobacteraceae; genus Paludibaculum; species uncultured Paludibaculum sp. Next base: position 439,994 of record NZ_OY762268.1, read on the forward strand.
CCGAACAACTTCTGCAGCGACTCCGGAATCCATCCCGCAATGGAATGCAGCCAGCTCATGCCGCCGTTCACCAGCGCGATCAGGGAGATGAACGCGATCAGCATGCCGCCGATGTTCAGCGCCAACTGCAGGCCGTCACCGGCGCCGCGCGCCGCCGCGTCAATCACGTTGACGCCGGGCCTTTCGATCTCCACCTTCACATCGCCTTCGGTCTCGGGATGGCCGGTCTCCGGCACCAGCATCTTTGCCAGCAGCAGCGTCGCCGGAGCGGTCATGATCACCGCCGTCAGCAGGTGCTTGATATCGACGCCGGCGATCTTCACATAGGCCGCCATTACGGCGCCCGACACGTGGGCCATGCCGCAGGTCATCACCGTGAACAATTCAGAGGGCGTCAAGTTGGCCAGGAACGGCCGGATGGTCAGCGGAGCCTCCGTCTGGCCCATGAAGATGCTCGCCGCGACATTGGTCGACTCCGCGCCGGAGCAGCGCATCACGCGGTGCATCCCCCACGCCATGCCCTTGATCACCACCTGCATCACGCCAAAGTAGTAGAGGATCGAGAACAGGCTGGCGATGAAGATCACGATCGGCAGCACCTGGAACGCAAAAACGACCCCAAAGGGGCCGCTCTTGATGCCTAATGGTCCAAACAGGAAGTTGCTGCCCTGTTCCGCATATTCCAGCAGTGCGTTCACCGCCACGCTGGCTGCCTGAAAGATCCTGCCGACGTCTGTCTTCAACACCAGGAACGCGAAGCTGAATTGCAGCCCGAGTCCCCACAGCAACAACCGGGGCTTAATGGCTTTCCGGTCCGTCGAAATCAAGTAGCAGAGGGCCAGGATGGCGATCAGGCCCAACACTCCCGTGAAGCGGTCCATCGTGTGCAACGGCCCCAGCGGCCGGCCCTCTCTTGTTTGAACTTCTTTAGCTGACGACTTCGAGGATCAGTTCCCGCGGCTCGGGCGGCGTCGAGGAGATGCGGAAGGCGTCTTCCACGCGTTCGGCTGCTTCTCCGATGCGGTCTTCCTTCGTGAAGTACAGACGGCACAGCACGCCGCCGGCTTCCACCTTCTGGCCGACCTTCACTTCCAGGATCACGCCGACAGCCGGATCGATGGTGTCTTCCTTGGTATCGCGGCCCGCGCCGATCATCGCCGAAGCGATGCCGATCTCTTCCGCGTCGATGGCCGAGATGTAGCCTCCACGCGGTGACGTGATCTCCATCGCGCCCGTCGCGTTGGGCAGCAGGTCGAAGCGGTCCAGCACCTGCGGATTGCCGCCTTGCGCGGCGATCATGTCCTTGAACTTGGCGTAGCCGGAGCCGTCGCGCAGCTTGGCAATCGCCAAGTCGCGTGCCTCTTCCATCGTGGCTGTGATCTTGCCCAGATAGATCATGCGCGCCGCCAGCTCCAGCGAGATCTTCGTCAGATCGTCCGGACCGGAGAACTGCAGCGTCTGCGATACTTCCATGATTTCCAGGGCGTTGCCGATGGCGTAGCCCAGCGGCTGGTTCATGTCGGTGATCAATGCCTGCGCGCGCAGATCGGCGCGGCGGGCAATGGTCGTCATCAACTGGGCCAGCTTCCGGGCATCGGTCTGGCGCTTCATGAACGCGCCGGCGCCCACCTTCACGTCGAGCACGAGGCCGTCGAGCGAAGCCGCCAGTTTCTTCGACATGATGGACGCCGCGATCAGCGGAATCGACTCCACGGTGGCCGTCGCATCCCGCAGCGCGTACAGCTTGCCGTCAGCCGGCGTCACCGTGTCGCTCTGGCCGATCACTGAGAAGCCCACGCGGTTCAGCACATCGCGAAACTCGTCGACGGTCAGATTGGTGCGGAAACCGGGGATCGACTCCAGCTTGTCCAGCGTGCCACCCGTGTGACCCAGGGCACGCCCCGACACCATCGGCACCTTGACGCCGGCGGCCGCGGCCAGCGGCGCGCAGATGAGGCTGGTCTTGTCGCCAACGCCGCCGGTGGAGTGTTTGTCCACCTTCGGACCGGGCACGGAGGAGAGATCCAGACGGTCTCCTGAGGCGATGATGGCTTCCACCATCGCACCCACCTCAACGTCGGTCATGCTCTCAAAGTAGACGGCCATGAGGAAGGCCGAGGCCTGGTAGTCCGGGATGTCGCCGCGAGTGTAGCTCTCGACAAACCAGGTGATTTCTTCGGGCGACAGCTCTTCGCCGTTCCGCTTGCGCTGAATGAGGTCGACGGTTCGCATTATCAACCGCTTAGCGTATCACCTTCGCCGTTGATAAGTAAAGGAAGGGAAAGCAGTTTAGCGCGTCACGGGCGGCATCGGATAACGGTAACGGCCCGCGAAAACATCACTGAACAAAGCGAGTAACTCGTCATGAATCAGCGAATTGGAGACGGCAATGTGCGGCCCGCGCAGTTCGGCCGGTCCGCCGTGCATGTCCGACGTGCGCCCGCCCGCTTCGCGCACAAGCAACAATCCCGCGGCCATATCCCACGGATTAAGTCCGAATTCCCAGAACCCTTCCAACCGGCCGCAGGCCACATACGCCAGATCGATCGCGGCCGACCCGCTGCGCCGCATGCCGTGCGTCACCATCGACGCCTGGTGAAAGAAATGAACGTTCACGTTCTCGTGCCGTTTGCGCGACGGGAACCCGGTCGCCAGCAGCGAAACGTCCAGTGTGGCGGCCTTGCTCGCGTGAATCCGGCGGCCGTTCATGAACGCCCCGCCACCCAGTTCCGCAGCGAACATCTCCTGCCGCACCGGGTCAAAAATCACCCCGGCTATCAGCTCGCCCGATCGTTCCAGGCCCAACGTGACATTGAAGGCCGGATAGCTGTGCGCGAAGTTTGTGGTGCCGTCCAGCGGATCCACATACCAGCAGTATTCACTGGAGTTTTCGCGCATTCCTCCCTCCTCGCCCAGTACACTGTGCGACGGAAAGTGGTTCTTCAGCCGTTCCACCACCAGCTTCTCGCTGGCGCGGTCGGCCTCGGTCACCAGGTCGAACTCGCCCTTGAGGTCGTAGCTGATGCCACGGTTGAAATACTGCGAAAGCAGCGCGCCCGCTTCACGGGCGATGTCGATTGCGGTCTCCAGATAGCTGGCCATTGGTCTGTTGAGAGCGCGTCAGCCTTTCAACTCGGCGATGTACTTGATCCGGTCCTTGAAAATGAACAGATTCGGTCCATCCGTCCGTGTCAGGCGGAGAAATGCGGCGTCCCAGTATTCGACATAGCCCTCGTATTCCTCGTCCGTGATCAGCTTCACGCGCACCGGGGCTCTGTTCTGAACCAGCTCCGTCAGATACTTGGGTTCGACGAAGGTTTGCGCGGGCGCTTTCGACTTGGGCAAGTGGGAAGGCTCCTAGAACTTCTATGGTAACGCAGCACCGCTCACGGAGTTGGATCGGCGAAATAGCCGTTGCGGGCGGAGACCGAAAAGCCCGGCTTCTTCACCGTTACCGACACCCGGTGGAACCGCTGCTTCGTCACCGGCACGTTCTTCGGATAGTAGCCGATGAGATACTGCGTGCGCAGGTCACGCAGGATGTCCTCGAACGCCTGGTCCAACGACAGCCCCAGCGACGGGAAGAAGATCTTGCCGCCGGTCCAGTTGGTCAGCGTGGTGAGGGAGTTCTCTCCGCCCAGGTTTCGGCCCGCGTCGTTGGCGATGGGCACAACCAGCACGGCGTACATCACCGCGTTCGCGCTGTGCAGTGCCTCCAGCGCCTGTTGGAACTTGATCTTGCTGAACGTGTCGCCGCCGTCGCTCACCACCACCACCACGCGGCGGCCGTCGCGCCGCTCCAGGTCTTCACTGGCCAGGTAGATGGCGTCGTACATCGCCGTGGCGCCCTCGCTGCGCAGTGCATTCAGCCCACTGTTCAGCCGGTCCATGCGGCGCGTGTAGTCGGTCTGCAGCCGCACCTCATAGTTGAAACTGTAGAGCGCCGTCTGGTCGCGTTCGTTGCCTTCCTTGAAGAGCGCCTTGAAGAACTTCCGCACCGATTCCAGCTCATAGGCCTTCTCCCTTTGCGTCGACCGCGAACGGTCCACAAGCATCGCGATGGACAGAGGCTGCACCGTGTTGCGCTCAAACAGCGCCACCTCCTGCTCCACGCCGTTGTCAGTGATCTGGAAGTCGCTCTTGTTCAGGCCGCCCACCAGTTCGCCCATTTGGTTCTTGGCCGTTACCAGCATCCTGACCAGCTTGACGTCGACCTTGATGACCGGATCCTGCGCTAGCGCCGCTGCCGGTAACCCGGCGATCAGTGCCCGACGACTGATGAGTCCCAATCGCCCTCCACCCATACCGCGCCGTCCTCGAAATACTCTCTCTTCCAAACCGGAACCAGCTTCTTCAGACGGTTGATTGCTTCCAGAGCGGCGTCGAAGGCCGGTTTGCGATGCGGCGCACAAACCAGAATCACTACGCTGGCCTCCCCAATCTCCATGCGGCCCAGCCTGTGCACCATCGCGAGGCGGCCCACCTCGTGGCGCGACGCGATCTCGCGGCCCAGATCCGCCATCACGCGGATGGCCATGGCTTCATAACACTCGTAGTCCAGATAGAGAGTGCGCCGTCCGTCCGAGTTATTCCGCACCACGCCCTCAAAGAGGACAATTCCGCCGTCGGAGCCTTGCAGCAGGCGCCGACGCAAAGAAGCCGTGTCAATGGGCTCGCGTGTCAGCGCGAAGAAGTGGCCCATCTGGTCTTCGATGACGTGCGAATAGCGGTCCGACCCACCACTCACCGGCGGCAGGAACGCCACCTCGTCGCCGTCCCGCAGTTCCGGGTTGTCCAGGGCAAACTGCTGGTTCACGGCCAGCACGATGCTTGCCCGCATGTCCCGAATTTTGGGGAAGCGGGCGGCATACTGACCGAAAAGGTCGTTCAGGCGCACGCCCTCGTCCAGCAGAAGGTGCTCTTCCCTGAGCCCTGCTATGTCTTTGAGGAGACCGAAGAATAGAACACGAATCGTCACGCTAAGCGCCATGGTACCAGACGCCTTTACATACTTTGCGGTTTCGGCCACCGCTACTATATGTGTGTGGACACAACCGTTCCCGAGGCTTCTGAGGTTCGTTTTCGCGTCCGCTACGCGGAAACCGACCAGATGGGCGTGGTCTACCACGCGAATTACCTGATCTGGATGGAGATGGCGCGCACCGAGCTCTGCCGCGTGCGCGGCGTCCGCTACCGCGATATCGAGGCCAATGATGGCCTGATCATGGTCGTGGCCGAGGCCAACTGCCGCTACCACCAACCGGCCCACTACGACGACGAAGTGGTCGCCCAGGCCATCATCAAACACGCGCATCCGCGCATGATCACCTTCGCCTACAAGATCCTGAGCAAGGAAGGCGCGCTGCTGGCCACCGGCGAAACCCGCCATCTCTTTCTGAAGGACGGACGGCCCGTCAAGGTGCCGGCCAAATACTTCCAGCTCTTTGGGTTAGCATGATCTCCCGCCGGGCACTGCTGAGTCTGCTCGCGCCCTCCACCGCCTGCTCGGTAGCCCTGCGTGTCCCCGATGGAGCCGTGCTGCGCTGTGACGATCGTCAGCGCGCCACCCAGCAATGGGCGCCGCCCGGATCCGCCATTAAACCGCTCACCTGGATGAACCTGCCGCGCCGCGTGCCCGCCCGCTGCACCCATCCATTCTTCGTCGGCGGTCGCCGGCTCGACTGCACGCATGTGCCGGTCCTGACCATGGTGGATGGGGAAATGGCGCTGGCCGCCAGCTGCAATGCCTGGTTCGCCGAAATGGCCAGGAGTCTCGATCCGCGTCTCTTCCACCACAAGCTCCTGCAGTACGGCGCCCGTGCCAGACTGACTACACGACTTGAGGATCTGCAACTGCAGGCGCTCGGCCTGGAAGGAGTAGAATTCACCGTGATGGGCTTGGCCAAAGCTTACCTGCAGGTCGCTACGTCTCCAGATCCGATCCTCCAGACCGGACTTGAGCGCGCGGTCACCGAGGGCACCGGACAACTGGCCGCCTTGGCCCACCTCCAGGTCGCCGGCAAGACTGGAACCACCAGTGAAGGATCGTGGTTCGCGGGCTACGCTCCGTCGCGCAACCCGAGGGTGGTCGTGGTTGCCCATACCAGGCTCGGCCATGGCGCAACCGACGCCGCGCCGGCCGCTCGTGAGATCTTCGAATGGTGGCAGCGCACCGCATCGTCGCACTGATCGTGGCCGTGCTGCCGTTGGCGGCGCAGGCGGTCAAGGTCCGCTTGGCGGACAAGGGAATAGTACGCGTCAATCTCGAGGAGTATGTCGGCTGGGTGCTGGCGGGAGAAGCCGGCGGCATGAAGTCCGACGAAGCGCTCAAGGCGATGGCCGTTGTCATACGAACGTATGCGCGAGCCAACCAGACCCGGCATCTGGCCCAGGGCTTCAACTACTGCGAAACCACCCACTGCCAGGATGCGCGGGTGGGTGCCGTCACCACCCGGTTGCGGTCCGCCGTCGATGCAACAGAGGGCGTGATTCTGTGGAGCAATGGACGGCCAGCCACGGTTTTCTATACCGGACATTGCGGTGGAAGAACAGCGGCCGCGAGCGAGATCTGGCCCACCGCCCGACGCGCCTATTTGCCAAGCCAGGAGGACACCTACTGCCTGTCGGCTGGCCGGAACCCCTGGACTGCCAAGCTGGCCTGGACGGACCTGTCAAGAATCCTAGGGTTGCCTGGTCTGCAGGAGATGGAGGTGCAGTCCCGCACCGCCTCCGGTCGGGCGCTATCTCTTAGAACCAATAGGGGCTTAGTGAGTGCGGAGCGGCTTCATCTGCTGGTTGGCCGGGACATGGGCTGGAACTTCATGCGAAGCCGCAACTATGAGGTGGAACCGGCTGAAAAATATGCCATTTTTCGTGGCTTCGGTACGGGGCATGGCGTCGGGCTCTGCCAGATCGGAGCCGAGCAACGCGGCAAGGCAGGGTTCAAGTGGGACCAGATCCTCCAGGCTTACTTTCCAGGCACTCGCGCGGGTATCTCCGCTCAGGATATTCAGTGGCAAGTCCTGCGTGGTGAACGGGTTGACGTCTGGTCAGCCGGCGCTCCGGGTGATGAGACGCTGCCGCTGAAGGCAGACAAGGCACTGGCCGAGGCGGAACGACTCACCGGCCTGAAGGTCGCCAAGCGGGTTGTTGTCCGAGTCTACCCGAACGTATCGACATATCGCGATACGACGGGAGAATCGGGAAAGACCGCGGCCGTGACACGCGGACGGGTCATCCACATGCAGCCGCGCACGGCGGATGCTTTGCGGCATGAGATGATCCATGTAGTGTTAGGCCTAAATTCCAGGACTCCATTGGCTTTGTGGCTCGATGAAGGACTGGCTGACTACCTAACGGGAGGCAGCACCTATCCCGCTGAGCGCGCCAAAGTGGACGCGCTCGTCAGGAAGAACAGTTTGCAGTGGGTACTGGACGACCGGGAACAGATTAAGTAGTCGCGGTGCAGTGAAGCCACAGCATCGCCCCGGTGAACAGCAGTCCGGCGATCAGGAACCGGATGGCGGCGCTGACGGCTTGGGCGGTCATTGAGCCGAGGTCGGGGATCCACCAGATCAGGTAGTAGGGCAGGACAAAGCCAACGACTAACGTGATCACGGCGGAAATCCAGAAGGCAGGCAGCTTCAGGACCTTGCCGAACTGGACCCGGCCAAAGGCCCGGTTGGCGAGCCAAATCGAGACCCACAAGAGTCCTAGAATCAGGAGAATCAACAATGCATGTTCAACTAGATTCAAGGTAGTGGCGACAGGCAATCCCAGCCACACATAGATGGAACCGAGGATCGCGCCCATCAGGGCGGTCTCCTCGATCCAGAGCAGTTTTTGTGACAGGAGTCGGCGGAACGCAATCATGGGTGCACCTCGAATGTGGCAGGCGAGCTCCAGCCAAGATGGCCGGGCTTATACATGGGCTCGACGCGAGCCGGCGTGACTTTGAAAGCGCCGGCGTTCGTGAAGCGGATTAGGTAGACGTACTCCAATCCGTTCTTGGGCATACTCCATGGGAAATAGGACACACGGTTGTCGCGAACCTCACGGCGCGACCACCAGGTGGTCCACCATGGCGGTTGGCCCCGAACCTGATAGAGATCGTCGCGGGCCACCACCTCCGCGCCAGTGGGTAGCGGGTCTTCCACCAGCAGGTAGCGCTGGTTCTCCTGGCCCGACACGGACAGCCTCACCGCGACGAGATCGCCGAGCTTGGCTTCGCCCGTGAGCGGCTCCATGTTGTAGATGATGCGGCCGCCTTCGTTCACCGGATTCAGGCGGTAGTAGTTGCGGTTGATCTTCAGCGGCGTGTCGCCCCGCGAGCGGCTCTCCGTTCCGCTGGAGCGATACTCCCAGCGGGCGGAGGCGAACAGCACGCCATCACCGGACTTGGTGACCGTGACCTTGGGGTTCGCGTCATTGCCCTTCAGGGGGACTCGGATCTTGACCGGCTGCGGGCTGAGCGCATCGTCGGAGGTGAAGCGCTTGGAGAGGACCTCGGCGCCGTTCACGGTGACCTTGACTTCGTAGTCCGGCTTCAGCTCGCCGCTGCGCTTCAGGACGTCCGTGAGACCGAAGATGACGAAGGCGGTTCGTTTCGTCGAGGACCAGTAGTAGCCCTGATCGCGGTGGTTCACCAGCCACTGTGTGGCCTCGTCGATCAGCGGGCTGGTGGGCTGTTGCTTCGAAAGGAACTTCACGGCGAAGGCCGTCGCCTCCAGCGAGTTCTCCGATTCGAAGTCGAGCATCGGATCGCGGTTCGATTCCCAGTAGGAGCCGTCGCCGGTCTTGCTGATCTTGCCGGTCAACAGAGTTGCGACGTCAGCCGCCCGGGCGTCCTTGACCCGATCGAATGTCAGACCGAGCAGCGCCAGGCCAAAATTGGTCATCTCGCCGCGCCCGTTCCAGATGGCTTCGATTTGCGGTTTTGTCTGGTGCCCGGCCAGAGCCAGGGCATAGACCATGTACGCCCTGGTGTCGGGCGCGATTTTCGCTTTGCTGTCCAGCATCTTGGCCAAGGCCGCGGAGGAGTTGCTGACACGCCATAGATCAATGCCATAGCCGGCGTCGGCGGCCAGTTTCAGGCCGGTGGTGACGTAGGCGGTCATGAATGGGTCGCTGGCGTCGTCCTTCCACCAGCCCCAGCCGCCGTCTTCGTGCTGGTAGTCGTAGAGCCGTTCGAGGCCGGCTTTCACCTTCCTGGCCAGGTCCTTCTGGTCGATGTTGGCGGGCAGGCTGAGCTCCTTCAGCGCCTGGCTGACGACGACGTTGGGCAGGAAGCTGGACATGGTTTGCTCGGTGCAGCCATAGGGGTAAGTGATGAGGTACTCCAGCGCGCCGAAGACGGCTCCAGCGGCGGAGGGTGTGAGATGCACCGTCACGGCGCGCCAGTTCTGTTGCGCGTCACTGGGGAACTTGCCGTGGAAGTCGTATGACTGATTCTTCTGCTGGAGTTTCGTCTGCAGCGGATCGATCAGCTTCAGACCGTAGGGCTCGACCGGGAAGGTCAGTTCGAGCGCGTCGCTCTCCTGCGTGGTGAGCGCCTTGGCGGTCAGCACCACTTTGTCGACGGCGTTGGCACGCATGCGGTAGTCGACTCGGGCTTCGCCCTTCGGGGCGACAGTCACCTCGGACGTCGCGCCGGCGAGCATCTGGACACCCTTTGCGTCGAGCGATATTTTTGCCTTTAGCTCGCCGGCCGTGTAGTTGCGAACCAGCACGGGTACGGTCACTTCGTCCCCTTCGGTGAAGAAGCGCGGCGTAGCCATGGTCACCATCAGGTTCTTGCGGACGATGGTGCGCTGGATGGCCTGACCCACCTTGGTATCCTCGGTCACGCCCCGGGCGGTGGCGCGCCAGGTGGTGAGCGAATCAGGGAACGCGACCTGAGTCTGGGCCCGGCCGTCGTTGCCAGTTTTGAGATCGGCGATCCAGTAGGCCGTGTCGGGGAAGTTCTTACGGATCTTCGGCTCGACGAGCTTATCGGGTTTGAGCTGGGCGCGGGACTTGCGGTCCTTGATCTGGGCCAGCTGCATGCGCCGCTTGCCGGCCTCGCCGTAGAAGTAATACTCCATCGACGTATCGGTGCCGACGCGGTTCCAGGTGCGGCCGTAGAAGACGCCGAGGATGTCTGGTTGCGCCTCCTTTTTGACGGCGTAGATGGCCTCATCGACGAGCCCCAGACTGAACTCGGCACTGAGCAGCTTGCCCGCGCTGTCCTTGGCGACGACCGTGAACTGCGCCGGTTCGCCGGGCTTGTACTCGGCCTTACTGGATTGGACTTCGACCTGGATCTGCTTTTCAATCGGGGGCACCTTCAGCGACTTCGACCCGCGGTAGAGAGTGTTGTTGCTGAGGAACGTTGCGTCGACAAAGACGTTGGGGGCGTGCGAGCTCTCGATGGGGATCTCCACCGTAGCGGTGCCGCCCTTGGCATGGATGAACTTCGACCAGTAGAGCGTCTTGCCTTCGAGCGACAGCCAGACATCCGCTTCGGGCACGCTGGTGACGAGGAGAATCGTTGCCTTGTCACCCGGCTTATAGGACTTCTTGTCGGGGATGATCTCGATGCGCTGATCGGCGGTACCGCCTTGCGCCCAGGCGCCGGAGACCCAGAGCCAACTGGTGTCGTCGATGGCACGGCCTGACGAATCCGCAGCCGAGACCTTCACCTGATAGGACGCGCTGACCGGGGCGGGGAAGTCGACACGGCCCTTGCCGTCGGGGCCGGTCTGGCCCTGCAGCGTGAGGATGGCGGGTTGGACTGCTCCCTTTTTGGAGTGAGGCGCGACCTCGACGCGGAACGCCACGTTGGGCACCATGGTGCCGGTGTAGTCCCGGGTCTCCACCAACATACGAGCCGGGTCGCCGGGGCCGTAGACGTAACGCTCCGGCTGGGCGGTGATAAAGAACGAACCCCGGGTGGCGACGAAGCCGCCGGAGCCGGCCACCTCGCGATTGGAGGAGTCGGTGACGCGCGCTTCGACGCGGTAAGTGGAGTCGAAGGCGTTGGCGGTGGTGGGCACGTCGATGGTGAGATGGCCCTGCGCATCGAGTTTCGCAGTCTCCTCGGCGACCTGTTCGGCCCCGTAGCCGCCGTCCTCGTCATCGCCGCCCATGTCCTCGTCCGTTTCGTACCAGGGCGCCCAGTAGCGGTAGCGATGGACGGTGTACTTGACGCTCGCTCCGGCCACCGGTTCGCCGTAGTAGTACTTCACGTCCACATTCATTTTCACGTGGCCACCCTGGATGACGCGGGGCGATTCCGACGAGACTTTGACCTCGTATTCGGGCTTGCGGTACTCCTCGACGTTGAAGCCGCCGAACGCTTTCATTTCGCGTTCCTCGCCGCCGAGGCTGACGTTGACGCTGTAGTAGCCGATGGCGGCGTCGCTGGCCAAGGTGAGGTCGCCCGAGACGGTGCCATAGCGGGAGAGCGACACCTTCTTCTTGAAGAGGCTCTTGCCGTCGGGATCTTCCACCTGGACGTCGACGCTGGATTGGCCGGGGATCTCATAGGCCGCGCCGGCCATGCTGCGAACGATCGCCCTGAAGTGAACGGGGTGGCCGGGGCGGTACACCGGCCGGTCGGTGTAAACGTAGCCCATGAAGTTGCGTCCGCGCTCGGTGGACAGACTGTAACCGCCCACGGTCGTCACTGCAAAATCCTTGTCGCGGTGCGCGAGCACCACGGCGCCTTCGTCGGAGACGTCCTTCACGTCGACGCTGAGCAGGCCATCCGGGTCAGTGGACGAGCGTGCCACGTCCTGGCGCGTCTCGCTGTCGTACACCTGAATGGGGACATTCGAAAGAGGGGCTCCGGTGACGCGATCAACCGCGCGGATGAGCAGTTTGCCGGGTGTGGTTTTGGTGATCAGGGCGAGATCGGTGACCGAGAGGATCGTGTAGGCCTGGAGTTTTCCGTTCGTGGCCTCCAGAACATACAGACCCTTGTCCTTGAGCTCGACTGGTACCGTCGCTGCCTCCCAGCGGTTGGGGGTCTGGATGGGCTGGGTCCAGGAGCGGACCAACTGCTGAGGGTTCAGCACGGAGACTCCGGCGAACTCCTCGCCCTTGGCGGCCTCGGCCTTCTTCTTCTCAGCCGGCGCCGGCTCCTTCAGCATGGCGGCACGAATGGTGTGGCGGTTGTCCGGCGTGAACTGTTGGCGAACGATGTCCTTCGCCCTGGCGTGCCAGCGGTGTTTCCAGGCCGCGAACTTTTCGATGGGCGTGCGGGCCTTGGGCGTGGAGCGAATGGCACCGCCGAAGCGGTGGGGTTCGTCGAGCTGACGGAAGAACTTGATGGGATCGTTCACGCGGTAGAGGCGGAAATCGAGGCTGCGAATGCCCTGCGCCTGGACGCGAACGGGAATGGACTCACCAGCCCGCACGGGGTGGTCGGAGTTCAGCGAGAAATAGATGCGCCCTTCGTCCTCCTGCGCCGGAGCGCTACAAACCAGAAGGGCCAACGGGACCAGACAATAACCGAGACGCATAGATTCAATCCGATTCACACAAGAGATTCCAACGGAAAACACCGAGGAAATTGCCGTTGCCGGCGACGGGCCGCCAGCGCGGCTCCGGATGTCCGAGTAGTTGAGAGAGCGTAGGTCGGCGGATCTCGCCGCGATCGTGGCGCGACGGTCCGGTATGGTAGACGATACAAGGCTCGGCCAGTGTTTCGAATGCGCTGGGGCCCAAAAAGACCATGCTGTGCCAGGGTTCAGCGGGCACGAGCTGGCGGTAGAAGAGGAGGTCACCCGGACGCGCCAAGTGGAGGTCGCGCGTGATGTGGCGGGTGTTGAACCGCATGAGGTGCTCGGCGTCGGCGAACTGCCTCATGGGGCCGGAGGCCACGCGAAAGACGGCGGATTCCCGCGACGGATGCTTGAGTTCCGGCAGCGGCGGCATCCATTCGAGGCCGAGGCCTGCGGCCCAATCGGCGGTGTGGGGCCGCAAGGCTTCGCGGTAAGAGAAGCGGAGCAGGGCGGAGCAATCGGAGACTTCGCGAGGGCGGCGAGCCTCGGGCATCTGGTAGAGCACTTCGGCCAGCCAGGTGAACCAAGAGCGGAAGGTCTTGCGGTCAGCCAAGGACAACGATCCGGTGAAAGCGCGTGCACGGACGAGGCTTCCGGCGGCCAAACAAAAAGCTCGTCTACTGTGCATCCGGAGGACTATGATAGCTGGAAAATGCCAGGACCGGAACAGGCTGAGTTCCTATTCGTTTACGGGACGCTGAAGCGCGGTCTGGACAACCCGTGGTCGCGGCGGCTTTGGAGTGAAGGCCAGATGGTGGGGGAAGCCACGGTATCAGGCAGGCTGTACTCGCTCGGAGGCTATCCGGGGCTGAAAGACCCGACGGGACGGCAGGCCGAAAGAGTGCATGGGGAGGTCGCGCGGCTGCCCGAGGGGCGGGCCTTGCTCGACGATCTGGACGCCTACGAGGGGGACGAATACAAGCGCGTGGTGCGGATCGCGACGTTGCCGGACGGTGAGCAGATCTCCGTATGGGTTTACATGTATCAACCGGAAGTGACTGAAAAGCAACGGATCGTGTCGGGCTACTTCGCATTCGGCCAATAGAAATTTTTGATATCCCCAGCCGCCTGCGGGATGTTAACCTTTCGATACAGGCAGTCTTGCCTTGCTTTCGGGATCTGCGCCACGAGGCGCCCCCCACGCGCTGTCTCCGTTGAGCCACGCAGGCACTCATACCGACTGAACTTGCTGAGGGGTTTACCGAATGAGCTTTCCCAAATACGCCAAGGGTGTATTTTCCCTGGCGTTGGCGCTCGCCGCGCTGATGCCTGCACAGACATTTAGAGGAGCCATCTCCGGGACGTTGACAGACGCTTCCGGAGCCGCAGTGCCCGATGCTTCGGTGCAATTGAGCAGCCCGTCGACGGGTTTGAAACGCACCACACTTACCTCCCAGAGCGGGGACTTCTCGCTGCCCGATCTGCCTCTGGGCCTCTACGAACTCACGGCCACCAAGACAGGTTTCTCCACCGTGAAGGTGGGTAATGTCGAGGTCAGCGTTTCGAAAGTAACCAACCTTACACTCCAGATGAGCGTCGCGACACAGGCCTCGGTGGTCGAGGTCTCCGCGGATGCCGCCACTCTGGAGACCACAACTTCCGCCCTGACCGGCGTCGTCGGCCCGAAGATCGTGGCCGAGGTCCCGATGATGGGCCGCGACTTCCGGCAAATGCTGAAGCTCGCGCCGGGCGTATCGCCCTCGTCGGGTTCAGTGAATGGCATGCGTACGTCGGGCAACAATTATCAGATCGACGGCGCGGACAACAACGACGCGTTCCACAACGCCAGCGCCGTGAATCAGGGCGGTGTGGCGGGCATTGCCGGCACGCTGCTGCCGATCGAAGCCATCGACCAGTTTGCCGTGCAGTCGAACGCCAGTGCCGAATCGGGCCGCAACGGCGGCGCTTCGGTGAATCTGGTGATCAAATCGGGCACGAATGACATCCACGGCAGCGCGTATTACTTCAATCGCAACGAGTACTTCGCGGCGAACTCGCCCTTCGCCACGGCGGGCAGCCCGAAGCGGAAGATCCGCAACGACCAGTACGGCTTTTCGGTGGGCGGCCCGATCATCAAAGACAAGACGTTCTTCTTCGTGACGGGCGAGGCCCAGAAGGCCGTGGCCGGCCTGTCGTTCCTGAACACGCATCCGTCGGATGCCTGGATCGCCGATGCGACGAGCATTCTGAACCGCTATGCGGTGCCGGTGAATCCGGTGTCGACGAACCTGCGGTCACTGTGGCCCTCGCGCTACAACAGCGCTCCAGCCATCGCGAACAACTTCGTGGCGGCCGACTCGGCCGATTACGACAGCTACAACGGGATTATCAAGATCGATCACCGCTTCACGTCGAACCACACGATTGCCGGCCGTTATTTCGGCGGCACGGGCACGCAGATCGCCGATTCCGGTGTGCCGTACAGGGAGTACTTCCAGGTGGCGCCCAGCCACATGCACAACATGTCGGTGGTGCTGAACGACATCTTCTCGCCGCGCGTGGTGCTGCAGACCACATTGGGTGTGAACTACTTCCTGCAGGTGTTCAATGACCTCGACACCAGTGCCAACCCGGTCGCTCTCGGACTGAACACCGGCGTGACGGAGTCCACCCTGAGCGGCTCGCCTTCCATGCGCATCAGCGGGTTTGCCGGCGCCAGCGCGACGCAGCCGCTGGGCCGCATCGACAGCACGGGCCACATCACTTCGAACCTGAACCTCTCGCTGGGCGCGCATCAGCTCAAGATCGGCGGCGAATACCGCCGGGCGCGGCTGGACGTGTTCTACGACACGAACAAGCGCGGCTCGTTCAGCTTTGACGGCACAGCCGGCCCCTGGGCGTCGGACACGACGCTGAGCACGAGCCAGAAGGCGCTCGCCGACTTCCTGGCCGGCTATGTCACGGGCAACAACGGCGCGCAGATCGTGCGCGGCCAACTGCAGCGCGACTACTGGCAGAACTCCTTCGACTGGTGGGTACACGACAACTGGCAGGTGAATTCGAAGCTGAACCTCAACTTCGGCGTGCGCTACACCTACCACGGCGTGCTGTACGACGACAAGAACACCATCACCAACTTCATCCCCGGACAGGGCTTCGTGACGCCGGGTGTCGATACCGACAGCCTGTATCCGAAGGATCTGAACAACTTTGCTCCGCGCTTCGGCTTTGCCTACACGCCGGGCAAGAGCGCCAAGACCGTGATCCGTGGCAGCTACGGGTTCTTCTATGACGTTCCGCCACTGAACTTCATCGTGGCCAACACCGGCGTGCCGAACGGCGGCGCGGCCGGCGTGCATGCCAATCCGGGCGGTCCGAATCCGGTGTACTCCATCATCCGCAGCGGCTTCACGATCGCGAAGGATGAGCCGATCTTCGGGGCGACCAATCCGCGTCCTCCGTTCGGCGTCTTCTCGGTGAGCCAGGATTTCCGCGTGCCCTACGTGCAGAACTTCAACCTGAACGTTCAGCATCAGTTGAGCAAGGACATCATGGTGCAGGCCGGTTACGTTGGCAGCGCCGGTCATCACCTGTCGCTGCTGCGCAACATCAACGCTCCGGTGCCTGGCACCACGGGCACGACACAGGAACGCAGGCCGTACAACTCTGCGTATCCGACGCTGGCGGCCATCAACGAACTGAACTCCATCGGCAACTCGAACTACCACTCCTTCCAGAGCCAGGTTCGGGTGACGCGCATGAAGAACTTCACGGCCGTGGCGAACTACACCTTCGGCAAGGCGATCGACAACGGTTCGAACGTGCGCAACGCCCTGCCTGCGAACAGCTACGACCTTTCGAGAGAGCGCGGGCCGGCGAGCTTTGACATCAGCCACATCTTCACCGGATATGTCACCTATGACATTCCGCAGGTGGGGCAGCGGTATGGGCGTCTGACGAAGGGCTGGCAGTTGAATGGCCTGATCACGGCCCACACCGGCGAACCGCTGGATATCCTGGCCGGCACGAACGTGAGCGGCAGCGCCGACTCACGCGACCGGGTCGACATTGTCGGCGATCCCTTCGCCAACGTGGTGCAGCCGACCAGCGGCACCGCGGTGCGCTGGTTCAACGCGGCCGCCTTCGCCCGTCCGGCGAACGGCACGTTCGGCAACATCGGCCGGGATGCTCTGCGCGGACCGGGCTTCGGCAGCTTCGACTTCTCGGTGTTCAAGAACACCTCGATCACCGAGCGCATCACGACACAGTTCCGCGTGGAGATCTTCAACCTGTTCAACCGCGCGAACTACGCCAATCCGGGCTCGTCGCTGGGGTCCTCGACCAGCTTCGGCCTGATCACCAATACACGGAACGGTTCCGGCGCGCCCGGCCTCGGCTTCGGCGAGCCGCGTAACGTCCAACTCGCGCTGAAGTTCCTTTTCTAGCGTGGAGCGATTCCGTCAGGCCCCACCGGGTTTGATGGGCTGGAAAGCAGGCCGGTTTTGCTCTGAACGGAGCGAAGCCGGCCTTTTCCTTTTTCGTTTGTCCTGCTGATGGGCCCGGAGCGCTTCCGCGTGGGACAGCGGATCAGTTGGGCAGTGTGCCGAAGAGCCCACGCATTCCGCGGTGGAAGGAATGGATCCAGCCGGCATTCTGCAGGTACATGAATGGGCACTCGCCGTTGATCACGCGCAGGCCCAGTTCTTCGCAGGCGCTGAGGGCCTCGGGGCTGACCGAGCCCGAGCCGACGCTGCGGTAGAGCCACAGGAAATGGACTCCGGCGACAGCGCAATCCTCGACGATGGACACGGAGACCTGGGGTGCGGTCATGATCAGCGCGCCCTGCACCGCCGGGATAATGCTGTTGATGTCGGGGTAGCAGGCTAGGCCGGCAATTTCGGTGGCTTCCGGATTGACGGGTACGACGTCGCAGCCGCGGCTTCGGAGTTCCTTGAAGACCATGCGGCTGAAATGCCTCTCCTGGCGGGAAAGGCCCACCAGGGCGATGCGCGGTAGAGCGAGGAATTCGTCGATGTCGGCGCGGGCTGTCACGATCATGCCGACAACCTACCATGCCCGAGGGCAGGATGGAAGGCGGTGTTGCCGCGGGCGACGCTACACTCTAGGCAGGATGGTTGCGACGAACATCACGCTGGTTGTGTTGTGCCTGGTGCCCACGTTGTTCGGGCTCAACCCGCAGAGGCGCATGAGCCAGTACGCGCACCGGCAGTGGACGCAAGCGGAGGGCCTGCCGCAGGACACGGTGCGTGCTCTCGCCCAGTCGCGGGACGGCTACCTGTGGATTGGTACCGAGGAAGGACTGGCGCGCTTCGACGGGATGGAGTTCACCATCTTCACGCGCGACGCCGACCAACTGCCCAACAACCTTGTGACTTCGCTGTGGGCCGCGCGGGACGGGTCGGTCTGGATTGGGACCGCTGGCGGCCTAGCACGCTACCACGCCGGGCGGTTTACGATCTTCTCGGCCAAGGACGGAGTACCGTCCGCGTTCATCACTTCGATCCACGAGGACAGCCGCGGTACGGTCTGGGTGGCAGCGGGGCTGTCGTTGTGCCGTTATCGCGATGGCCGCTTCACGGCTTTCGGGCAGGAGAATGGGATTCCCGCGCAGGGCGTGCGGGCGGCGATTGTCGATGGTGCCGACCGGGTGTGGGTGTCGACCTTCGGCTCGATCGGCGTGTTTGAGAACGATCGCTATCAGCCCTTGCCGGACGATGCTCCGCAGGCCAGCGGCATTGCGCTGTGCATGGCCCTGGATGCGGCGGGTCACGTGGTGGCCGGCGGGACCAACGGGGTGGTGCTGGAGGAGGGTGGACGCAGGCGTCTGTTGACGGTGGCCGATGGGCTGCCGGCCGCGTTTGTGCGGGCGGTGGCGCACGATCGCGATGGGGTGCTCTGGATTGGCACCAACAGCGGGCTGTGCCGCCGCGTGGGCAATCGTATCGAGAGCGTCAACGAGCCGGCCTTCCCATTGGGTGAGTGGGTGTGGTGCCTGTTCCAGGACCGGGAAGGGAATCTGTGGGTGGGCACGAACAGCGGCTTGCATCTGTTTCGCGACCAGAACTTCGCGGTGTTCGGCAAGAACGAGGGCCTGCCCAGCGATCAGCCTACGACCGTGATGCAGGCGCGGGACGGTGCGGTCTGGGTGGGGTTCCATGACGGGGGCGTGGGCCGCTTCGTCGAGTCGCGCTTTGTGACCGTGCAGGGGCTGCCGAGCAAGGAGGTCTTCTGTCTGCGCGAGGCCAGCGGCGGCGAGGTACTGGTGGGGACGCGGGCCGGCCTGACACGCATTCGCGGGGGTTCCGTGACGACTTACGTACCCAACGATCCCGTCGGCCGGCACAATGTGTTCGATGCGATGGAAGTGGCGCCGGGCAAGCTTTGGCTGGCTACGAATCGTGGGGTGCTCGAATTGGCCGAGGGGAAGGAGTCGAACCCGATCGCCGGCGGCCCTCTACTAAACGATGCAGTGGTGGCCCTGCTGGCCGCGCGGGACGGATCCCGTTGGGCAGGCACGTTCGGCAGCGGGCTCTGGCATTGGCGGAACGGGCAACTGGAACTCATCACGGTGGACCAGGGGCTGTCGAGCAACCAGATCCGCTCGCTGGCCGAAGATGACGACGGCACAATCTGGATTGGCACGGCGGGCGGTGGCCTGGCGTTCTTCCGCGAGGGCCGGTTCTGGCGCTGCACGGCGGCGAACGGACTACCCAGCGACAACGTGGCCCACATTACCGACGACGGAATGGGTTGGTTGTGGCTGGCGACGACGCGGGGCCTGGCGCGGATCGAGAAAACGAAGATCAAGGGACTGGTGCGGAATCCGGCGGAGCGGCTTCCGGTGGTGGTGTTCGGGATTGGTGAGGGGCTGAAGAGCATGAACTGTGCTCCCGGGTGGCCGGCGTCAACAGGCGGAGGGCGTAGCCGCGACGGACGGTTGTGGTTTCCGACGGTTGCAGGTCTGGCGGCGGTGCGGCCCGAGAGGTTGGTGCCCGATTCCACTCCGCTGCCGGCCCATGTGGTGGAGGTTCGCGTGGATGGCGCGGATCTGGTACCCACGGCGTTTGCCAGCTTGCCGCCAAACAGCCATCGCATCGAGTTTCGCTACGGTGCGGTGCGCCTGGCGGCGCCGGAGTCGGTCCGCTACCGCTACAAGTTGGAAGGCCTGGATGCGCAGTGGATCGAGGCCGGCACGCGGCGCGTCGCCAACTACAACACGCTGCCGTCGGGGCACTACCGCTTCGTTGTCAGCGCCAGCGATAGCCGTGGGGCTGTGTTTGGGGAAATGGGTTCGTTCTCCTTCGAGCGCACGCCCCATCTTTATGAGCGCTGGTGGTTCCGTTGGCTGGTTGCCGCCGGTGTCCTGCTGCTGCTGTGGCTGATCAGCCGCTGGCGGATCCTGCAGGAGCGGCACCGGTTCTCGCTGGTGCTGGCGGAACGGGCGCGGCTGGCCCGTGAGATTCACGATACGCTGGCGCAGGGGTATGTCGGCATCTCGTCGCAGCTCGAGGCCGTCTCCATGCTGCTGCCAAAGGATCCGGCTCAGGCGGGGAAGTATCTGAGTCTGGCGCAAAAGATGGCGCACCACAGCCTGACTGAAGCGCGGCGGTCGGTGATGGATCTGCGGGACCGGGCGCTGGAAGGTCAGACGCTGGCCCAGGCGATGGAGCAGACATCCCGCATGATGACGGCCGGGCGCGGCCTGACGGCCACGGTGCACGCGGCGGAGAACCTGCCGCCGGTGCCTAAGGAGACCGAGCAGCAGTTGCTGCGCATTGCTCAGGAGGCGCTGGCGAACGCCCTGAAACACGCCGCCGCCAAGCACGCCCGCATCCAGTTGCAGCGCCAGGGGAACGCATTGAAGCTGAGCATTACGGACGACGGCGGCGGTTTCGACGCCAACAACGCGTTTCTCGCCGCTGGAGGGCACTTTGGCCTGCTGGGCATGCAGGAACGGGCGCAACGGGCCGGCGGCAGCCTGAAGCTGGAGACGGCGCCGGGCGCAGGCACTACAATCGAGGTGACGGTGCCGCTCTCATGAACCCAGGTGAAACCAACGAGGCCCGGCGTATCGGTATTCTGATCGCGGAAGACCACCTCATCGCGCGCGTGGGCATTTCCACGATCGTGGCCATGCAGTCGGATATGACGGTGGTGGCCGAGGCGCTGAACGGCCAGCACGCCGTCCAGTTGCACCGCCAGTTCCGGCCCGAGATCACGCTGATGGACATCCGCATGCCCCTGATGAACGGATTCGAGGCGATGTCATCGATTCGAAGCGAATGGCCCAACGCGCGGTTCGTGGCGCTCTCGACGTACGGCGGCGACGAGGACATCCGGCGGGCGCTGCAATGCGGAGCCCAGGCCTATCTGACGAAGGAAGTGCTGCACGACGAGTTGCTGAAGGCCATTCGGGCGGTGCATGCCGGGCAGACCTATCTACCGGCTCCGGTGGCCGCGGCGCTGGCCGCGCAGTTCCCCCGCGCGGATCTCAGCGCCCGGGAAACTGAAGTGTTGCGGCTGATCGTGCAGGGGCTCAGCAACAAGCAGATTGCCTTTGAGCTGCGGATTGCGGAGTACACCGTGAAGAACCACGTGAAGAACGTTCTCAACAAATTAGGTGTGGACGATCGGACCCAGGCGGCCACCTCGGCGCTGCAGCGGGGCATCATTCATCTGCCCCAATAGCCCGAATTGGCTATGGGTGGGTAGCTCCTGAGCGTCATGACATCGGCGAGCCAGGACGGGACACTGGAATCTAGCCGGACTAGCAATGCCGTCTGGGCATAGTTCGCTGATGGACTCTCTCTCGGGATTAGCAACCTAAATGTGGATTGTTCGGCTGGCGCTAAGACGCCCCTACACCTTCGTCGCTCTGGCGATGCTGATCGTCCTCCTGGGCTGTTCCGCCATTGTGTCGATGCCCGTGGACATCTTCCCGGCGGTGGACATCCCCGTGGTCAGCGTTGTGTGGAGCTACAGCGGGATTCCGCCGGAGGAGATGGAGAAGCGCATCGTCACCATCTTCGAGCGGGCCCTCACCACTACAGTCAACGATATCGAACACATTGAATCGCAGAGCTATAACGGCGTTTCGGTCACGCGCATCTTCTTCCAGCCGAACGTGAAGATCGACCTGGCCATCGCGCAGGTCACCGCCATCTCGCAGACGCTTCTGCGAGGACTGCCGCCGGGCATCTTCCCGCCCAGCATCCTGAAGTACGACGCGTCGATCGTGCCGGTGCTTCAGTTGGGTCTTGGAAGCAAGACCTTAAGCGAGCAGGAGCTATTCGACCTCGGCCTGAACTTCATTCGAACCCAGCTCGCCACCGTGCAAGGAGCCTCTGTCCCGCTGCCATACGGCGGCCGGTTCCGCCAGGTGATGGTCGACCTCGACCCCCAGGCGCTGTACGCCAAGCAACTCTCGGCCCTCGACGTCTCGAATGCACTGAATCTGCAGAACCTCATCCTGCCGTCGGGCAACATCAGGCTGGACCAGCGTGAGTACCAGGTGCGGTTGAACTCCAGCCCGCGGATTCTGGAGCAGATGAACGACCTGCCGATCAGGACCGTGAACGGCGCGACCGTCTACATGAAGGACGTTGCTCACGTGCGCGACGGCTATGCCGTGCAGACCAGCATTGTGCGCACCAACGGTGTACGCGGCGCCCTGCTCATCGTGATGAAGAACGGTCAGGCGTCGACGCTGGACATTGTGAAAGGCGTCAAGTCCGCTCTGCCCAAGATCCTGGCCGGGCTGCCCAAGGAGCTGGAGGTCCGCGAATTCTTCGACCAGTCGGTCTTCGTGCGCGCCGCCATCAACGGCGTGCTGAAGGAAGGCCTGATGGCCGCCATCCTCACTGGCCTGATGATCCTCATCTTCCTCGGTAGCTGGCGCAGTACACTCATTGTCTCCATCTCCATTCCGCTGTCCATCCTGGCGTCGCTGACGGTGCTCTCGCTCATGGGCCAGACCATCAACGTCATGACTCTCGGAGGACTCGCGCTCGCCGTCGGCATCCTGGTCGACGACGCCACAGTGGAAATCGAGAATACACACCGCAATCTGGCGATGAAGAAGCCGTTGACACGCGCCGTGCTCGATGGTGCCATGCAGATCGCGGCGCCCACCTTCGTGTCGACCCTCTCCATCTGCGTCGTCTTCGTGCCCGTCCTGCTGCTCACCGGCGTCGCCAAGTTCCTGTTCACGCCGCTTGCTCTCGCCGTGGTCTTCGCGATGATGGCGTCGTACCTGCTCTCGCGAACTCTGGTGCCCACCATGGTTCACTACCTGTTGGGCCAGGAAGCGCACCTCTACCAGCACGGCGAACACGCCACGGGTGGCAAGGGCCTCATCTGGAACGTCCACCACGCCTTCAACCGCCGCTTTGAGAGCTTCCGGGAGATCTACACCGGTTTCCTCGACTGGGCGCTGGATCACAAGAAGATTGTTGGCGCGGTCTTCGCGGTCTTCGTGGTCCTTTCCCTGGCTCTCTCTCCCATGGTGGGCCGCGACTTCTTCCCCAGCATCGACTCCGGCCAGATGCGCCTGCATGCCCGCGCTCCTTCCGGTACCCGTCTCGAGCAGACCGAACTCATCTTCGGCGGTATCGAGGAGGAGATCCGCAAGGTGATCCCGCCCGAGGAGCTCACCACTATCGTCGACAACATCGGCCTGCCCAACGGCGGCTTCAACCTGGCCTTCGGCGACAACCCCACCATCGGAACCAACGACGGCGAAATCCTCATCTCGCTCAACCAGGAGCAGCATGAGCCCGTCGAGATGTATACGGAGAAGCTTCGCAAGCGCCTGTCCGAGCGTTTCCCCGACGTGGTCTTCTTCTTTGAAGCCGCCAACATCACCAACCAGATTCTGAACTTCGGCCTGCCCGCCCCCATCGACATCCAGGTGACCGGACGCGACGCCGCCAGGAGCTTCCAGATCGCCCGCCAGATCGCCAGGAGGATCGAGCGCATTCCCGGCAGCGCCGATGTCCACCTCCACCAGACGGACGACAGCCCCGAGATCCGCGTGAACGTTGACAGAACCAAGGCCGGCCAGATGGGTCTTACGCAGCGTGACGTCTCCAGCAGCCTGCTGATTTCGCTCAGCTCCAGCGGCCAGGTGGCACCCAACCAGTGGCTCAACTTCGCCAACGGCGTCAACTACAATGTCGCCGTGCAGACGCCCATTTACCGCTTCCTGTCACTGGACGATCTGATGCGGACACCCATCGGTTCGGCCACCAACAGCGTGGCGTTCACCACCACTGATTCGCTGGCCGGCGCTTCCGCCCTCACCCCCAGCTCGATGGGCAACAGCCCCGGCAAGAACACGCTGGCCTACGGCAATCCCGGCGCGCAGGCGGACCGCACGCAACTGCTCTCCAACCTGGCCACCGTCGAGCGAGGCCGCACCTACGGCATCGTCAACCATTACAACGTGCAGCCCGTCGTCGACGTCTTTGTGAACGTCGACCGCCGCGACCTGGGTGGAGTCGGCGACCAGGTCATGAAGGTCATCGACGAGGAGTCAAAGAAACTGCCCAAGGGTATGGGCCTCAACGTGCGCGGCCAGTACAAGACCATGCAGGATTCATTCTTCCGGCTCGGTGTGGGCCTGCTCGGGGCCGTCGCGCTGGTCTACCTGCTGATGGTCGTCAACTTCCAGTCCTGGCTCGATCCCATGATCATCCTCATGGCGATCCCCGGCGCCTTCGCCGGCATCGTCTGGGCCCTATTCCTGACGCAGACCACCTTCAACGTCCCCTCCCTGATGGGCGCCATCATGTGCATCGGCGTGGCCACCGCGAACAGCATCCTGATGGTGGTGTTCGCCAACGACGAGCGACTGGTGGGCAAGAGCGCCCGCGAGGCCGCGCTTTCCGCCGGCGCCACCCGCGTCCGGCCCGTGCTGATGACCGCCATGGCGATGATCATCGGCATGTTCCCCATGGCGCTGGGCTTCGGCGAGGGCGGGGAACAGAACGCACCCCTCGGCCGCGCGGTGATCGGCGGTCTGGCCGTTGCAACGATCGCAACCCTGGTGGTGGTGCCGGTCATCTACAGCGCCCTGCGCAAGACCCCACCCGTGAACTACGACGAGACGATTTTCTTTGAGGAGCACGAAGGCGAACTGCCGGCGGAACCCGGTCAAGCCTGAAGCGAAGAGTTATGCCCGACAGCGAACACAAGACCGCATCCCACGGCCACGATCCCGCCGCCGCCGAGCGTGAAGCCCTGCTGCGAGCCGAGATCGCTAAGTTGAAGGAACACGCCGCCCGTGCAGCAGAGTGCACGGATCACAACGTGCGGCCGGGCCGCCGACCGTCTTCCAGAACCGTTCTTGGTTTCGCCGTCGTAGCCGCTATCCTCCTGGGCGTTGGTTTCACCACCGGGTACCTTCCGAAGCTGCGTCGCACCGCGTCGATCACCGCTGAAGCAAAGGCAGATACCGAAGCCCGCCCCACGGTCAGCACAGCCGTGGTGAAGCGTAGCGACACGGCCGTCGATCTCGACCTGCCTGGCAGCATCCAGGCCGTCACAGAGGCGCCCATCCTGGCTCGCGCGGATGGCTATCTGAAGCGCCGTCTCGTGGACATCGGCGACCGTGTCTCCGCCGGCCAGCTTCTCGGAGAGATTGAAGCTCCGGAACTGGACAACCAGGTCCAGCAGGCCAAAGCGGCGCTCCAACAGTCCTACGCCGCACTGGAGCAGGCAACGGCCAGCCTCGAACAATCCCGTGCCAACGAACAGCTCGCCCGAGTCACCGCCCAGCGCTGGAGCAACCTGCTGGGCAAAGGCGCCGTCTCCCGCCAGGACAACGACAACTATCAGGCTCAGTTCCAGGCCCAGAGTGCCTTTGCCCGCGCACAGGAGCGCGCCGTGGCCGCGGCCCGCAGCAACATTGAGGCCGCCAAGGCTAATCTCGAGCGCCTCAACCAGGTGCAGGGCTACCGCATGGTGCGCGCCCCGTTCGCCGGCGTCATCACGCTCCGCAACGTGGATGTCGGCGCTCTCATCAGCACGGGCCAGACCCTGCTCTACCGCGTCGCCCAGATGGGCACGCTCCGTACGTTCGTCAACGTGCCTCAGTCCTACGCGGACGTGATCAAGCCCGGGGTCGAGGCCGAAGTCGCGGTGGTCGATCTCCCGGGCCGCATCTTCCGTGGCAAGGTCGCCCGCTCATCCGGCGCGCTGGATGCGTCCAGCCGCACGCTGCTCACCGAGGTGCAGATCCCCAACCAGGACGGCGCGCTGCTGCCCGGGATGTATGCGCAGGTGTCGCTGAGCATTCGCCGGGCCAGCCCGCCGCTCATCATTCCGGGCGATACGCTGCTCATCCGGCCGCAGGGCACGATGGTGGCGGTGGTCCGCCCCGACAACAGCGTCCATTTCCAGAAGATCCTGGTCGGCCGCGACTTCGGGAAAGAGGTCGAAGTGATCAAAGGTCTGGAAGAAGGGCAGGCTCTGGTCGTCAACGCCAACGACTCCGTGCAGGAGGGCGTCAAGGTGAAGACGGTGAAGCTGAAAGAGGACGGCGCCAAGCGCTGAGCAGGTGGCCATCAAACGCATGCAAATTCCCCGGCAATCGACTGTTTGGCTTGCCCTGTGCCTGTTGGCGCAAAGCACGGTATTCGGCGGCGACGGAGGCGTGTTGCAGCCGTTCAAGCGGCCGTATCTGGCTCCGGTCCGGCAGGCCCCAGTCCTCACCAACTCGCCTCGCTTTGAACAGTTGCTGCGAGCCGGAAATCTCTATCTCACGCTCGAAGACGCCCTTCAACTGGCCATCGAGAACAACCTCGATGTCGAGATCCAACGGTATGCCCGGTCCACGGCCGACACGGAACTGTTGCGCACCCGTGGTGGCGGACTCACGCGCGGCCTCTCGCTGAACCTCTCCGAGATGCCCGCCGGCGTGGGCGGCCCCACCAGCCAGTTGCTCACCAGCTCTTCGCGCATCATTCCCGGCACATCGGTCTCCACCAACCCATTGGAGGTCGGAGCCCTGGGTGTGGTGCAGACCAACCTCAGCATCACCGGTGCCACGGCGCTCTCCACGGGCAGCGTCATCCCGGTCTTCGATCCGTTTCTCAGCGGCAACTTCAACTACTCCCACCTCAGCACCCCGCAGACCAACCTGGCCGTGGCCGGGGCGCCCAATCTGATTACCGGCAACACCTCGGCCGGCGTGGGCTATCGGCAGGGCTTTGGCTCCGGCGCGGCCGTCAGCGCGGGGTTCACCAACCTGCGTCAGACGACGAATTCCATCCGCGGCAGCTACAGTCCGTACACCGCGTCCGCCCTCACTCTCAACGTCACCCAGCCTTTGATGCGCGGAGCCGGGTTCAGCGTGAACCGCCGCTTCCAGCGTCAGGCCGAGAACGAACAGAAGATCGCGGACCTGCTCTTCCGCCAACAGCTCATCAACACGGTCTACGGAGTCACGCGTCTCTACGACGACTTTGTCGCACTCTATGAGGACGTCAAGGTGAAAGAGGAGACCTTGCGTCTGGCTCAGAAACTATTCGACGACACGAAGGCGCAGGTGGACGAAGGCGCGCTGGCGACGGTGGAGATGGCGCGCGCGAACGCGCAGGTCTACTCGACCCGGCTGGACTTGGAACGTGCGCGCGGTCTGCTGGAAGAGCAGGAAGTGATCCTGAAAACCGTCCTGACACGGCGTGGCACGGAGGACGATGTGGTGCGCAAGGCGCGCGTGATCCCCATGGGTACGCTGGCGCTGCCGCCCGAGGAAACTCGTGAGTCACCGGAACTCATGAACATCGCCGCGCAGAACCGGCCGGATCTTTCCACGGCGGCCCTGCAGATCTTGAATTCCGAGTTGTCCTTGAAGGGCTCGCGGAATGCACTGAAACCGCAGGTGGACATTGTGGCGTTCGCGACCAATAACGGGTTGGCAGGCGAGGTGAATCCCGTGGCCGTGACGCCGGACACGACGTTCATCGGCAGCTACGGCAGTGCGCTGGGCCAGATCTTCCGGCGCGACTACCCGTCGTACGGAGCGGGGCTCCAGATTGATCTGCCGCTGCGGAATCGCGTGGCGCAGGCTGACGTGGCACGGGATGAGATCCAGTTCAAGCAGACGAAGATCCGCGAGCAGCAGTTGCGTAACCAGGCGAGGCTCGAGGTGGAAGACGCGCTCATCGCCCAGCGGCGCGCCAAGGCGGCCTACGAGGCGGCCATCCAGGCGCGTGTGTATCAGGAAGAATCGTTGAAAGCGGAGCAGGCCAAGTTCGAGGTCGGGGCGTCCACCAGCTACCTGGTGATTCAGTTCCAGAGTTTCCTGGCGCAGGCGCGGTCGACGGAAGTTGCGGCCAAGGGTGCGTACGTGAAGGCCAGAGCGGCACTGCAACGCGCGACAGGTACGATTCTGGCGGACTACAGCATCTCGGTGGAGGCGGCGCACCAGGGGGCGCGGTAGGGGTAGCGAAGCAGTCCGCGCTGCGAACCGCGACTGGCAAGGAGCGGGCACCTGTTACCACCCGGCTGCCTGGACGCGCTGCCGCCTATCAAACGAGTTACCATCCAACTGAACCCATCGTGATCTACCTGATCACCTTCGCATGCTATGGATGCCATCTCCATGGCGGCGAATACGGCTCGGTGGACCGTAACCACAACATTTTCGGCACGCCTTTTCTGGAGGCCGGCCCGGCGCTGGCCGCGTTTGAGAGCAGGCAAATGGATCAAGCGCCATACTGCATGGACGAACGTCGTCGCGAGGCTGTGCTGGGGGCGATTGTGGAGACTTGCGAATATCATGGGTGGGCTCTTTGGGCCGCTCATGTGCGCAGCAACCACGTGCACTCGGTGGTGCAGGCAGGGGTTTCGCCGGAGCGGGTCATGTTCGTCCTCAAAGCTTTCGCAAGTCGTCGCCTGAATGAGTTGGGCCTGGATGCTCCGGGCAGGAAGCGATGGGGCCGGCACGGCAGTACCCGGTGGCTTCACGCGCCGGAGCAGGTTGCAGCGGCCGTGCAGTATGTGCTCGCGGAGCAGGGTCCTCCGATGGCGGTGTGGCCGGAGTGACACAGGGGGGACGGGCCGGAAACGGCGGCGCGCGCGCCCGCTCCTTGCCAGTCGCGGTTCGCAACGGCTCTGCTACTGGGCCACGCTCACCCACTCCAGCGTCCGCGTCGGCCGCTTCCAGATCACCACTTGTTGCCCATCCATGCCTGCCAGCACGGCTCCTCGCGGCAATTGCGGCAATCCCGCCACAATCACCCAGGCGCCGGTCTCCCGGTTCAGCTTCATCAGACGGTACGGCGTGTCCAACTGCTCCTGCTCGCCGCCGCCGCGCTGCGGCATCAATCCGTAAATCACCCCATCCGGCGACGCCGTGAACGACATCTGCGACTTGCCCTGCAGCGCCAACGGCACCGGCCACGTCGCCACGTCGGCGGACCTGGTGTCGAACTCGATCACCGCCGCCGCATTGGGTAGCCAGGCCGCGACATGCCCCGGAGCCTCGGCCAGCATCGCAGGCGAACCCGCTGGGCCGGTCTCGTGCGCTTGCCGGGGTTCCTCGGCGTCCGACCCGATCAGGCGAATCCTTTTTCGCGGCAGAATCCCCCAGGGACCGGACGCGGGCCCGGACAGCCGGTGGAACATCGACTCCTCCAGTCCTGGGCCCATGCACCAGATGCCCGTTGCCGCGTCGGGCGCGATGCGGAAGCACAACACCGAGTCGAGCGTGAGGAACCCAGGCCCACCTTGCAGAGGGTACAGCGCCAATACCCGCGAACTTGCCCCCAGCGGATACAGCACAGCCATGGAAATCAGCAGCGTTCCATCGCCGGTGAGTGCGAAGTCGTGCACCTCCACGCGCCGCACATCTTTCAACCCGGAGCCGGCCTCCACGGTGCGCTCCAGCCGCCCGTCCCGCGTCCGTATGGCCACATTGCCGCCGCGGGCCGTCGACTCCAGCGAGACGATGTGATTGGCCTGGAACTTGACCTCCAACGTCTGGTCGGGCAGCCGCACTTGCGCGACGGCCGTCAGCCCAAGCAGAAGCTGCGCAAGTCCTCCAGCGAAAGCGCGGGCTCGCCCGGAGCCACGTGATCCAGCTTGCCGGCCAGCATCCATTCTTCGAGCTTACCTACTAGCTCGTAGAGGTGCTCGAATCCTTCGACTACAAAGAGCAGCGGCTGGTAGTGGTCGATCTCGAATGACTGGTGGATCATCCACTCCAGTGACGCCTGGCTGCGCTGCACCTCCGCCGATTCCACCGCATGCGGCAGCTCTCCACAGGAACTCAGCAGCCCGCTGCCGTAGGCCCGCAACCCGGCGCGATCTCGCATTAGTCCGAACTCCACGGTGAACCAGAAGAAGCGCGCCATCCCTTTGACGATGGACGCGAGCCGCTCCAGACGCACAGTCTTGTCGGCAATGCCCGACGCGATGGCCGCCGCCGTGTGGGCGCAATCGCCAAAGCGGACCAGGGTCTCGGCGAAGTCCCGATGGGTGTGCATGGGGACGTGGCCGGCGATGTCGTGGAAGATGTCCGGCTCGGGCAGGTAGTCGAGCGAATCGAGAGCACGGATCGTCACAGTGGTGGGAAACTCGCGGCGGCGCAGACAGTCGAAGAAGAGGAACGGGGGCACGTAGCCGCTCACGGCCCGGGCCCGAAATCCAGTGAGTGGCGCGAGGAAGTGGTTCACATCCTCCAAACGGGGCACTCGGACCGGATCCAGGTGCAGTGTGTCGAGGCCGTTCAGAAAGTGGGGATTCGCATAGCGGGCCCAACTCGGCTGCATTCGCGCGAACAACGACTGCCAGGCAGCGTGGTTCTCCGCGCTGTACAACTCGTAAGGCTGGCGGATGAACAGCTCATGACGGTCACGAGCCTCTTCGACAAAAGGAGCGGCTGTTGTGGTGAGCATCCCGGTCACCTCTCTGGTGTCTTAGAAATAGCACCACCTAATTGTGGTGTCAATACGGAAATGGTAGGATTCTGACAAAGGAGGGGCGGAAACAGCGATCAGCACTCAGCTACTAGCGATCAGCCCGGGCGCGCGCGTGTTCTGGGGCTGACCGCTGAAAGCCGACAGCTGACAGCTTCCTCAGAGCCATGTACCCACTCAAGAAGGGCAAAGTCGCCCACCAGGCGCACGTCGGCATCCCCGAAGGGACCTTCGAAGAAGAGCACGGCCGGAAGGGCTTCTACGGCAAGACCGCCCACCTCTACCATGCCCATCCACCCACCGGTTGGGTTCGTTTCGAGGGCTCGCTGCGGCCCCATAAGTTCGACCTGAACGCGCTGGCGCCCACCGACCAGACGGACCCGCGCGGGACGCCGCTGCCGTTCCTGGGTAATGCGGACGTCCGCCTCTCGGTGTCGCGCCGCTCGGCGCCCATGCCGTTCTATTGCCGCAACGCCGACTGGGACGAGCTCTGGTTCGTCCACCGGGGGCAGGGCACTGTCGAAACCGACTTCGGCCCCCTCGCCTTTGAACGTGGCGACTACCTGGTGCTGCCCCGTGCGGTCACCTATCGCGTTGTGCCCGAATCCAGCGACAACTTCTTCCTGCTGGTGGAGTCCAAGGGCGAATTCGAGCAGCCAGAGAAGGGGCTGATCGGCCAGCATGCGCTTTACGATCCCGGAGTAATCGTCGTGCCCGAGCCCGATCCGCAACTCGACGACAACCGCGAGTGGGAAGTGCGCATCCTAGCCGACGGCGAGTACTCCAGCGTCTTCTATCCCTGGAACCCCATGGACGTGGTGGGCTGGAAGGGCGATCTCACGGCGTGGAAGATCAACCTACGCGACATCCGGCCGGTGATGAGCCATCGGGGCCACCTGCCGCCCAGCGTCCACACCACTTTCCTGACCAGCGGAGCCGTCGTCTGCAGCTTTGTGCCTCGACCGCTCGAGGAGGACGCGGACGCGCAACGCGTCCCGTTCTTCCATCGCAACACGGACTATGACGAGTTCCTCTTCTATCACGACGGCGACTTCTTCTCGCGCGACAACATCCGCGCCGGGATGGCCACGCTGCATCCGCGCGGCATTCACCACGGCCCGCATCCCAAGGCACTGGCGAATCAGCGGAAGAAGACGCACACGGACGAGTACGCCGTCATGCTGGACGGTTTGAACCCGATTCGCGTGCTGGAGGGTGGACGCGCGGCGGAGGACCCGGAGTACTGGTGCAGTTGGCAGGGATAGGGTCAGGAACCGGGTTCGGCCACGCCGTCCAGCAGGCCGCGGATGTGTGTGAGCAGGGCAGCCGCCGTGAAGGGCTTTTCGATGGATGGAGCATTCAGCGGTTGAGTGCGCAGGCGCGCCGAGTAGCCGGACATCAGCAATACCGGCACGCCGGGGTGCAGTTCGCCGAACCGGCCGCGCAGTTCCACTCCGCTCATGTAGGGCATCACCACATCCGTCAACAGGAGGTGAATGGACCCTTCGGCTTTCCTCGCCACCTCCAGGGCTTCATTGGGATCGGACGTCTGCAGCACATGGTAGCCGTGCAGCTGGAGGATGCTGCTGACGAATTTCCGGACCGCTTCGTCGTCCTCGGCCACCAGGATGGTCTCGGTGCCCGTGAGGACACGGCCTGAGGGGGCGGGTTGTGCATCCTCTTCGGCCAGGGTCTCCAGAGCAGGGAAGAGGATCTTAAACGAAGTACCTTGCCCCGGCTCGCTGTATACCGAGATGGAGCCGCCGCACTGCTTCACAATGCCATAGACCGTAGACAGGCCCAACCCCGTGCCTTTGCCCACCTCTTTGGTGGTGAAGAACGGTTCGAAGATACGCGTCTTCACCTCTGGGGACATGCCCTCGCCTGTGTCGCTGACGGCCACCAGGACGTAGTCGCCCACCGGCTGTCCAGCCAGTTCGCGCAACTCGCCACCCTTCAAGTGGAAGTCCGAGACTCTGATGACCAGGCGGCCGCCGCCGGGCATGGCATCGCGGGCGTTGATGGCCAGGTTCACGACGACCTGTTCAAACTGCCCGGGGTCCGCGAAGATCAATGGCTTTCGTGCCTCGAAGATCATCTCCAGCGAAACGTCTTCGCCGATCAGCCGGCGTAGCATCTTCGCCACATCGCGCAGCACGTCGTGGACGTTCATGTTCGCCGGCTTCACATTCTGCCGTCGGGCGAACGAAAGCAGTTGCCGGGTGAGCGAGGTCGCGCGGGTGGCAGCTCGTGCGATCTGGTCCAGGTACGAATCGGGGGAGTCGTTCGATTCAATCGACAGCCGGGCGAGATCGAGATTGCCGCCAATTACCGTGAGCAGGTTATTGAAGTCGTGCGCCACGCCGCCTGCCAGTTGGCCGATGCTCTCCAGTTTCTGTGCCTGCCTTAGTTGCGCCTCCAGCGACAACCGCTCGGTGATATCCGACAGGAAGACCAGCGTCAGTTCCTCGTCATTCATGCGGATGGGCGCCGCCGACAACTCGACCGGCACCTCCGTCCCGTCAGGCCTAAGGACGCAGAGGCCGCTCAGTTCGCGAGCCGGTACGGTGCCGCTGGCGAGTTTCGGCATCACCTGACGGCATCGTTCGGGAAACAGATGGTCAAAGCGGGTCGCCAGCAATTCCTCGCTAGAGCGCCCGAAGATCGCGGCCGCCCGAGGATTCGCAAACAGAGTGGTGCCCGACCGGCCGAATGCCGCGATGGCCTGCGGAGCGTGCTCGAATAGAGCGCGAAACCTCGACTCGCTGTCCCGCAGAGCCGTCTCCGCTCGTGCCCGCATCTCCAGGTCGTGCTGCAAGGCTTGGTTGGCTACTTTCAATCTGCGTCGCGAGATGTTCAACCGGAAGATGGCGATGCCTGCGAGCAGAACAATGACGGCCGCCGCCGCGATCAGAATTCTCTGGATGGTGATGTAGTAGCGATCGCGCATTGCCGCCGCCATGCGCGCCGCGTAGCGACTGGAGATCACCGGGTAGCTGGCCGCCAGTGCCGCCATCGTGCCGTCCGACGTCATTTCGTCAAAGCGGTCCCGAATGGCCTGCACTTCCGGTGCGACCTCACGCCGCGCCACCAGCGCATACTCCCACTGGAGCTTCGTATCGATCGTCCGAAGGCTGACACCGCGGCAGTCGGAATTGCCCGCATAGAGTAGATCGCGGATGAAGATACTGGCGATAATCGCCGCATCTACATCGCCTCGGCAGGCTGCGTCCGCCGCATTCACCGCCGAATTCGCGGGCTTGAGCTGCGACTGCGGAAACACCGTGACCAGGTTTGGCAGTCCGCCGGAGGGAATGGCCAGGTTCCGGCCCTTGAGATCTTCGGGCGTGCGGATGTTGGTTGAGGCTGGCGTCAGGATGACTATCTCGGTCGACCACCAGGGCGAGGACACAAAGAACTTCGCACGGCGCTCTGGTGTGCTGAAGCCGGTAAGGATCAGGTCGAGCGTCCCCTTCGCCAGTCCTTCGTCGTTCGTCGCCCTCGATCCGCCTGGCTTCCAAACGAGATCGATCCGCTCACGCCGGGCTGCCTCTCGCAGCATCTCAACGGCAAATCCGGTCGGTTTGCCGCCCGCATCGACGCCAATCATGGGCGGCGCGCTGCCATAGACCACGGTCAGCGACTTCCGTGGACCCGCACCTCCGCAACCCGCGACCAGCAGAGCGCAGGAGAGAACACCGATCAGAGTGCGATATTTCGAACGACGGAATTGCTGCCCAGGTTCATTCACAAAAGCCACCAGGCCACACCAGTGCCGGACCGAGGATTATCACACGGCAAGAGGGGCGGTCAATGGTTATGGTCGAGCGGGCCGACAGTACCAGGAGCGGTTGACAACGCTAATTCGGTTCCGACCCGTCCAGAAATGTATGGTTTTTGAACAGTCATTTGGGTGCCCTGTCCATTTTTCGGTGGTCGTTGGCACTTCCACCAGCCGATTGGCCCACCTTTCAGCCTAGTAGATCAGCGGCTTGCCCGCCAACGCTTCCAGTACTAAAAGGGTAATAATCAGGAGCCAAAATCCGCTGAACAGGCCTCCAGCCAGCAATGGGAGCCGGAAGTGCAGCATGACCAGCAGCACCGGAATTGCGAACAGAGTCGCAATTAGTGGATAGCGCAGGTCGCCGCCGGGCCCAACATCCGACTGCACAATCGGCGACCCTCTCCAAATTAGGAACACGATCTGTGCGGCGGCCAGAACTCCAAAAAACCACGTCAGCCGGATCATGCGGAATAGACCAGTTCTCCGTCGAGCCAGGTCCTGAGGACTGTGATGGATTTGGCGGCCTTGTCAAAAGTGAACTCAACAACATCGGCCCGTTCGCCTGGCTGCAGACCTCGCTGGCGAAGGGGAATCCGGCCTACGCGAGCCGGGTTGCGTGTGGCCAAGGTCAGCGCTTCGGCCAGGCTCAGCCCGCAGAGTCGCATGAGGTTGCCGACGCCCACATCCATGCGCAGGACGCTGCCGGCCAAGCGGTTCACGTCGCCCCGCAGCGTCACCTTGCCCTCGGGGTGCAATTCGACTTCCACCTCTCCAAGCATGTAGGGCCCGGGCGGGCACAGCGTGGGCATGACGGCGTCGGTGATGAGCACAGCCCGCTCCAGGCCCTTCGAGCGCAGTGCCACCTTTAGGAAGGACGCGTCCAGATGGATGCCATCGACGATGAGCGTGGCAGCCAACCGGTCGTCCGCCAGTTGATCCCAAAGGTAGTTCGGATGGCGCTTCAACAGCCCGTGACTGCCGTTGCCAAGGTGCGTGGAAATGGTGGCGCCAGCGCGGACCGCGGCGTCGATCTGCTCGTGCGTTGCATCCAGGTGCCCAATGCTTGCCACGACGCCGTGGCTTACGAGGTGTTCAACGTAGCGCGGAGCCTCCGGCCACTCCGGCGAAACCGTCACCAGCCGGATGTGCCCTTCCGCCGCATCCTGCCACCGCTCGAACTCCCCGGTATCCGGCGGCCTCACCTGGCCCACGGGATGGGCACCGCGCGGTCCTTCGTGCGGAGAGATGTGAGGCCCTTCAATATGGAAGCCTTCCAGCGCCCGGCCATGCTTCAGCGTGCGGCGGGCTTTCGCCAGATTCCGGATGGCGCCCAGCATGTCCTCGCGTCCCCCGGTGATCACGGTGGGGAACAGGCGCGTCGTACCGGTGGAGAAGATCCGGTCCAACGACCGGTCAATCTCTTCCATTGAGGCGGTGGGCGAACAGTAGTCGACGCCCGCGAAGCCGTTCACCTGGAGGTCGACGAAGCCGGGCGTCAGGTAGTTCAACCCCTCGGGCGGGCGGACGAACTCCTCGACGCTCTGGAGGATGCCGTCGCCCGTCACTTCGACGGCAGCGGCGCGGATGGGATCAATGCCGGAACATTTCATGGCGGTTTTGTATTATCCACAGATTGTCCACACCGGGGTGGCTGCAACTGTATGAAAGCACAATGGGATTTTCTTGTTGAAAAGCGCGGAAGGGGTGGTGGAAAAGCCTTCCCAAGTGGGGGTCCGACCCTCTAGAGTGAAGACTGTTCGGCCGCGAGCCTGTTCCGCAAAAGTAAATCTCGGGGGAGGTTGACATTGGGATCGGGTTCGCGGCCCGAATCATTTACAGCTACTGTTACTTCGCTTCCACGGGCTGGGGCACCGGTGTGAGCCACCCGTGCTTGTCCGCGGCCTTGCCTTCGACGAGATCGAAGAAGGCCCGTTGGATCTTCTCCGTGATGGGTCCGCGATGGCCCGCGCCGATCTGAATACGGTCCACCGAGCGGATGGGCGTGACCTCGGCGGCCGTGCCCGTGAAGAAGACTTCATCGGCGATGTAGAGCATTTCGCGGGGGATGACCGTCTCCACGATCGTGAGGCCCAGATCCTGCGCAAGAGTCACGACGGTGTCCCGTGTGATGCCAGGCAGCACGCTGGAGCCCAACGGCGGCGTATGGATCTTGCCGTCGCGGATCACGAAGATGTTCTCACCCGAACCCTCGCTGACACGGCCCTCGCTGTCGAGCGCGATGCCTTCGGCATAGCCGTTGTGGTGCGCCTCCATGCGGATCAACTGCGAGTTCATGTAGTTCGCCCCAGCCTTGGCAAGCGTCGGCAAGGTATTGGGCGCAATACGATTCCATGAAGAGATGCAGACATCCACACCTTGGGCCATGGCGTCCTCGCCAAGGTACTTGCCCCATTCCCAACAAGCCAGATAGACTTCAGTGGGATTGTTGACGGGCAAAACCCCCACGCCGCCGTAGCCGCGCAGGATGATGGGACGGACATAGCAGGAACGAAGCTTGTTGACGCGTACAAGCTCGATCTGAGCCTCCACCAGTTGGTCCAGTGTGAAGTCTACTGGAACCCTGTAGATCCTGGCTGAATCCAATAGTCTGCGGGTGTGCTCACGAAGTCGGAATATGGCAGGTCCGTTCTGAGTCTCGTAGCAACGTACACCCTCGAAGACCGAGCTGCCGTAGCTGACGACATGTGATAGGACGTGAATCTTCGCTTCATCCCAGCGAATGAAGCGCCCGTTGTGCCATATTTTTTCTGTAGGCGTCATAGAATCATTATGCCAGCATCGAAAGGAGAGGGGTGCCGATGCGTAGACGTTTGATTGTTGTTTCCCTGCTCACTGCGGTGGCCCTGCTGGCCGCCGGCCAGAAGAAGATGCCCAAGCCAAGCTGGCCGAACTTCTTCAGCAAAGAGCAGGACGTCGAGATGGGCCGCGAATACGCCCAGCAGATTGAGCAGCAGATGACGGTGGTGCAGAACAAGGAACTCACCGACTACGTCAACAGGATCGGCGAACGCCTGGTGAAACAGGGCGGGCTGGACAATTACCCCTACTTCTTCAAAGTGGTACAAGAGCCCAGCATCAACGCCTTCGCCCTGCCTGGTGGCCCCATGTTCGTCCACACGGGACTGCTCAAAGCGGCCGACAATGAAGCACAAGTCGCGGGTGTGCTAGCCCACGAACTCGCTCACGTGGTGTTGCGCCATGGCACCCATCAGGCCTCCAAGGCTCAGCTTATTCAGATTCCCGCCATGCTGGCCGGAGCCGTGGCGGGCGGTACCCTCACCGGACAACTGGCCCAACTCGGTATCGGCCTGGGCGCCAACTCACTACTGTTGAAGTTCTCCCGCGGCGCGGAAAGTGATGCCGATCTGCTGGGCTCCTACACCATGGCCAAGGCCGGGTACAATCCCATCGAACTGGCGCGCTTCTTCGAGAAACTCGAAGCCCAGACAGGCAAGGCCGGCAACAGTAAGCTGTCGCAGTTCATGTCCGACCACCCGAATCCCGGCAATCGTGTCCAGGCGATCGAGGGGCAGCTTCCGTACATGGCCCGCGGACCATACGACGCCCACGTCGGAGATTTGAAGAAGATGCAAGCCATCGTGGACGGCTTGCCGGCCGCTCCCAAGAAGCCCGCCAAGGGGCAGGGAACTCAGGCCCAGGGCGGCACCCCCGCCCAACTACCGAACGCCCAGAAGCCGGCCGAGGTGCCCATCTCGTCCACAACGAAATCGACGCAGACCAGCGGCATGTCCATCTCCTATCCCTCCAACTGGCAGGAGACCAGCGATCAAGGGTCGTTGACCGTCGCTCCGGCGGAAGGGCGGGTCCAATCCTTTATTGGCTATGGGGTCATGGTGAACATAGCCCAGGCACCCTCGGGTCAGAAAGTAAATCTTGAACAAGATACGCAGAAGTTATTGCAAGGTATGGCACAACAGAATTCCGGCATGAAGGTAGTCGAGCAGGCCCAGCAGGTCACCATTGGCGGATCGAAGGCTCTGGTCACCAAGCTGGCCTCCGACTCGCCGTACGCCGGCACCAAGGAAACCGATGTCGTGGTTACCATAGACCGTGGGACTGCCTTGTACTACCTCATATTCGTGGCGCCGGAGCCCGACTACGCGAAGCTGGAGCCCGTGTTTCAGCAGATGACACGGTCGATCCGCTTCCAGTAGGCACTTCAGGAAATGCATTCACAAATAGAAGCTATCCTCTTCGATTTCGATGGGGTTTTAGCTGACACAGAGCCGCTCCATTGGGCATGCTGGAACGAAGCTCTACAGACACTGGGCGTGTCCATCTCTTGGGAGGCCTATAGCGAGAACTGCATCGGGATTTCGGACCGTGCGTTTCTAGAAGCCCTGGGTCGAGTCTCTATTCCGCCTCGACCATTGGATGAACTATGGCCGACTTATCCATTGAAAAAGAAGCTATTTGCAGAGCGGGCAACGAACGGAAATCTGATTTCCGCCGAGATGAAGGCACTGCTCAAGGATCTTCGCCCAATGCCGCTTGCGGTCGTAACCTCCAGTGCTACTTCAGAAATCAGCGCTATCTTGAAGGCAGAAAATATCTTAGATCTGTTCCAGGCGACGGTATACGGTGACGAGGTGACCAACCTTAAACCACACCCTGAACCCTACCTCACCGCCATGCAGCGTCTGGGCGTGAGCAAGGCACTGGTATTGGAGGACTCCGGACCGGGCATCGCCAGCGGCAAGGCAGCCGGGTGCGAAGTAATTGAAGTGAAGCGCTCCAGCGACGTACCGCAGTTGCTGCGCGCCCGACTGAACGGCCAGCTAAAGTAGCCTTTCCGCCGGGCGCGAACATGTTACAGGCTCTCCTGTTGCTTTCCCAATAGAGAAGCAATAAGATTCTTGTTGGTTACCCAATGGAGAGCCCGAAACCACAAAACCGAACGGACATCCCGCAAGGCAGCCTCGCCCTGATGGTCCTCAAGACGCTCGACGTCCTGGGCCCACTTCACGGCTATGGCATCTCTCGACGCATCAGCCAGATCAGCGGCGAACTGCTCTTCGTCAACCAGGGGACTCTCTATCCCTTACTCCTGAAACTCGAGCAGGAGGGAGCGATCACCTCCGCTTGGGGCACGTCGGAGAACAACCGGAAAGCCCGCTACTACGCGGTCACCGCCGTGGGACGCCGGCAGCTTCAGGCGGAGACCGAACACTGGGACCAGACGGCGGCGATCATTAGCCGCTTCTGCAAGGTGACGGCGGAGGACCTGTCATGAGGCCGCTCCGCCGCTGGCTCGCCCGTGTCGCCGGATTCCTCGCCGCGCGCCGCCGGGAACAACGCCTGCGACAGGAGTTCGAAGCCCACCTCGAGGCCTCCACCGAGGACTACATCCAGAGCGGCCTGTCGCCCGCCGAAGCCCGCCGCCAGGCCCGAATCGACTTCGGCCCGGTTGAGTCGATAAAGGAATCCTACCGGGACCAGTTCGGACTCCCTGCGGTTTCCGGCATTGGGTCGGACGTCGTTTTCGGCTGGCGGCAGTTGAAGAAACACCCGATGGCCAGTGCGGTGGCGATCCTGTCCCTGGCGCTCGCTGCTGGGGCGACAACCACGGCCTTTCGTCTGGTGGACGCGCTCTTTCTCCGTAACTTGCCAGTGTCCGAACCGAACCGGCTCTTCTACCTGGAGACCACCTATATTGACCGGGAGGGCCGTCCCGACACGATGGACGATTTCGACTACCCGACCTTCCGTCGCTACCGGGAAACCCTGAAGAATCGCGCGGATGTCATGGTGGTCGGGATGAGCGCCCGCCAGGACCTGCTCTTCGGCGCGGACCAGGACGCGGAGAGAGTCTGGCGCCAGTTTGTCTCGGGCAATTTCTTCCCCGTGTTGGGGCTGAAACCCGCGGCGGGCCGGTTGCTGATGCCGAACGACGATCGAGCCCCGGGCGCAAACCCGGTGGCCGTGATCTCCTACGACTACTGGACCCGCCACTTCTCGCGCGATCCGAAAGCCGTAGGCAGCACCTTCCGCCTGTCCGGTGGGCAATACGAAGTCGTCGGGGTCGCGCCGGAGGGCTTTACGGGCACTGAGCCCGGCGAAGTCACCGACCTCTTCGTACCCGCGACCATGAACGTGCAGGCCTTGAACAGTCCCGGTTGGAGCTGGTTCCGAACCTGGCTCCGTCCGCTGCCGGGCATCACCGTGGAGCAAATCAGGCAGCCGCTGCAACAGGTCTTTTCCGAGGAGCAGAAGGAACGCATCAAGACGCTGCACACCAGCACGCCACGGCGCGTGGTCGACAACATGCTGAATCAGCGGATCCTCGTGCAGCCCGCCGGCGCCGGCGCGTCGCATCTGCAAAAAGAATACCGGCAGCCGCTCCTCATCCTCAGTGGACTGGTGTTGCTGGTCTTGCTGGTGGCGTGCGCCAACGTAGCGAGCGTGCTGACGGCGCAGGCCGAAGCCCGGGCCAGGGAAATGGCGTTGCGGGTTTCCATCGGCGCCGGCCGCGGCCGCTTGCTGCAACTGCTGCTCGTCGAGAGTCTGATGATCGCCATGGCCGCGGCCGGCCTGGGGATGCTCTTCGCTGCCTGGGGCGCTCCGGCGGTCACCGGCATGCTGCGCGTACCGGCGGATCCCGTCCGCATGGTGCTCGAGACCGGTTGGCGCGAGCTGGTGTTCAGTCTGGCGCTGGCGTTACTCGTGACCGTATTGTTCGGACTCGCGCCGGCCTTGCGGGCGTCTACGACCGATCCGATCGGAGCGCTGAAAGGCATCCGCGCCACGCAATCGCGCCGCCCGTTGATGAACACACTGCTGGCCTCCCAGGCGGCGTTCAGCGTGTTGGTATTGTTCATCGCGGGGCTCTTTGTATCCACCTTCCAAAGCCTGTCGAGCCGGCCCATCGGCTTTTCGCCGAAGCATGTCCTGGTGCTCGGCACCAGCGCCGCCAATCGGCCTGACTGGTCCGCGATCGCCGCGAGGATTCGGGAAATGCCGGGCGTGACCTCGGCCACCGCCGCGGGCTGGCCGCTGTTGTCGGGCAACCACTGGACGGCGACCGTGCGCCTGCCGAGCCGTGCCGACGACCCGAAGCCGCCTTACTTCCTGGGGGTTACTCCTGGTTTCTTCGAAACCATGCGGATTGGCATGGTCAGCGGCCGGGACTTCCGTCCAGGCGACGAATCACCTCGGGTGGACGAGCAAGGTCAGATAGTGGCGGGGACGGGCATTGTGAACGAGATGTTTGCCCGAGTCTATTTCAACGGGGGCAGCGCGGCCGGCCGGGTGGTCCATATGCTGCAAGGCAAGGACAAGCTGGTGCCGTTGGAGATCCTTGGCGTGGTGCGGGACGCAGCGTATGGTGACCTCCGGGAAGCAATCCGGCCGACGGTCTTCGTCCCGATTGGCAGTCGTGCGAACGCGACGCTTCTGGTGCGGACGGCCGTTGACCCGTTGATGCTAGCGCCCAGTTTGCGGCGAGCGGTGGGAGCGGCCCAATCCGGGCTCCACGTCCGGCAGGTCGAACTCCAGGAGAACTTCGTCCGCTGGCACCTGATGCGTGAGAGGCTGCTGGCCAGCCTGTCGGGTTTCTTCGCGTTGGTGGCGCTGATCCTGGCGGCCATCGGCCTCTACGGCGTCCTGAACTCCTCGGTAACGTTGCAACGCCGCGAGATTGGGATCCGGATCGCGTTGGGTGCCCAGTCGGGCGAAGTGGTGAAATCGGTTACGATCGGGGCCGCGTGGATGTTGACGCTCGGGGGAATCGCCGGGCTCCTGGCC
Source organism: uncultured Paludibaculum sp. (assembly GCF_963665245.1). Lineage (NCBI taxonomy): Bacteria > Pseudomonadati > Acidobacteriota > Terriglobia > Bryobacterales > Bryobacteraceae > Paludibaculum > uncultured Paludibaculum sp. Next base: position 481,993 of record NZ_OY762268.1, read on the forward strand.
GGTGTGGCAAGTTCGCGGCTTGTCGAGAAGCTGCTGTTCAACGTGAAAGGAACGGATCCAGCCGCTGTCGCGGTCCCGATCCTCGTCTTGGCTGCAACCGCGGCGGTAGCCGGATTGCCTCCGGCCCTCCGTGCCGTGAGAACCGATCCGGCCGAAACCCTACGGAGTGAGTAGGGTTTCGGTCCCCGGTACTCCAACTTCCGATAATCGTTATTATGTCAACTAACGACGAACAACGAACAAACCGAGATCGGGCTGGTCTGGCACCAATTGCCGATAGACTACGGGTGCTCCGGTTTGGCAACGTAGGTGGTGCATAATTGCGGCATGCGGAACTCAGCGTACGTCGCAATTGCCGGTAGTCTGCTGGCGTGTGCGGTCTTTTCGCAGGATGCGCCCGACTTTCGGTCGCACCTCGAGTTGGTGGTGATCCCATGTGCCGTAGTCGATGCCACCGGTTCGCCGGTGCGTGGCCTAGCGCGGGAGGACTTTCGAATCTTCGACAACGACGTGCCGCGGATAGTGTCGTACTTCTCGCAAGACGACGACCAGCCGATGACGCTCGGGATCCTTATCGATGACAGCGATAGCCAGCATGATCTCCTCAGCGAACACCGGCGTACGGTCTTCGAGCTACTACACCGAATGCTTCGCCCTAACGACTCCGCATTCGTGATCTCCGTTGGAGAGGACGTCCGTCTTTATCGTGATCTGACACTCACCGAGATGGAGTCGTTTGGTGAGCCGTGTCTGCGGCGCGGGGGGATCTCGGCATGCGGCGGCAGTCCGCTATGGAACGCCGTGTATGACGCCGCGCGCCTGAAACTGCGAGGGGCCAGAGGTAACAAGGCTCTGCTGCTGCTTACCGATGGATTCGACACGGGCAGTGTTCGTACTTGGAGCGAAGCGGCCGCAGCGGCACAAAAGGCCGATACCGTCGTCTATGCCATCCAATACCGCAGCGGCTCGGGGCGCGGCTATGCGCCGGAGCTCTATCGGCTCGTTGGGGAAACATCCGGCACTTGGTTCTCTGCCCCGTCGGGTGATCTTGGAGCGATAGTTGCGCGATTGGAGACCGACCTCCGCCGGAGGTATGTGGTGGGGTTCCGCCCGGAAAGGGTAACGTTCGGAAAGCTGCGACATAAGCTAAGGGTCGAGGTCACGCGGCCGGATGTCTCTGTGCGGGCTCGAAAGAGCTACTTTGAGGATTTCCAGCACGAGAGATGAAGACCGGAAAGAACAAGAGATGGAGATCATCACGCGTGTTCTACAACAATCCACCTCAAACAAAAAAAGGGCCGGTGCGCGGCATCACTCGCCGCCCTCCGGCCCTGAGGGATTAGTCTCGCATTCAGTCCAAACAAGATCTATCGGCCGCGGCCTCCATGGCTGCCACCACCGCCGCCTCCGCTGCTACGAGCGGCGCCACCGCCTCCACCGCCGCTGCGCATCCCGCCACCGCTGTTGCCGCTGAAGCCGCCGCCACTGCTGCGCATACCCGAGCCACCAAAGCTCCCGCCGCTGCGCGGCGAGGCGGAAGACGATGGACTCGACGAACCCGATCCGAAGCTGCCACTGTTGCCGCTAAACCCGCTACGCGGTTCGCTCACCGACGGCCGGTTGGCGCCCATGCCAAAGTTGCCGCTGTTGTCACTCAACGCGCCGCGCGATTCGCTCGTCGAGGGACGGCTGGCCCCCGTTCCGAAGGTCCCGCTGTTGCCGCTAAAACTGCCGCCGCCGGCAATAGCGCTGCCTGAACGAAGGCCGGACGAAGCCGGCTCGGCGAAACTGGAACCGGTCGAACTGCCCCCGCTCGACCGGTTCCCCTGCGCCATCGGTTCGGACTCAGCGTCATTGCCCTTGCTGCGGCCCCTGCTGGGCGAGGCTTCTCGCGCTCCGCCGCCACTGGATGGAGACGCGCTGCGCGTCGGTTCCGATCTGGGTGAAGCGTTCTGGCTTCCGCCGCCGCTCGAAGGCCGGGCCGATTCCATACGCGGTGAAGGGCTGGCATGCGACGACGACCGGCCGGAATCGCTGTTGCGCTGCGAGGAAGACTCGCTACGCGCCGATGCGTCGTTCCGCGTCGCACCGCCGCCACCGGTCGACCAGCGCGGAGTCGACGTCGACTGGTGCGTCGAATCGCTGCCCCGGAATCCATTGCCGGAGTCGCTCGTGCGATCGGTGGCCGGCGTAGCCTGGCTACTGGAGGTCCTGCTGCCCGGATCGCCGAAGCGCTGCCAGCCGCTGGTGCCGCGGCTCGTCGCCTGCCCGCTGCTCTCGGCCTGCCGGGCGTTGGAGTTCTCCCGCGCCCTGTTCGCGGCACCGCTCTCGGCGGCCGACCGCGAACTCATGCTCGGGTCGCCAAAGCGCTGCCACTCGTTGGCCGCACCTTGCGAACGCTGTCCCGCTCCATTAGGATCAGTAGCTTGCCGCCAACCGCGGCCCTCCGCCGCACCGCCCCGCACCGCCTCGGCGCTTCGCGCGCTGCCGGTCGATGCCTCACTGCCGCGCGAAGCGACGTGTTCGAGGGTCTGCCGTTGCGTCTCGAAGGGGACGCGATCCACTCGCGGGGCTGCCCTTCTCGAGTAGAACCGTTCCTGGCTCGTCGTCGCCGTCCGGCTCTGCACATAGCTGTTGTTCACAGCCCGGTCGCTCCAGCGCAGACTTTCGCGTGTCGGAGCGACGGGCACCGCGCCGTGCGCCATCGTAGCGCGGCCCAACTCCGAGGATCCGACCCGCATCGGCCGTCCGGCATAGCCGCGGCTGAAGTCGCTGCCATTCACCACAGTGACTCCGTTGTTAATCCGCGCATTGCGATACACGTTGGTCACATTGATATTGGTTACGTAGGTCGTACGGTTGTAGAAGTTGCCGGGGTTCCGATAGCCGCCGTAGTAGCCACGGCCCCACCAACGATGGACCGGCTCAAACGGCGCCAGGGGAATCCAGCCCACAGCACCCCAGCCGACGCCAACACCGGCGTTGAACCCACCCCAGCTATCCCAGCCCACCCAGCCCACCAGCGCCGGGCTCCAATAGTGACGCGCGCCCACCCGCGCACCCGGGTACCAGCACCAGCGGCCGCCGGCATTGTACCAGCGTCCATAGTGGTAAGGCGCCCAACCCCAGGGGTCGTAGCTGATCCACGACCAGCCGTAGTAGTCCATCCAACCCCAGCGGCCATAGCGGTAAGGAGCCCAGCCATCGGCCACATAGGGTCTCCAGGACCAACCGTACGGCGGGACGTCGACCCATTCCCCATAGCCATTAAGGTCTTCCGCGCCATATACGTCGCGGCTGACATATTGATAGGTGCTTTCCCTGGCCTTCGAAAGTTCCTGATTCCTTTGTTCGTTGAACTGATCCCAGGCATCCCTGGGGATGGCGCCGACTATCTGGAACTGACTGTCAGAGCCTTCCAGGCGAACCTGCATGGTGCGGCCCGGCCGCAGCCGCTGCGTACCGTTTGGGGAGGCGATGTCGGCTTCCCCGCTCCGGACGGTAAACTCCGCCATCCCGTCGTCGCTCACGCTGATCCGGTAATCACCCTGCGCCAGCGGACGCAGCGCGGCGCCCGGCGTGGAGATTTCCACCTGGGCATCGCTACCTTTCAAGGCACTGAACGTAACAAGACCGCGAGCCACCTGCACCTGATACTGTCCCTGATCCAACTGCGATAGCCGGATCTCGGTATCGGCCGCCAGACGGATACGGTTGTAGAAATCGAGCTGAACTTCGGCTCGGGCCCCTGGGCCCGTCATCACGCGATCTTCCGCCAGCAACGGAGCGTTGATCGCGGCGGCCACCCAATCGCCTGAGTCGCCACGGCGTACGGAGACGTCGCCGTTCAACAAACTCACACGCGCCACGCCGCGGCCAGGGCCGTCAGACGTCTCGTCGTCCGGCTGCCCTTCCTGTTGAGCTAGTGCGGTCCCGCTGAGCAACATGCCCGGTATGATCAGCGCCAGCAACCAGCGTTTCATGGCTAGAGGTTCCTTCGCCCTCGCTTCCCTATCTGCAATCCTTCATCCAAAACACAACTCACTGATTTGGTTATAATTACACGGACGTCTCGGAGCCTGCGGCATGGCTGAAAACCACCACTCTGATCCAGAACCACCACTGCCCCGCGCCGCCTCCGCCGACTTGAGCCGCTGGGCTGCCGCCGTGCTGCTGATCGCGGTCATCGTCGGCTTCTACTGGAAGCTGATTTTCACCAATCAATTCACATGGCTGTATGGCCCGGACACTGCCTCGCAGGTGTTGCCCTGGTTCCAGTTTGAGGCCGGAGAGTGGCACCGGGGCCACATCCCATTGTGGGATCCGAATACCTTCGGTGGCCAACCGCTGTTGGCGCAGGCTCAGCCTGGCGTGGCTTACCCGCTGAACTGGTTGCTCTTTGCTCTGCCCTTGGGCCACGGCTGGCTGAGGCAGATCTACCTGCATTGGTATTTCGTTGTCATCCACCTCATGGCCGCCTGGTTCGCTTACAAACTGTGCCGCGAACTGGCCTGCCGCCGCACCGCGTCGGTCTTTGGCGCGGCCGTCTTCTCGCTCAGTGGCTGGATGGGTGTGACGGAGTGGCCTCAGATGATCAACGGAGCCGTCTGGGCCCCGCTGGTCTACCTTTATCTGATACGGACGATGCGTGGCCGCAATCCGTGGCTAAACTCCGTTCTGGCCGGATTCTTCCTGGGCGTGGCCTGGTTGAGCGGCCATCACCAGATCCCCATCTTCCTTTCCTTGAGCTGCGCCGGAGCGTGGCTCTGGTTCCTGGCGTCGCACCTGCGAGCGGACCCGCGCCGCTGGACCGCCGCCCTCCTGCTGTTCTGGCTGCTGGCCGTCTCGACAGCGGCAGTCCAAATCCTGCCCGCGCAGGAGTATGGCAAGCTCTCCGTCCGCTGGGTGGACGCGCCCGATGCAGTGACCTGGGATCAGAAGGTGCCCTACACCGTCCACCTGAAGTACGGCCTGAATCCAGTGTCGGTGCTCGGGATTCTGGTATCGGGCTGGAGCCTCAATTCCGATCCGTTTGTCGGCGTGGCCGCCTTCACTTTGGGTTTGATTGGGATTGCTCTCGTCTGGAAGCGGTGGGAGACCCGCCTGTTCGCGGCGATCGCCGTGGGTGGATTGTTGTATTCGCTGGCCAATTTCAATGTGTTGCACGGCATCCTCTATAGCCTGCTGCCCGTGGTGGACAAGGCGAGGAATTCGTCGATGGCGGTCTTCCTCTTCGGGTTTGGTGTCTCGATTCTGGCGGCGTTGGGCCTGGATGCGCTCGATGAGGCTCGCGAGAGCGACTGGGTGCGCCGCGCCTCGACCGCTGTGCTGTACCTGGGCGCCTTTATCTTCGCCACGCGGTTCGTCCTCCTCGAACTTCAACCGCTGCCGGGCGCCGGAGGGGAGCAGCGAAGCCTGATGACCGGCCTAGCCGCGCTGCTGCTGGCCGTGTGGCTGCAAGGAGTGCGCCGCAATCAGATTGCGTGGCGCGCCGCGGCGCTCTGCGCGCTGCTACTGTTCCTCGTCGAAGTGACCGGCCAGAACAGCTTCTATCTGCCACATGTCTACGAGAAGGAACGTCTGGAGATGTTGAACTCCATGCGCGACCACGGAGATATCGCCCGCTTTCTGCGCCAGCAACCCGGGCTTCCGCGGGTTGAGATAGACGACGCTCAGATCAAGTACAATTTCGGCGACTGGTACGGCATCCCGCAGTCCGGCGGCTATCTGGCCAGCCTGACGAAGAACGTGCAGGCCATGGGCTTCAACGAGCCGGCCGTGAAGCGTCTGATGGGCGTTGCCTACGCCGTCGGGAAAGCGCCCACGGCCTTTCACAAGGATGAGGTTTTCAGTGGCACCTCCGGCCTGAAGATCTTTCGCAACGGCGATGTGATGCCGCGCGTCTTTGCGGTCCATGAAGTCACGCGGTTGAACGATCGGCTGCGCGGGATGGAAGAGCTCAACCGGATTGCCCCCGATATGGCGCGCAAGGCCTTCGTCTTCGGGCAGGCGCCGCAGTTGGCTCAGTGCGGAGGCACCGACGATGTCTGGATTCCCGCCTATGCCTCGACCAGAATCCAAGTGACGGCCTCGCTGTCGTGCCGAGGCTTGGTGATCTTGGCCGACACTTACTTTCCGGGTTGGAAGGCCACGGTGGATGGCAAGGACGTGCCTGTCTACGAAGTGGACGGACTGGTGCGCGGAGTGGTTTGCGAGGCCGGCAAACACGAGATCGAGTATGTCTATCGCCCGGCAAGCATCCTGCTGGGCGGCTTCGCCTCGTTCGCTTCCCTGCTGGCCGCCGGTGTTTGCTTCGTGATGGTTAAGAGACGCCGTTAAGATCTTTCTTACAACGAGCTTAGATTTAGGTTAGACTAAATTCATTCATGGACTCGAACGGGACACAGTCGCTTTCAGAGGTTCATTCTTCCGTCGCCACCGCCCATCCCTCCATCTGGCGGCGCATGTTCGCCTTCGCTGGACCGGCCTACCTCGTCAGCGTCGGCTACATGGATCCGGGCAATTGGGCCACCGACCTGGAGGGCGGCGCGCGTTTCGGCTACCAGTTGCTGTGGGTGCTGGTGCTGTCGAACGCGATGGCCATCCTGCTGCAGACGTTGAGTGCGCGTTTGGGGATCGTGACCGGCCGGGACTTGGCCCAGGCCTGCCGCGAAGCCTATCCCAAGCAGGTTTCCAACGTTTTGTGGGTGCTGTGTGAAATCGCGATTGCCGCCTGCGATCTCGCGGAGTTGTTGGGGGCCGCGATCGGTCTCAGCCTCCTCTTTAAGCTGCCGCTGATTGTTGGCGTCCTGCTCTCGACGCTCGATACCTTGCTGGTGCTGTGGTTCAACCGCTATGGCATCCGCATGCTGGAGAGCATCATTTTGGCCTTTGTTTCGATCATTGGTGCCTGCTTCCTGTTCGAGGTATTGCTGGCGAAGCCGAGTTTCCATCTGATGGCCCAGGGATTGATTCCGCGGCTCAACGATCAGAGCCTGTATGTGGCCATCGGTATTCTGGGGGCGACCGTGATGCCCCATAATCTCTATCTGCATTCGTCTCTCGTACAGACACGCACCATCGGGAAGCGAGACGAGGATAAGCGCTCGGCCTGCAAGTACAATCTGGTCGATTCCGTGGTGGCGCTGAATGGAGCGCTTCTGGTGAACGCGGCGATCCTGATCATGGCTGCGGCCACCTTCTTCAAGAACGGAATCGTGGTGACCGAGATTCAGCAGGCGCACCAGTTGCTGGCTCCGCTGTTGGGCACAACACTCGCCGGCGGCGTCTTCGCGGTGGCTTTGATCTGCTCCGGGCAGTCGTCGACCATCACGGGCACGATGGCCGGCCAGATTGTGATGGAAGGGTTCCTGGATTTCCGCATGCGGCCCTGGCTGCGGCGGCTGATCACGCGCTCGATGGCTGTGATTCCGGCGGTGATCACAATCGCCGTGACCGGCGAGCAAGGCGCCTACAAGCTGTTGATCTTGAGCCAGGTCGTGCTCAGCCTGCAGTTGCCATTCGCCGTGATCCCGCTGATCCGCTTCACATCGGACCGGCGGCAGATGGGTAACTTTACCAGCCCCAATTGGGTGAAGGCTCTGGCCTGGACCTGCACCGCCATCATCATTTCCTTGAACCTGTGGCTCGCCTGGACCACTTTGGAGAAGTGGCCCACCTACCTGGCGTTGCCACTGTCGCTGGGTCTGATCGCACTGCTGGGGTGGGTGGCGTTCGCGCCATTCCGGCAGGGCTCCGCGGTCAAACTACCGGATACCTCGTTGGAGTTGCTGAAGCCGCCGGTCTACCGGACGATTCTGGTCACTCTGGACCACACGCGCCTCGACCGCACTGCCCTGTCGCATGCGACAGCGCTCGCCAAGGGGCACAAAGCGAAGATCCACCTTCTACACGTGGAAGAAGGTGTCACCAGTCAGGTCTATGGCGCGCTGGCGGAAACGGCTGAAGTGGAGAAGGGGCGGCAGTACTTCTCGGAACTCAGGTCTTCGGTGGAGCAGTTGGGTCTGGAGACCGAGTTGACTGTTGTGCACGCAATCGATCCGAAGTCGGCGATTGTGCGGTTCTCCCGGGAATGCAAACCGGACCTCATTGTCATGGGTGCGCACGGCCATAAGGGACTGAAGGATCTGGTCTTCGGAGCCACCATCAACGAGGTGCGGCATGCTGTCGGCGTGCCCGTCCTGGTGGTTCAGGACGATACCCATGCCGCGCCGAATTGAGACAAGCTGGCCCGGCCGCTGTGTCCTCCAGACTCAGGTGCCTTTCCAGTGCCCTCCTAAGCAATTGATTTGATTGAACTGGCCATTGGTACGTGGCTTGCTGGTATTGAGACGGATCCTATGGCAAGAATTCTCAAATCGGTGCTGGCGCTAGTACTCGCCACTGGTTTGGGGGCGACTACGCTAGAGCGATTGACCGTCGACCAGATGGTGGAGAAGTCCACGTCGATCATCCGCGGCAAAATCGTCTCGTCCTCACCGGTACAACGCGGCAGCCTTATCTACACGGTCTATCGGATGCAGGTGGCGGAGTGGGTGAAGGGTGGGACGGGCAGCACGACGGCGGAAGTCTATGTTCCTGGCGGAACGGTGAATGGACGCCGGCAGAGCATCGCGGGCGCTCCGTCGCTGAATATCGGCGGGGATTATGTGGTTTTCGTATGGGCGAGCCGCAGCGGAACGCCGCACATCATCGGTTTGAGCCAAGGCGTCCTGGGCGTCAAGATGAGCGCGAGCACGGCGGAAGCTGTGTTGTCGCGCGGGCCCATTGAAGACGCGCAAGTGGTGGACGATCAAGGACAACCCACCAGTGACGCGGGCCTCAAGCTCAGCTTGAGCAGTCTCCGCAGCAGAGCGCACCAGGCGGCAGTCCGATGAGACTCAGGAACTGGCTGTCCGCTGTCGTTTTAGTCGCCCTGGGCAGTTCGGTGGCCCCGGCGTACTACCACTGGATCCGGTTCCAAACCGGCAGCGGTCCGTACACGCCGGTCTACGCACACTACGATTTGAACGCTCTGCAAAACAAGACCGTACCCTTCTTCATCTCGGACAGCGGCCCGACGCAACTCTTGAACGGAGATAGCTTCGAGGCCGTGGTGAGCCAGATTCGGGCAGCGGCCAAGGTCTGGAACGGTGTCCCGACGTCGGACATCAAGCTGGCCTTCGGCGGGCTGTATACGGACGGCACGGCCATGAACGCGCCGGGCATCCAGGTGCAGTTCTCCGACGAGATCCCTCCGGGGATGATCGCCTACGGCGTACCGACGATCAGCGCCGATCCCGTGCAAGGGACAAGTGGTCCGTTCTATCCCATCACCAGCGCGGTGTTGGTTTTGCGCAAGTCGATGGTGGCCGAGCGGCCGAGTTGGGCCGAGTCGTTCTTCCTGCCGGTGGTCCACGAATTCGGGCACACCCTGGGTTTGCAGCACACGTGGACGTCAAGTGTGATGTCGACCGAGGTGACGCGCACAACGACGAAGTCGAAGCCGCTGGGCCAGGACGACATCGCGGGCCTTTCCGTGCTCTATCCCAACGATGCATTCCGGGCGACTACAGGAACCATCACGGGCCGGGTTACCATGGGCGGCGCCGGAGTGAATCTGGCGTCGGTGGTGGCGCTGTCGCCGAACCGTCAGGCGATCAGTGCGCTGACGAACCCCGATGGGACGTACAAGATTGAGGGCCTGCCGGCGGGATCGTACTACGTGTACGCTCACGCGCTGCCTCCATCGGTCCAGAACGAACCCCAGCCGGTGAACATTTCCCTGCCCTCCGACCCCTCCGGGACCCTGATGCCCAGCGGTGCATTTGAACTTGCATTCGCCCCTGGCACATCGACTCCGCAACAGGTGACGAACGTGGCCGCCGGCCAGTCGAGCGACGGAATCGATGTCGCCGTAAATCCGCGCAGCAGTGTAAACCTCTTTGGCGTCAGCACTTACAGCTACTTCTATTACGGGGAGAACAACAGCAAGTACACAGCCGTCAAGCCGGCGACGTTGTTGTTGGGCAAGAGCATCGGCCGCACGGTGTTGACAGGCAACGGACTGCCGTCGAACGGTGCGGGCCTGACGATCTCGACGGTGAGCCAGTCGGAGACAGTCACCACTGCCCCGTATACTTCGCAGTTCCTGATCGCCGACCTCGGGCTCGGCCCGGCGTCCGCCGAAGGTCCTCGTCATCTTCGGTTTGACTACAACAATGAGAGCTACATTCTGCCTTCCGCCGTCCAGATGATGCAGAAGATGCCGCCCTCCATCCAAAGCGTGACCCAGAACGCTGACCGGACCTTGACGCTGAGCGGCAGCAACCTAAGTGCATCCACTTCGGTTTGGGTGGATGGCGTGAGTGCCGCCATCAACACAGTCCAGGACGGACAGCTTGTTGTGACGCCACCCCCGGCGCAATCCGGCTACCGCGGCGTGCTGGCGGCCTTCAATCCGGATGGACAGAGTTCGCTATTCATCTATGGCAACGACTCTCCGGCCTATGTCTATGACACTCCGGCACTGGCCCAGGTGAACGTAGCGCCGACGGCGGTTTCGGCCGGTGCAGAAACCGTGATCGAGATCAACGGCGTGAATACAAGGTTTGACGCCTGGGTGCCGAGTCTCGGGATCGGGTCGAGCGACGTCACCGTGCGTCAGGTCTTGCCGATGAGCGCGACCAAGGCCGTGGCCACTGTCAGCATCTCTCCGCAGGCGACGCCCGGAGCGGCTGCCCTTACCGTGACCGACGGCTTGATTCTGAACACCCTACCCGGCGGATTCCAGATTCTGCCCAACTCCAAGCCGCTGTATGTGTCGGTTTCGACGATAACCAGCGGAGCGATCTATCCTGGCGGCAACGTGGTTCTGCCGATGGTCAACCTGCCCAGCACGAGGCCGTCTGGCGTGACGGCTGTCCTAACGGACACCACGGGTGGAGACCGCGTCGTCGGCGCGGTGTTCACCGGCACTGACTCAGTGACCATCCAGATCCCCTACCAGTTTCCGCTTGGCCCCGCGATTGTCAGGCTTACGGTGGATGGTGTCGGGGCTCTGCCGGCCGTAATCCAGGTGGCACCGCAGCCTCCGACGATCCTGGCGGCGCAGTCTGTTGCGGGTACGGCGATCGCCAGTTCGACAGGTGCGCGTGCCAGCGATACGCTGCAGTTGGTGGTATTGGCTCTGGGTGATGGCGTATCCGCCGTCGATCCCAGCCGCGTCAGTGTCTGGTCGCCCGGCCTTGCCACTCACAGCGTGCAGGCGGTGAGTGTGAACCCCGCTGCCTCGGGCACCTATCTCGTTCAGTTCTCGCTTTCGGCGTCCACACCGGTGATGAGCAGTCTGCCCATCGTCGTTTCCGTGGATGGCCGGATGTCTAGCCCCTTCTATATTTCCATCGTGAAGTAACCGGGGCTACTTGCCCCGGCTGAGCTTCCGGAAGTACTCCGCCACCGCGTCACCATAGCCCGCGGGTGCCTTGGCCTGGGGTCCACTGCGAACCTGGCTGCCTACTTGGCCATTCTCCAGTTGCCGCCGCAGTCGCAGTTCGAGCTGTTCCATCTGGGGTACGATGTCCGACTCGATTCGGCCCATCAGCGTCGGATTGTCACCCAGCTTGCGGGGATCCAACCGTTGCATGTCGCGGACGAGGCGGTCGACGTCGGCCTTCGTTTCGTCGGTAGCCTCCTCGCTCTGACGCAACTGCCGCAGTTGGCGCAGTGCTTCGTCATAGGTTCCCTGCAGGTTGTCCTGGCTGGAACGCGGGCCCGAGGGATCAAACCGGCGAGTGCCGTCGTTGATGGCACCATACTCGTCCTGGACACCCATGGGCTGGCTACCTCGATTGAAGCCGCCGAAGGAGCCTCGTCCTGGCTGGCGTCCACCATAGCCGCTGCCGCCCTGCCCTTCGCTGCCGCGCTGGCCGCTTCCCTGCTGGCCGCCCTGGCCTTGACCCTGTCCCTGACCCTGCTGCTGACCTTGTTGTCCCTGCTGTCCCTGTTGGCCTTGCTGCTGGCCTTGTCCTTGGCCCTGTTGACCCTGCTGGCCGCGCTGCAACTGGCTCTGCATGCGCCCCCGCAATTGCTCCAACTGATTCAAAGCCTGTTCCGTGCGGTCCTGGCTTTCGCCGGCCTGTGCCCCGCGCTGGGCCATGTCACGAGCCTCCTGAACCTGCCGGCTGAGGTGCTCGAGCGAGTCTGTCACGACCTTCTCGCGCGGCGGCAGGTAGGGACCCAGGCCGCGGCGCATCCACTCGGAGCCGAACTTCATGCGCAGGCCGAGTTCGTTCTGCTGGGCCTCGCCCAGCGCTTCCCGCAGGCGAGAAGCCGCGCTCTTCTGCGATCCGTCCAGCGCACGAGCGGCGTCCTTCATCTGCTGCTCCAGGCGCTTGTACTCCCGCTCCATGGCCTCTTTTTCCTGGGCCAGGCGCTCCACGGTTTGCGGAGTGGGCGCGGTCTGTCCAGGCTGCTGGCGCGCACCGGGTGCCGGGACTCCGTCGGGGTACATCTGCCGCACCTGGTTTTCGTATTGCTTCTGGCGCTCGGCCAGTTGTTGCGACCGGTTGGAGAGATCGTCCATGCGCTGGCCGGACTGCTGTTGCCGCATCCCGCCGACCATGTCGCGAGCCTCCTTCATGCGCTCGGCCGCGCGGCGGGCGCTCTCGGTGCTGTTCTGCCCCTGCTCGGACTGCGCTTTGCGCATATCGTCCAGGGCGCGGTCCAGTTGCTGCTGCGCGCGAGCCATGCGCTGGTCGTTCTGCTGTCCGCCTGACCCCTGCTGGCCGCGCTGCGGCTGGCCCTGCCCCTGGCCACGCGGCGCCTGCCCCGAGGATCCTCCGGACTGCGGTTGTCCCTGCTGGGACTGTCCCTGTTGCGACTGGCCTTGCTGCGATTGCCCCGACTGCGACTCGCCGCGCTGCAGTTGCTCCATCTTCTTGCGCAACTCCTCGGCTTCGCGGCGCAGCATCTCCTGCGCCCAGCGCTGCTGGAAGGCCTGCTGCTTCTGCTGTTGCTGCTGCTGAGCGAGTTCCTGCTGGCGGCGCGCCAACTCTTCCAGCTTCTTCAGAGCCTCGTCGACTTCCTTCTCGCGCTGCTCCTGCGAATTGCGCGACTGCGCCGTCTCATACTGGTTCTTCTCCGTATCCAGCTCGAGGTCGAAGAGACTTTCGAGATCGCGCATCTGGCCGCCGCCCCCACCGCCGCCTCCGCCTTTCTGGCCGAAGGCCACCTGAATCTGGCGGAACATACTCTCGGCGCGCAGCAGGTGCTGCAGCGCCTTCTGCTCCGGCGAAAGGGAGTCTTTGAACTTCTGGCCCTTGAGTTGGCCGGTGGCTTCGTTCATCGCGGCCGAGGCGAGGTCCATCTCCTTCGAGAACTTCTGGAACTCCTCGTTGGTGCCGGCCAGCTCGCGGCTACGCATGCGCTGCGCCAGCGACTTGGCCTGCTCAGAGAGCTTCTGCTGGACTCCGGACAGGAACTGCGCGTTCTCCTGCGCCTGTGCTTTGGAGCCGCCGTTCTTGATCTGATTCCAGGTCGCGGCGATGATCTCCTTCTGGCGCTGGGCGATCTCGCCCTGCTGATCACCACCGCCCCCTCCGCCTCCTCCGCCGCCGGTCTGCGACTGTTGATACTCCTTCTCGAAGGGCTGTGCCTCCAGGAAGAACATATCGGTCTGGGTTGTGGTCTTGGCGTCCTTGGCTACGGCATACAGGCCCACGACATCGCCGGGCGACAGCTTGAAGTCCTCGAGAGAGATGGTGGTGGTGGCGTGTGCGTCCTTGGCACCCTGGCGTGCCAGCAGCGGTACTGTCTTTTCCTCGCCGCCATTCACGGCGTAATGGAGTTCCACGCCGTTGAGGCCGAAGTCGTCGGAGGACTCGAGCTCGACCGTGACCTCCTCAATGGGGCTGACCTTGGCGTCGCGGCCTGGCTTGGCGATCTTAACCTCGGGCGGGCGCTCCGCTTTGGCTTCGATGAAGTAGTCCTCGGTGAGACGCACCGGCGTGCCGTCTTCCATGGCGGCGACGTAGTACATGCCGTCCTTGCGAATCGGCACATGGGCCACCACGGCCGTGCCGGATTGGCCTTCGAGGGGGATGCGTGAACCGTCGTCCAGGACCAGCACGCCGCCCGTCAGCGGCCGGTCGGTGGTCACGTGCAGGTCCACATCGGTGCCTTCGACGGCGCGCAGGTCGCCGGCCGGCTCCTCTGTAGAAACCGGGATCCCCAGGAAGCCGGGATAGTGATAGACCGCGCGCATCTTCTTGACGCCCGGCAGGTCAATGACGGTGAGTCGATGGATAGCCGACCGCATCCGGCTGGTCTCCACCATGTATTCGAGATTTTCGGCCAGGCCGGCGAACAGGAAGGAGTAACCGCCCCCGCCGGGCTTGGGTTCCATGCGCAGGGTCTCCCACTTGGCGGAGCCCGCGGGCCGCGCACGCAGTGTGACTTGTGGAGTGTCGAAGCCGACCAGCAACGCCTCGATCACCTGGTCGCCCCCGCGCCGCACCTTGGCGTCGCCGGGCTTTACCTGGATCTGGTACAACGGACCCGCGCCAGGGCGCGGCGCTCCAGCCCACAGCAGGTGCGCACCGTAGCCGAGCGTACCCGGACCGGCAATGGTCAACCAAAGCAACACGCCGACGCCGAGCGCGCAGGTCGCGGCCAAGCCACCCAACAAGCGGCTGCTGATGAGATGCCTAGGCTGGGCCTGTTCCGACTTACGCAGGGCCTCTTCGGCCAATAGTTCGGAGAAGGGGTTGTCGTCCTGACCTTGCGCGAGGGTGAGGGCCCGCTGCTCGAAGCCCGCGTCGCCGCTTTCCACCGCTCGCGCCGCCTCGCGCCGGTTCAGGCGCAGCAGTGGCACAACGAGCCAGAAGGCGAGGCCCAGTGCGACCGCCAGGAAGAGTGTCAGGCGGGTATAAAACAGGCTGTTGTCGGAAAACGCAAAGCGGTCGGCGATATAGGCGAGCCCAACGGTGGCGGCCAGCGCGAGAAGCGCCAGCAGCGCGCCGCCGCGCGCCAGGGCCTTCCACCGCAAACGTCTCTCGACCGCTTCCAGATAGCTCCGAAACCGTTCCAGTGCCGTCATGCTGTCTCCTGAACCAGGTGTCTGCTCCCTACGAGCGCCTCCAACAGCCCCGCCAAGACCGCCGCGCCGAGAATCCAGGCGGCGAGCGGCCATTTGCTTTCATTATTGCTCCGCGCGCCGGCCTGCTCACCCGGGGTGCCGGGCGACTGCCACAACTCGGCCGATTCCTTTGGCATCAATTCCAGGTCGGACTCGCGCCGGTCGACGTTGGCGGCGATCATCTGCGACTTCCCTGCCCCGCGGCGGACTTCCCAGAAACCGGCGCGGCTCAACACGAGCGGCGCGCCCTTCGCGCTCTCTTCCAGAGACAGGGCGCGTTTACCTTCCGGGTCGATCGCCTCAAAGGCCTTCGAGCCGGCTGCGCCCTTGAAGTCGATGGCCGTGTCCACGCTGGCGTTGAGGGCCGCCTCCTCCCAGCCGCTGAGACGGTGAGAGATCTGCTCCACAAAGGGAACGAACGAGGGCTGCACGGGAAAGTCGTTGGCCAGGTTGTCGAGCGACGAGGCGAGTACAACCACCGTGCCTTCGCCGATCTTCTGCTCCAGCAGGATGGGCGTGCGATCGGTGAGCCGTGCCAGCACGCGGGCCTGACCCGGGTCGGCGTCGATCGACTGGTAGAAGTGCACACCTTCCCAGCGGCCGGCTTTGGCGATGGCCGGGTAAGAGTCGTCGGCCGAGCCCAGGGTCTGGTAACGTTCAGCGCCGCGCGAGGCATAGCGCGAAGAGCGCACCAGCGTATCGAGGATGGGCACCTTACCGGAGGCCACGTTGGCGGGACCCAGGATGACCAGCGCGGATCCGCCCTGCTGCACGTAGCGCTTCAAGATCGCGCTATCGAAGTTGCCCGCGTCGGAAACGACGATGAATGCCGCGCGATCGAGATTCGGTGGGGCGCCGTTCGCATAGCTTTCCACGACGTAGGCGCCGCCAGTGGCCGCGTCGAGGGCATCGCGAAAATAGAGGGCGGAACGGGCCGAACGTTCGCCATACAAAAATACGACGCGCTGCGGATCGCTGCGTTCAATGGCGAAGAGATAGCGGTCGTCGACTTTCAAACCATCGCTCTCCTGTAGGCTGACAGCGCATTTCGAGAAGCCGTGTGGCAGGTCGAGTCCGTTGAACTCCACTTTGGCGCGGCCCGAGGCGGGCACCTGCACGGTCTGCTTGCCGGCCGGCTGGCCATTCACTTCCAGGATGACGGTGCGCGCGGCGGCGTTGGTATGGAAGCCGGCGATGGTCGCCTGCACCTTCACGGTCTTGCCGTCACGCACGCGGGCCGGGGCTGTCACGCTCTCGACGGTCCAGTTGGGTTCGGTCTTGTCGGCAACCGTGTGGAGCACCAGCTTCGTACCGCTGCCCAGCCTCAGGTCGCTGAAGCCGGCGGGCATGGAACTACGTTGGAGGTCGCTGATGAGGTGCACCTCCAGCGGCAGCTTTACAGATTCCTGATACGAACGCAGCGCGCGGGCGAGCTCGCCCAGGGAGCTACGCGACGTGCCCGCTTCCAGACGCGGCACATCGGCTGGCGTGATGAAGCGCAGTTGCGTATCGAAGACGGCCACCTTCACGTTCTCGGCGAGCAGCTTCGACGCCTCGGATTTCGCACTGCTCATGCGGCCGCCGAAGCCCATGCTGGCGGAATCGTCGATGACGACGACACGATTGGCCTGCGAACCACCGGCAGGCGTGCTCCGCCACAGAAACGGCTGGGCGAAGGCGAGCACGATGAGCGCGAGCAGGGCCAGCCGCATGGCCAGCAGCAGCAGGTAGTCGAGCCGGCGATGCTTCAGCGATGCCTCGGTGCTCTTCTCGAAGAACATCAACGAGCTGACACGCTGCGTCTCGCTCCGATGACGCTTCAGCAGGTGGAAGTAGACGGGCACGCCGAGCAGGCCCATGCCGGCGAGGAACCAGGGTGCGATGAGACCCATGACGCTATAGCCTCCCCGCCCTGACGACCAGATAGCGCCGCAGCGCCTCATCCAGCGGCTGATCCGTGACCGCCAGGAAGTAGCTCAGACCCGCTCCACGCGACTCGGATTCCATCGCCTCAAGATGGGCCGCCATCTTCTCGCGGTAGGGTCCTTTGGCGTATTCCGGGCTGACCTCCATCTCCTCGCCCGTCTCCATATCGACGAGAATCTTCGAAGCCGACAGCGTTGGTTTGATCTCCTCGGGGTCGAGCACGTGCAGCAGCACCACGTCGTTGCCGCGCTGCCGCAATGGCGCCACGGTCTTCACCACGTCCGTCGCGGGCGCGTAGAAGTCGGAGATGACCAACACGAGGCCGCGCCGCTGCAGAAACTGTTGGAAGTGGGCGAAGGGCTTGGCGAAATCGGTGCGGCTGCCGGGCTCCGAACGATTCAGGCCGTGCAACACTTTGACCCATTGCCCGTGGCGGGAGGACGGTTCAACGTAGTCGCGGACCTCGTCGTCGAATCCAATGAGGCCCACCGCGTCGCGCTGCTGATGAGCGAGGTAGGCCAGCGAGGCACCCAGGAAGCGTGCGTAATCGATCTTCCTCACGCCCTGCGCCTGGTACCCCATCGACGCGCTGCGGTCGAGCAGGACGGTGACACGCGTATTCGTCTCACCGCGGTAGCGCTTCAGGTAGAGGCGATCGGTGCGGGCGTAGGCGTTCCAATCCACATAGCGCAGGTCGTCTCCCGGCACGTACATGCGGTATTCGGCGAACTCCTGGCTGAAGCCGAAGTCCGGCGAGCGATGCAGGCCGGCCACGAACCCGTCGACCACCGTCTTGGCGGTGAGCTCGAGGTTCGCGATGCCGGCCAATACCTTGGGATCGAGGAAGCGCTGCAGCATGATCAACCTTTGGTGGGCACGACCTCCAGGACCTTCTTGAGGATGTCATCGGGGGTCAGGCGGTCACTCTCCGCCTGGAAGTTGAGCAGGATGCGGTGGCGCATCACCGGCCGCAGCAGCGCGGCGACGTCGTCGAAACTGACATGGTAGCGGCCGCGCATCAGCGAGCGCGCCTTGGCAGCCAAGACGAGGTTCTGTGCACCGCGTACGCTGGCGCCGAAGTTCACATACTTCTTGACGTAGTCGCTGGCCGAAGTGTCGACGGGCCGCGTGGCGCGCACCAGATTGACGGCATAGCGGGCCACTTCGTCGGCGATGGGCACCATGCGGACGAGTTGTTGGAAGTCGAGAATCTCCTCGGCGGTGGTGACGGACCGCAGATCCGCCACGGCGGTGGTGGTGGTGAGGCCGACGACCTTCAGTTCGTCTTCCGCCGTGAGATAGTCGAGCAGCGTGTTGAACAGGAAGCGGTCGAGCTGGGCCTCCGGCAAAGGATAGGTTCCTTCCAGCTCGATGGGGTTCTGCGTGGCCAGCACGAAGAAGGGCGCGGGCAACTTGTACTGGTTGCCGCGCACGGTGCAACTGCGCTCCTGCATGGCCTCTAGCAGCGCGGCCTGCGTCTTGGGCGGCGTGCGGTTGATTTCGTCGGCCAGCAGCACGTTGCCGAAGATGGGACCCTGCACGAAGGTCCAGATGCGGCGGCCGGTGCCGGGCTCCTCTTCGAGAATGTCGGTGCCGGTGATGTCGCTGGGCATCAGGTCCGGCGTGAACTGGATGCGCCGGAAGAGCAGGCCGAGCGTTTCGGCCATGGTGCGCACCAGCAGCGTCTTCGCCGTGCCAGGCATACCGGTGATGAGGCAGTGGCCGCCCACAAACAAAGCGACCATCAACTGTTCCAGTACCTCGTCCTGGCCGACGATCACCTTGCGGACCTGCGTGATCATCGACTCCTGTACCGTGCCGAAGCGCGCGATCCGTTCTTTCAAGGTTTCCGAATCGAGTTGCATCATTTGATCTACTCTTTCCTGTTCAACTCCAGCAGCAGCTTCTGCGCCGGCCTGTAGCCTGGCGCCGCCTCCAGCGCGGCCAGAACCGCGTCCTTGGCGTCATCCAATCGCTTCATCCCCTGGTAGGCCCGCGCCAGTTCGTAGTTCGCGGAGGCCGGATCGCCCGTCTTCATGGCCAGCACCGCGCGCCACTCTTCCG
The DNA here is from genome assembly GCF_963665245.1 of uncultured Paludibaculum sp. NCBI lineage: Bacteria > Pseudomonadati > Acidobacteriota > Terriglobia > Bryobacterales > Bryobacteraceae > Paludibaculum > uncultured Paludibaculum sp. Next base: position 501,119 of record NZ_OY762268.1, read on the forward strand.
CGGCCCCGCTCCACTCGCCCAGTTTGCTGCGCAGACCGCCCAGCTTGCGGTGCAGCTCTTCATCCTTCACGGGATAGATGTACAACAGACGGTTCAGCGCGGCTTCGGCGGCGCGCGGATCTCCGGCTTCATCGCGGAGCCGGGCCAGCTTCTTCAAGGTATCGGGCTCGCGGCCGCCCTCGCGGGCATAGCGTTCGAGTTCGGCGATCGCCTCGGCTTTCTTGCCCTGTGCTTCGTATGCCTGGGCCAGGGCTTCATAGACGCTGCCCGCCTCGACGTAATCAGGATACTCGTCTCGGATGGCGTGGCCGATCTTCAGCACTTCGTCCCATTGCTTGCCCTTCACGGCGTCGTGAAGCGGCTTCATCTGCTTCGTCCAATCCTCGAACTTCGCCAGCGGCACCTTGTGCTCATTGTCGAGCCAGGCCAGGAAATCCTTGTCGAACTGGTCGGGCTTGACGCCCAGGACCTTCTCGACGACGGCAGCCGTGGTGGTGACGTGCGAGAACTCGCTCAACATCGCCATCACCTTCGGCCAGCCGTACTTCTCCGTGATGTAGTCGATGGTGCGGCCGCCCTGGAAGTAACTGACTATCACCTGGGCCGGATAGGACGGGCGCATGTAGCCGCGGTCCAGCGTCGAGATGGGCAGCAGCGTCTTCTTCTTCAGTGCGGCCAGAATGTCGGGCGATAGGCGGTCGCCCCACTCGGGCGACACGGCTGTCTCCTCGTGCACGGAGACGCCTTCGGTGAACCACCGTGGCACGTGGTGCTTCGTGATGGTCAACAGGTAGACGTGGCTCAACTCGTGCCACAGCGTGCTGGCCCAATGGAACGTGCCGGGCTTGCGGCCCGACGGGCTGTCCATCGCGACACTCAGGCCGAAGGTCACGCCCAGAGCTCCCAGGCCCGGCATACCCATGGTGCGGACGGCGAAGTCCTCATGATCTGGGTACATCTCCACCATCACCGGCCCAGGTAGCTTGAAATTGTACTTCTTGTCATACGCATCCAGCGCGCGAGTGATCTCGCGTTCGACGTACGGCCGCAGCAGCTCAGCCTCAGTCTTGTGCAACCGCAGGATGTAGCGAGGCTGCTTGTAGACGATGAAGTTCTTGTAGCTGTCGAGCAGCGTGAGTGAATTGGCGGTAGCTGAGTTTCTATAACCCGCTTCGAAGACTTCACCCAATAACCGCCGAGCTTCGACGTCTTCACCGATGCGCATCAGGTTGATGCCCAGTTCGCTCTTCGCGGGCTGATAGCCGGGATCGAGCTCCAGCGCCTTGCGATAGAAGCCGATCGCTTCCTCATAACGACGATTGAGGACAAACTGCCGGGCGATGCGGGCGTAGCCCTCACCGTAGTGTGGATTCACGGCCAGCATGCGGGCCGGCCACTGCGTCGCGGGTTTGTCCTTGAGGAGGTCGATGGTGGCCAGCACCGCCATCGCGTCCATGGCCTGTGGGTCATCCTGAACCGTATTGAGGGCCTCCGCCGTGGCTGCCTCATAGCTCCCGTCTTCCAACAGCACGACGGCCCGGAGTTCGCGCGCCTCGACAAGTTTCGGATTCTTCTCCAGCGCCTGCTGGGCCAGCGCGATCGCCTTCTGATCGAAGTTCGCTTCCGCGAGCAGGCCCATGCCCAACAGGGCGTCGGCGTTGCCTTTGTCGAGATCCAGCGCCTCGCGGAACAGACCTTCGGCATCGCCGGGGTTGAAGCGCTCCATCAGCAAACGGCCCCAACGCACGCGTAGCGCGGGGTTCTTCTCGTCCGCCTTAACGGCAGCGCGGAATGCCGCGTTCGCTCCGTCAAAATCGCCCAGACCCCAGGCGCCCTCGGCTCGCAGCGCCAGGTTGCTGGAGCCCTGTAGTGCCGTGAAGCACTGCGCGGCCTCCTGCGCGTGACCCAGCTTTTTCGCGCGCCAGCAGTCCGCCGGCGTGTTCGCCAGCAGGAGCAGCAGGATGGGCGCGGCCGGGATCACTTCTCGATGTCCTCCTGGATTCGGGCCAGTTCCATCAGCAGCGCACTGAGCTTCGACTTGTACTCCGCGATGGGCATCGCGGCCTTCTCGAATTTCAGCTTGTCGATGGCCGACTCCAGCTCTTCCTTGCGCGCCAGCATGAGCTTCTTCTGCGGATCGTTCATGGCCTTCTGCGCGGCGCCGAAGCGCACCACAGCCAGACGCGCGGCCAGGCTGTTGTCGTCCAGGACCGAGTGCTCGGTCGCCAGCCGTTTCTGCGTCTCGTAGAAACCCGCCGTCTTCTGCTTGGCGTAATTGAAGGCTTCCAGCGCCGTCACCGTTTCGTTCTTATCGGCATCCGCGCCGGCATCACGCAGCGCTTCCACCCAGTAGCGCGCGAAAACCACGGCGTTCTTCTCGGTGCCCGTCCTGGTCGCGGTGATCACCACGCGGTTCTCGTGCTTCAACGGCTCCAGCACCGCTCCGCTGCAACTGGTGGAGAGTACGACCAGTTGCTTGCCCTGAATGCGGTCGAGCCACGCGCGCAGCTCATCCACGGTGACGTCCGGACCGGGCACGTTGAACTTGAACACTGACCCATCCAGATTGCCGTGCCCGATCAGCAGCAGCACCAGCGTGTCTTCCGGCTTGGCCTGCGCCGCGTAGCCCGCCAGCGCCTTCTGGATGCCTGCCTTCGTAGCCGAAGGCCCGCTCAGTACATCGCCGCCCATTAGCTTCTTCGACTCGGCGGCCAGCATGTTGAAGCGTGTGTCGTAGTCCGGCTCGCCCCCCAGGCCCGCGACGGTCAGGTGGAAGTCGGCCGCCATGGCCGATGTGACAAAGAACAGGATGGCCGCGATCTGTTTCATACCGCACCCCACCGCCGCCGCAGAAACCACTCGCCTGCCTTCAACATCGCGAAGAGCAATAGCGCGGCTGGCGCGTTCCAGATGTCCCGCGTCTCCTTCACGGAAATCCCCGCATCGGAGTATTCGATCTCTTCCGGCAGGTGGCCCGTATCCGAGGGTTTGTAGTAGCGCCCGCCGGTCTGCTGGGCGATACGCTCCAGCAACTCGCGGTTCTGCTCGGTACGGAAATGCTCGGCCACGCCGTCTTCCCGCTGGAAGGTCAGCACGTCGCGCCCCACTTCCTTATCGCCCTGCTTCGCCACGACCTCCATGAGATAGGAGCCCGCGTTGTCGGCCTTCCATTCCCCGGCATACACGCCGGGCTGACCGGTGACAGGCCGCATGGTGACGAGATCGGCGACGCCAGCCGGACCCAATACATGTCCCTCTACCATTGCATCGGTGGCCGGCAGATAGTTCTGATCGCGTACCTCCACATGGAATGGGACGCGCGTCTCATCGGAGTAGACGGCCTTGTCAGTCACCGCCGAGACATGCTCCGCCGTGGAGGCCACCAGCCAGCGTAGAAGCTGCTGCCAGAAGACCTCATGGCTCATGTCCTTGGAGTCCTGCAGCATCTGCCAGCGCCAGCTCCCACCAGTTGCGAAGACGCCGACGCGGCCGCGGCCGAAGTTCTGCGTCGTCAGCAATGGGAACTTGCCCTTGCTGGTCGGCGCCATCTCGGCCAGCACCAGCGCGCCGGGCTTGGCTGGACCGGTCTCCTGATAGTCGGCCAGGTAAGGCAGCGCCTTCCAACGCGAGATGTTCTTTTCCGGATCTTCCTCAATGCGCGTGATGAGACTGTCGCGCCCGGCGAGCGCCAGTTCCACCGTGGCCGGATCGCGATGAAACGTGTTCTTGCGGTCCAACAGCGTCACCGGCATGATCTCCGCCACTTCGCTCTTGTTCCAGCCGCCGTCGCTCAACGCTGCGCGGCCGCCCAGGAACAGCACGCCACCGCCGCGCCGGTCGACGAATTCCTTGATCAGCCCCTGCTGCGCCGGATTGAAGTAGCTGGCCTCGACGTTGCCGATCACAAGGCCCTGGTAGCGAAACAACTCGTCCACCGTATCAGGGAAGCCGTGCTCCAGTTCCTTGGCGTCGTTGGTGCCCTGCCGGTAGAGCTTGTTCTGCGTCGTGCGCACGATGCTGGCCACCTGCAGGCTGCGGTCCAGCTCGGCGGCACGCCGGATGAACTTCATCTCCCAGCGCGGCTCGCCCTCAAAGTACAGGATGCGCGGCTTGCGGTCTTCCACGTTCACCAGCCGCGTCAGAACATTGTTGTCCTTGTTCGTTTCGCCTTCCAGCAGATCCGCGCCCACGCGCAGCGACTTCGCGCCGGCCACGCCGGCCTGGAATGAGATCACCTCGCGCGCCGTCTGTCCGTCTTCCGGCAGCTTCACAACGCGGGTGGCCAGCACCTTGCCGTCAGCTCGAACACTCAGCTTCGCCATCTTGCCGGCGAAGCCCGATTGCCGCAGCGTCACAGTGGCGGCCAGGCGCGCATCTGGCAGCGATCGTGGCACAATCTGCACGTCGCTCACCTCGACGTCGCGCGCCAGTTGTTCGCTGCCGAAGCCGATGGCGTGAACGGGAATGCGCGACTGCCGCAGCGTCGCCATCGTCTCCGAATCCAGACCGCCGGCATTGTCGGCGCCATCGGTGAGCAGCACCACCGCTCCGATGGGCAGTGTCGCCGCCTCGGCCGTTGCACCCTTCAACGCGTCGCCCAGTCGGGTTACCGGTTGGTCGGCCACGGCCGGCACCTGATCCACGCGTTCCAGGGTGCTGCCAGCGCGATAGAGCCGCACCGGGAAGCGCTTCTTCAATTGCGCCAGCAGTCCGGAATCCAGCAACGACTTCGCCTGGCCGATGCGCCCTTCCAAAGCCATGCTGGTGGAAGCGTCGACCACAACGGCCACCACGTTCTGCTGAGGCTTCAGCATCGATACGCTGAGCGCGGGCTGCCATAACAAAACTAACAACACGAGCAGGCCGACCCACTGGATTCCGGCCAACACCAGAGCCCGGGTGCGCGGCAAAGGCTTACGCAGGAACAGGACAGCCACCAGGACGGCTGCCGCCACGGCCAGCAGACCCAGCAGCCACAAGGGCCATCCGCTGAGCAGCACAAGGGTCCCCTTGCGGTACACCGGCCACGGATACTTGAAGAGAAACTCGAACATTGTGCTTTCTAGTGGGTCATGGAATAGATGATGTAATTCAGACCGGTGCGGTAGGCTTGCGAAGTATATTTTTCCGGATAGTGCGGGCTGTCGGCCCACTCCCAGGCGTCACCCTGGTCCATGTTGTGGCAGATCGCGATGACGATGCGCCCCTGGTCGTCGCGGACGGCGCGCCACTTCGGTTCGTAGCCATCGTACTCGTACGTCTTGGTAAACGGGTAGTTCACGATGCCGGGCACCTGCAGGCGGTGATCCAGATCATAGAGCACGTGAAAGATGGGGTCGCTGTCTTCGATGTCCACGATGGGGCGGTCGCCGAAACCTTTGTTCAGGCTCGCCGTGAACACGTCCCACTCGAAGGTGCCATGGAAGTCGTCGGTCATCAGGAACCCGCCCCGGTCGATGAACTCCCGCAGCTTCTTCGCTTGATCATCGGGCAGGTCCCAGTGGCCGGCCTCGACAACGTATACAAACGGGTAGTTGAAGATTTCGTCGCTGATGAGGTCGACAATCCGTTCCATGCTGTTGACGTGGATGCGCGACAGACGCCGCACCCCTTGCAGGAACTGTCGATCCGCCTTCGGATAGTCCACCGTCCACTGGCCGCGCATGGCCCACATCCCGGATGCCTGCACATTTCTATAGCGTAGACGCGCGAAGTAGAACTCGGTCTTCTCATTGGCGTCGGGCGGTGTGGGGATGTAGTCCGCTTCGGGAAAGATATCGCGAATCCAGCGCTGGCCCATCAGTGAGCACACAAGTAGCAGGCCTAATACCACCACAGTCGACAGCCTGCGCAGGCGCAATCAGATTCCCCTCTCTTGTGCGCTCCAGAATAGCAAAACCCGGCTGCTTGTATTGACGCGCAAACAAGCGGCCGGGTATCGAAAATGTGAAATTTAGTTCGAGCGGCCAGTGAGTTGCGGCGTCCAACCGAGGTTGCACGGCAAGCGGTCAGCGGTCGGCGATCAGCCATCAGCTCGGAAGCGCGCGAAGCTGATAGCTGAGGGCTGACGGCTGAAAGCTAAGCTGCAAGCAGTCCCCGCAGATTCCACCCGCAGATGATGCTGCCTTCCTTCTTGTGGCCGTTCGGACCCGGCCAGTGCGTCTCCAGACTCACCGCTCCTTGGTACCCGTCACGCAGCAGGGCCGCAATCTGACCCTTCCAGTCTACATGACGTGTCCCCACGGGTCCCCAAACGGGCTTATGGCCGTCCATGTGGCAGTCCTTTGCATGCACGTGCACAATGCGGCCCTTGGGCAGCAGGTCGTATCCGTATGGGTACGGCTCTTCACCCGCTACCAGCGCATTCGCCGGATCCCACACCAGCTTCAGGTGCGAATGCGGAACTGCGTTCAGAAATCGGGCAGCCTCGGCCGCGGTGCCGATGTTGCATGCGTGTTCGTTCTCGATGCCGCAGATGATGTCATGCGCCTTGAACTGATCGGCCATCTTCGACAACGCGGCGCAGGCCGGCTCGAAGCACTTCTCGGGATCCACGGTCCGCCAAAAGGAGAAGACGCGCACCACTTTGGCCCCGGTCATCTCGCAGAGTTGGATCGCCCGCTCGGCCAGTCGCGGCTGATCGTCCATCGTGTGGTTCGATCCGAAGATGTCCTGCTGGAAACGTCCGTCCACCTCGCCGCCGTCCGGCAGCGTGCACTTCAGAATCGGCGACGACAGCCCCAGCACCCGGATGCCCTTGGCGCTCAGCATCTCCATTGCCTTCTTCACTTCATCATCGGTGAGGTTCATGATGTTCTTGCCCCACACGACGCGCAGTTCGCAGGCCGTCATGCCAATGGGCGCCATCGCCTCCAACGCCTCGCCCAGATCGGGCGAGAACTCATCGGTGATCGCAGCCAGTTCGAGTTTCGGAGTCATACGTAGTTATTTTGCCTCATCAATGACCAGGTGTTGATCGGGCTTCACGCTCGTGAGCCGCTGTTTCACACCGCTAGGCCATTCTATTTCAATCGAGGCGATGGACGTATCCCGGCCCAACCCGAACGTCAGCGCGAGGTCCGACTGCGAACAGTAGCTCGACCCGCTGTGTACCGTCTGCCACTGCTTGCCCGACGCACTCTCCACCCGCACCGTGGCGCCAATCCCGCTGCGGTTCGACTTCCCGCCCTTCAGCCGCACGTTGATCCAGTGGTTTCTCGCCGTATTCGCGTCGTTGCGGTAAAGATACGCCGGACCGTTGTTTGTCGCGATCAGCAGGTCCAGGTCGCCGTCACGGTCGAAGTCGGCATAGGCGGTGCCACGCGCCACGACGGGACGCGTCAACTCCGCGCCCAGCTTCGCGCTCACGTCCTCAAACTTGCCCTTGCCCAGGTTGTGGAACAGCAACGGAGGTTCGGCAAACTTCACCTTCGGCTGCACACGGCCGATCTCCTCCTCGATGTGTCCGTTGCCCGAGAAGATGTCCAGCCAGCCGTCCAAATCATAGTCGAAGTAGAACACGCCGAACGCCAGGCTCAGCAGCGAGGCCCTCCCCACGGTCGACCTCGGAGCCTCATCCACAAACAGCCCCTTGCCCTCATTCCTGTAGAGTCCCAGCATCTGGTTCGTGAAGTTGCCTACCAGCAGATGAGCCCGGCCCGAACGGTCGAAGTCGCCCGCGTCCACGCCCATCGCGCCGCGTGCCACGCCGTCTTCTCCAAACGCCACCCCAGCCGACACGCCCTCCTCCGCGAACGTGCCGTTCTTCAAGTTCCGGTACAGCTTGTTCGGCTGCGTATCGTTGGCGACAAACAGATCGGGCCAGCCGTCGCCGTTGTAGTCCAGCGTCGCGACGCCCAGGGACTTCGATGTCGGGTCGTAGACCTTGGCCTTCTTCGTGGCGTCTTCGAACTTGCCACCGCCCAGATTGCGGTACAGCTTCGACGTCACACCCTTATACGATTCCGGGGTGCAGTACGACTTGCTCACCCCATCCAGCGAACACCAGAGGTCCTTCTCCCTGCTCCACTGAACGTAGTTGGCCACAAACAGATCGAGCTTCCCGTCCATGTCGTAGTCGACAAACGCCGCCGACGTCCCGAACGCGGCGTTGTCGATCCCGGCGGCCTTCGTCACATCCTTGAACTTGAAGCCGCCTTCGTTGTGCAGCAGTCGGTCGCCTTCCAGAGCCGTGATGTAGAGGTCTTCCCGCCCGTCGTTGTCGAAATCGCCGGCTGCCACGCCCATGGCGTAGATCTCGACATCCAGGCCGCTACCCGGAGTGACGTTCGTGAACGTGCCGTTCTTGTTATTCCTGTAGAGCGCCGAAATCGTGCGCCGTCCACGCGACGTCCAGTCCTTGCTGTTCAACAGCACGATGTCCGGATACCCGTCGCCATCCAGATCAACAAACGCGCACCCGGAGCCCATCGTCTCCGGCAGCCACTTCTTCCCTGCCTTGCCCGCGTTGTGCTTGAACACAATGCCGGCCGTCTTCGTCACATCGGTGAACTTCGGCGTCTGGCCGGCGAGCGTCGCCGCCGCGGCCAACAGGAGAAGCACCCTCATTAGCGTGACCCCGCCTTCCTGCTCGCCTGCAGCGACGACTCGTGCTCGTGAATCGTCTGCCGCTCGTTGTTGTCCTCCGGCGAAAGCTGCCGCATCTTGGCCGTCAACGCCTGCGACGACTCGTCCGCCTTGAAGCGCCGGAATAGGCGCTCTTCCTTAACGGCCTGCTCCGTGTCGCCCAAGCCCCGGCAAGCCAGCATCAGCGTGTAGTGAGCCTGTAAGTCCTCGGGATCCACGTCCAGCACGCGTTTCAACGCCTCGATGGCGCCCTTGTAGTCGCGTTTCAGGAACAGGATCCGTCCGATCTGGTTCTGCACCACGCGATCCCGCGGATACTTCTGCGCCGCCACTTCCAGCGACTTCAAAGCGCCGTCGTAGTCGCCTTCCGCTTTCTGCGCCATCGCCTGGAAGAACCAGATGCGGCCCAGCGACGAATCGGCCTTCATCGCCTTGTCCAGGAACTCCTTCGCACGCTCGATCTCGCCTTCCTGGATCAGCGCCCTCGCTACATTCAGCCACCCATCCGCGTACTCGGGCTGCGCCTCGGTCACCCGCGTGAACCCATACTCCGCGGCCTTCAGATCGCCTTGCAGCAGCGATCCGATGCCCCAGTCGTTCCAGCGCTCCCGATCCGCCTTCTGCGCCTCCTGTTTCCACACCGTCGCCTCGCCCGGCTTGGCCAGTTGCAGTTGCACCTGCGACTTCGCGAGCACCGTGATCGGGATATCCGGCACCTGCACCGACGGATCCTGCTCCGTCTGCCGGCTGTCATAGTGAATGCTCACCAGCTTCGGATCCTGGCCCGGCTTCACCTTCATCCCGTAGGTGAACTGGTTGTAATAGTGGCTGAACTTGCGGTAATTCAGCTTCGCCGTGAACGTGATGGGCCCCTGCGCATCCTTGGGGATCTTCACCCGGTAGTGCGCAACATCGGCCGCACCGGGCGGGATCAGCCGCACATACAGCAGCGACCGTGCCTGCCACGCATTCCGCTTGTTGATCGGATTGCTGTCGCCATCCAGCATGTACGACTTGTAGAAGTGCGCGCCCGGCTCCACAGGAGCCAGATTGCCCTGCTTCGGGTCCTGCAGATTGCCCGACAGGAACACCTGCTTGCCCGTGGCGTCGTGCCCTTCCAGTTCCACCCAGATGTCGAACGCGTCCACCGTGCCGCCCGGGAAGAAGTGGCCGATCTTCTTCGTCCGCACCACGACATCCATGCGAATCGTCGAGCCCGGCTGGAACTTCGTCGAGGTCTTGTCCAGCGGCGCCGCCAGTTCCGATACCTCGCGAATCATGTACGCCGAAGACGACTGTTCGGCCTCCTCGCCCACCGCGAAGGTCGTCATCGTTTGCGGGCCCGCATCCGCCCGCCGCTGCATCTGCGTCTGCGGAGCCTCGCCCGCCGGAGCGGCCGCGAAGATGTCCACCGAGATGAACCCCGACTGCAGGAAACCCTGTACCGCCGCCAGTTGCGTCTGGTCGCCATTCACATACGGCACGGCCGTATTGGCCGCCGCAAAACGGTGGTTGTGCACCATGCCGTCCCGGTTTCCTGGATCCTTCGACGGCACCAGGTCCATGTGGCAACCCGAGCAGGTCTTCGATTTGTCGGGGTAGTAGAACGACCGCGCCCCCTGCCCGCTGACACCGGACGCCTGCCAGTTGTCGTAGTCGTTGAAGCCCCGCAGCCAGCGGTAGTTGTTCACCGGTTCGTCCAGGTGCACCTTGTGGCAGGTAGAACAGAACTCCGCGCTGTCCTTCATGAACGGCTTGAGGAACGTGCGGCGATGCGGCTCCGGCTCCACCTTGGTCAGGAACCGATCCACCCAGTGGATGAACGGATTCTTCGAGGAGGCCAGTTCGTGCAGCTTCGGATACTCGATGGTGAAGCCGCCATTGCCCATCGTCGAATCGATGTGCGTGATGGAATGGCACGACACGCAGCCCAGTCCGTTCTGCGCCTCGGGTGTCTCCAACTGTTCCTTGATGGGCCGCTCGAACCGGCCGTTGAAGAACACGGCGTGGTCGTGACAGCCGGCGCACCACTTCGAGCCGCGCGTACCCGAGATGTCCTGCATGTGCTCGATCGCCTTCGAGTAGTACTTGTTATTGAACGACGAGAAGTGGTGCATCGACGACTGCCATTGCTGGTAAATGTCCTTGTGGCACTCGCCGCAGAACTTCGAATCCATGAAGAACTTCGAGGGGATCACCCCGCCCACATTGGTCCGTGAGGACGAAGGCCAGAACGGCGTCTTCGGCCCGCCGCCCTCGTCTTCCATCGACGCCGGCACGTAACCCGTGTTCGTCACCTTCACCTGGTGGTCAGGAAATGCCTTCTGGTAGCCCAGCGCCGCCACGCAGAACAGCGCGCTGCAAGCGAAGACAAGCTGCGCCGACCGCCGCTTCGACTCGACGACAATGGCCAGGGCGCCCAGCAGCCCAGCACCCACATGGGTCCAGAGCAGCCATTGGAATTCACGCGCCGCGCCCACCTTGCAGATGACCCCGCCCGTGGCCACGGCCACCACCGCATACAGCGCCATGCGCCGGTATTGCGCCGAAGTGAAGGCTAGCCAAAACAACGCCGCCGCCCACACCGTGCCCAGCCCAATGTGCGCTAAGACATTGGTCATGTAGAAGATGCCGGGCGTCGCGAAGGCCAGCAGATAGAAGCTGTTGGCAAGCAAGACTAGGAACGCGAGCCCGGTCCACCGGGCGGTTTTCGTCAGATTCATGTCAGTTCACCTGTCTGGAGCGGGTGCCGGATTCATGCAGTGCGCGCAGCAGGCGCAACGCGGGGCGTGTGTTGTACAGCTTCTGGTAATCGCGGTACTCGGCCGAGTCCGGGTAGTGCTGACCCGCCGGATAGGGATAGGCGCTCATGCCATGAAATGGCAGCGGCTCGACGGTCTGGGAGTACGCCGTGTTCGCGTCGCGGTCTTTCGCCCAGCCGTCCACTTTCAGCAGCCAGTCGCGCCGCCAGCCCGATGGCAGTGCGGGCAGCGCCTGGCCGTCAAACTTCAATTGAACTTCGTCTCCTGAGCCCATCACCACGAGTTTGTCGTCCACCTCCCGCAGCAGCGGAGTGACCGCGCCGTACCGTGTGTACAGCCCCGGCGTTGGGTTCCAATTCGAGGTGACCGCCGGATTTGCATAGAAGAACCGCTCCGGCTGCTTCCGCTCCGGATCGACCACGTTCTTTGAGAAACCGCGGAAATGGAGGTCAGTCTGCCCCGCCGCCAGTTCGGTCATCCGGACCTGCGGTGCCGCGTTCGTTTCGCTCAGAAAGATCTCGTCCCAATACAGGCAGAGGTTCGTCACGATCCGTACCTCCCGCGAATTGCCCAGGAACTTGCCGGTCAAATCGACAGCGATCGTCTTGGGTTTGCCAGCCGGCATTCCCATGTCCTCGATCACCGTAACCCATTGCCCTGTCTTGTCTCTTACCTGGAGCTGGGGTGTCACCAAACCGGCCGGAGTCCGCTGCGACTCGCCCCGGAAGGTCGAGCCGTCGGCCCAATCCACCCAGCCGCTCATGATCAAAACCGCCCGGTTGTCCTTCGTTGCCTGACCGAAGTCGAGCTCCAAAGTGTGCATCGCCGCGACGTTCTGTAGATCGCGCCGGAAGCCATCGGGGTAGCGCCCATCACGCTTGAGCACCGCTGAGGTCACATCGCGCTGTCCGTCTTCCGTGGCTTTGTTCGGGTAGACGCGATTCGTCACGCCGAACAGCCGGAAGTCCGGGAAGGGCGGAGACTTCCACTTGTCGTTCGTGAAGACCTCCTGGCTGGCCGGGTGATCCAGGGCGATCAGCTTCACCTGATCGAGATAGGTGACTTCGCTCAACTCCTCGGTAATCCTGACCTCGTACTGCCCGTTCACCGCCTTGAGCTGATCCCCGCGAATCGAGAGGAACTCGTCGTGGTCCACCGGGAAGTACTTCCCGTCGCCCGACGAGGCGCCCAGCGGCGCGACGCCAAGCGTATCGGTGATGAACTCGAACTCGGTGCCATTCCAGGTCCAAATCGTCGGGCACGATCCCGAAAGCCGCTGCGCCTCCTCGAACTTCAGCGCCGCGCCGGCCTTCTGCTTCATCTCGTTCTGAATCATGCCGTTGGGCCAGGTGATGCGGATGGTGTCCACTTCCTTGGTGCCGCGCACGCCCAGGCTCAGCGGATAGCCACGGTACATCTGCTTCTGATACAGCGCCCCGGCCTTCACCTCGACCTCGGTGCCCGCCGCCAGCTTCAGGTTCTTGACCCCGGTCAAGGCGACGCGGGTCCAGCCGGACTTCGTCGCTGTCTGATTGATCAACCGCTGCACCGTCCCGTCCGGCAGCAGCGCCGCGGCATCCACTAGTCCGTCGCCATCGAAATCGGCCGAGGCGAAGGTGACGGCATCTGCAGGCAGTCCCACGGGCTTCTCCTGCGTGGTGAACTTCGACTGCCCCCGGTTGCGATAGGCCGCGCCGGCAGCCAGAGTGTCCAGCAAGCCCCGATTCTCGAAATCCCCTAGAGCAAAACCGCCCCTGGCGGGCCATGTCGAAATGGCTTCGAACGTTCCGGCATGATTCAGCGCGGCTCCGCCGTTCCAGACCAGGTCGAGCTCCGAATCGTTGTTCAGATCCGCTACCACCAAACCAGTGGCGGCTTGTGGCAGCGCGTCGAGATCGCGCGCCGCGTACTGCCCGGCCAACCGGTCCTTATATAGGACCGACTTGCGATCGGCGTACGAGACGATCATGTCGTGCGACTTGGTGTCCGGAATCACCCGGACCTCCACGCCCGCGACGGCCGTACCCGAAGCGAACGGCAACTCGGCGGTATGGTCTTCGAAACCGCCAGGTATCTGGTTCCGCAGGAGCTTGGTCTGCGCGCCCAGCAGCACCAAGTCCAGATCGTAGTCGTGGTCGTAGTCGACCCATAACGCGGACTCGTACCTGCCGGGCGGCAACTCGAGCCCCTTCTTGAAGCCCGTCTTCGAGTTCTCCAGGAGGACTGCGCCCGTCTTCGTTAGGACACACAGATCCATCAGCCCATCATTGTTATAGTCGCCGGGCACCGCCGCCAACACGCCATGCAGTCCGCTCAAGGCGGGCTGCGGCACCGGCGTGAGTCCCTTACGAAACAAAGCCAAACCGCCGTCGGCAACCACCAGCAAGTCGGTCGACCCAGTCCCGTCCGCGTCGATCACCTGCAGGGAAGCACCGGCCGGCGCGAACTTGCCGGGCAGCGTTGTTGCGGAGAACTTCAGCGCGCCGGGCACTGGAGCCCCGGTCGCCAGTGCGCCGTCCACTGGATCCAATATCTCGGAGTACAGGCTCCACTCGACGTCTTCATTGCCCGTGCCGGCGTCGTCGTGAACCTTCTTCAAAGCCTGGAAGCGGCCCAACTCCGTTTTGGCTTTGGCCGGTTCGCTCTGCTGCCGGTAATAGTTGAAAAGCTGGAAATGAGGAGCCGCGAAGTTCGGGTCCAACTGTGCGCTGAGTTCGAACTTCCTGTTGGCATCGTCCAGCCGGCCCATCGCCTTATAGAGGACGCCCAGGTTGTACTCGGTGATGGGTTCGCCCGGCACCATCTTGGCCATCTGCTCCAACTGGGCAATGGCCTTCTCCGACTCGCCCATCTTCTTGTATTCAATGCCCAGATTGAACCATGTGTGCGGGATCTTCGGATCGAGCTTCTGGACAGCTTGCAGTTCGGCCATGCCCTCGGCGCCCTTGCCGGCCCGCAGCAGCGAGAGGGCGAAGTTCAAACGGTCCATCGTCGAGCCCGGATTCAGTTTGACGGCCTGCCTAAACTGTTCTACTGCTTGGGCTTGTGTGGTTGGATTCTCGTAGTAGGCCTTCCCAAGCGTGCGGAGCCGCAGCAACTGCTCCGAGGTGTTCTGTGCCGGCAGTACAAGCACCAGGCCGGCGAGCGCAACCAGGCCCCCGCCTAAGAACAGACCCCGTAAGTTCATTCCAAGTATTGAGACACAATGTGGAAACAATGGTCAATAACATGACCCTACTAGTCCGCCGGAGGTATCCCCGGCGGACCAGTTCGACCTCTACTGCACAGGCACGGTTACTGCGTTGGAAGTCACCGCATTCCCACCGACCGTCTGGGTGATGGTCACCTGATTGTTCCCACTCGCGTTCGGCACCACCACGAGCACGGCATACACGCCAGCCTGACCCGGCAGCATCGCCGCACCCACCACCGTTGCATCCGTGGTTCCGAACTTCACCGTCGGGCTGGGCAGAACGTAGGCGAAGGCATCAGCCGTCGCATACTGCCCCGTCTCCATCGGGGGCAGGGTCAATCCCAGATTCGTCCCTACGATGCCGATCTGCTCGCCTGGCACCGCCGGGCTTTCCGGGCGCACCAGCGTCAGGTCGCTGTTGTGGAACGCGATGCCGCCGATCTTGTCGAAGAACAAGGCCGGCGCCACCGAGGCCACCTTAATACTGGAGGCATCGCTGGATCCGCCGGACGTCACCACCGTCACCGACTGCGCCCCGAACGAGACATCGGCTGGCACCTGGGCGACGATGTATTCGGTGGGCACCAACGCACTGTCTCGGGCCAACACGATGATCGCCGCCGGCTTGTCCCCAATCAGTACCGTCGTCCCATTCAGGTGTAGCGGCGCCTTCGACTCATAGCCTGCCTCGTTGCCCGTGGCGCTCAGCAGATTGCTGCCGAATACCGTCACCCAACCCAGGGGTGCCACGGTTGTGTTAGTCGGGTCGCTCACCCCGCTGATCACGGCGGAAATGACCGGCTTGTCCAGCATTGGGCCGGTCTGATTGCGGAAGACGCCGCCCGGGAAGTCAGAAGTGTGCACGTTGAAGTAGGTGCTGTGCGGATCGATGGAAACCTGGTTCATCGACCGGATGGCCAGATCGCTCGATTGCACATTCTGCCGGTAGACGTTGCCAAAACCCGTCGGGCTCACCGGTTGGTTAGCGGCGGATAGTCCGGAGTTGATGACCACGGGCCCGTTAGCGCCAGCCGCGCCGTCGTGAATGTGAGTGCCCGTAACCTGGACGCTGCCAGGAAACGTGTAGTTCACGTCGAAGACCGCGACGCCGGCCACAATCCAGCCTTCGTTGTTCCGCAGCGTGTGCATGGTGAAGGACGCGCCAGCCGAGGCATCAATGTTGGTGGCCGGAACCTCATTCGTCGTCAGCAGTTGCGTCTGGAAGACCATCTTGTCCGTGGAGCGTAGTTGGCCGCGAATCGCCCCGCCCGAATTCACCGTCGTGTGCATGTTCACGTAGTACCGCGACGGCGCCACGAACAGACCGGCGACCGCCGCAGCCTGATTCCCATTGGCCGGATCAATCTGGACCTCGTATTTCAGATTCCCGCCCGTGGCGTTGGCGGCCACTGGTCCAGCGAGTCCCGTGTTGATTACAACGCCCGCGTTCACGCCGGCCGGGCCGTTGTGAATGTGGAATCCGGTGAAGTTCGTCCCCTCGGGGAAGCCCGAGTAGTTCGCGTCAAATATGACTTCGGCGGAAATCGGGAACCCGTCGGCATTCCGGGCGGCGATCACGGTGATCGCGCAAGTCGCCTTGGCCGTGCTGTCCGCGATGGCCGGCACTTCGTTACCGGGGTTCATCAGGCCCATCAGAACCAATTTTTCGGCCGGTAGCAGTTGGCCGCGCAGTTCGCCGGAAGGGTTACGCGCGGTATGCATGTTCAGGTAGAAGCCGGAAGGGTTCGCGACCAGATCGCGCAAGGCCGTGAGGCCGTTGGTGTTGGTGGGCGGAACCGGCCCCTGCAGGGAAAGGACGCCGGTGGTCGCGTCGGCCACCGGACTGGAAAGTGTGGAATCGATCACCACCGGGCCGTTGGCGGTAGCGGCGCCGCGGTGGATGTGCATCGCCGTGATGTTCGAGGTCACGGCCAGTTTGTAGACCGACTTGAAGTCGACGGCTCCACTGACAATCTGCCCCGAGGCGTCACGGGAAACGTGCACCAGGACGGTGGCTACCGCGGTGGAGGCATCTCCGGAAATCGCGGGCAGCTCATTCAGGGAAGAGAGGTTGACGCGGAACGGAATTGTTTCGACGGACTGCGCGGCCGTCGAAAGGGCGAGAGCGAAACCAAGGAAGAGAGTTTTTTTCATGGTCGGAAGCATCCCGGAAAGACCGAACGTTGACCCAGGTAGCTCCAACTGGTGGAACTACCGCCAGTTGGGACAGCCTCTTAGAGGTGAACAGAACAGAAAAGATTCATCGAATGAGTGGGATCGGGCATAATGGAGGGAGTCCGTTCGAGAGAGGCTCATGTTCTTCAAGCGCGAAAAAGCAAAAGAATCCACTTTTTCCACCCAACTGGACAGGTTGCGCAGCGCCGGCTACACGGTGGAAGCATCCGGCAGCCAAACCAGGGTTGTCAAAGGCAAACTGGGCGCTTTGGTCCAGGCACGCGCCGACGTGGATAATGATGACCAGAACCTCGCGCTGTGTGAGGTTGGGCTTGTCGTCGGGTCCGAACTCGCCCTGCTCACCGACCTCGGCTTCCAGAAGATCTTCATGACGCCCAGCGGCAAGAAGATGCCCGCCCTCGCCGAGCATCTCGTGGCCCTGCACGATTTCGAGGAGGATCTCCGGGAAGCGGCCGGCCTGACCAGCCTCTACAATCACGGCTTGGGCACCACGAACGAAAAGCATCTCTACGATCGTGTGAAGGATCGTGACCACGGCGTGCCCAAGCGCGCGTGGGAAACCAACTAAGCCTCCATCATGTTGGCCCTGCTGTTGGCCGCCGTCACCGTGTCCACCGCCTTTGAAGGGGGCAATCTCGGCAAAGTCGAGACGGTGGCTCCGGACCATCTTCGTTGCGCGGTGAAAGGCCAGGCTGACCAGAACGGCCGGAACCGCCAAGCGAACTGGTATTACTTCGAGCTCAAGAACCTCCCCTCCGGTTCGTTCCGCTTCGATTTGACCGACTTGGTGGGCGAGTATAACTTCAAGCCCGGTAGCCATGCCGTCACCAAGGGTACGCGGCCTGTCTACAGCTACGACGGCGGCCGCACCTGGAATCACTTCACGGACGATCAGGTTTCCTGGAACGATACAGCCAAGGAGCTCTCGGTCCGGTTCACACCCGCAAAGGCGGTGATCCGAATTGCGCACACGGCGCCGTACACCCAAATAGACCTGGAAGTATTACATAAGGAGCTCGCGGCTAAACCATACTTTCATCAGGAGATTATTGGCAAGAGCGTGCATGGTCGACCCATTCCGTTATGGACCATCACCGATCCGCAGGCGCCTGAATCAGGCAAGAGGGTGATCTGGTGGATGGTGCGTCAGCATGCCTGGGAGACAGGCACCTCGTGGGTCCTCGAAGGTGGATTGCGACGCTTGGCAGCCGATACCCCTGACTCGGCGTCACTCCGCAAGCGTTTCATCTTCAAGATCCTTCCCTGCCCCGATCCCGATGGCATGGCCGAGGGCGCGGTGCGCTTCAACGCCAACGGCTATGACATAAACAGAAATTGGGACGCGATCGACCCCATCCTGATGCCGGAGATCGCGGCCCAACGAAAGGCTGTTATCGGCTGGGTGGATGGCGGCCATCAAATCGATCTTTTCCTGTCCATGCACAACACGGAGTCGGTCGACTACATCGACGGCCCCCTTGCCGCATTGCGCCCGACGGCCGATCGGTTCCAGCGCCTGCTGAATGAGAAGACCGTCTTCTACGCACCCAACGGACCGCGTGACGCCGGTGAATCGACGACGCCCGGCATGAAGGGGCGCAAAACGGTCCATCAGGAACTGTTTGCCGCACGCAAGATCCCAGCGTTTCTCATGGAGCAGATGGTGGAGAGGCACCCACTTCTGAAGCGGCCGCCAACCGTGCAGGACCGGCTGGAATTCGGCGCGGCCCTGGTCGACGTCCTCACGCAAACCGTTGAGCCCTGATCAGGCGGCCGTCTGGAACGAACGGACGTCGTCCCGGGGCATGCAGATCCAGCCGATGATGTAGGCCAGCAGCCCGCAACCGTGCACCACAAAGCAGCCGAGGAACACCACCCGGACCAAGGTCACATCCCAGCCAAAGTGCCGGGCGAGGCCGGCGCACACCCCGGCGATCTTCTTGTTGGCCATGTCGCGGGAAAGAGGTCGTTGGGGCTGGAACGGGGGTGGGGCTGCACTCGCCGCGGGACCGCCCGCTGATTTTCCGCACTGGCCGCAAAAACGAGCCTGATCGTTCATTTCGGTTCCGCATTGCGTGCAGTACATCTTGGATCTCCTTGCATCTACAGATACGGAGCACCCGCGCGCCTTGTTCCGGGAATCGGACGATCAGGCCTTCGGAAACTGCGTGAATTCGATTCGAGTGCCTTTCAGCGTCGCGCTCTGGTCGCGGTACCGCAAGCGGCACTCCCCTCCGTGCTTCGACCGAATCTCGACCCGCGCCAGTGCCCCGCCCTTCCAACTCAGGTCCACCTCGAACCCGCCGCGAGCGCAAAGCCCCCGCACACTGCCGTTCGGCCACGCGTCGGGCAGCGCCGGCATTAGGTGGACTTCGCCCATGTGGCTTTGTAGGATCATCTCCGCGATGCCCGCCGCTCCGCCGAAGTTGCCGTCAATCTGGAACGGCGGGTGCGAGCAGAACAGGTTCGGCATCACGCCGCCTTTGTTGAACTTACCCGGAGCCGACCGCGCCGGTTCGAACAGATTGCTCAGTAGTCTGTAGGCATGGTTGCCATCCAGCAGTCGGGCCCAGAAATTGATCTTCCAGGCTCTCGACCAGCCGGTGCCCCCGTCGCCGCGCAACTCCAGGGTGCGGCGGGCGGCGGCGCACATCTCCGGAGTTGTGCGCGGGTGGAACTCGCAGCCTGGGTGCAGCGGGTAAAGATGCGAAACGTGGCGATGCTCCGGTTCGCGCTCCTCGAAATCCTCGGGCCACTCCTGTAACTGGCCTCTGGCACCCACTTTGTAGGGCAGCAGCCGGTCATATTTCTCCCGGAGTTCCCGTCGGAACGGCTCGTCCAGAGCGAGAATCTTGGACGCCTCAATACAGTTTCGGAAGAGGTCCCGCGTAATGGCCAGATCCATGGTGGGGCCCATCGTGATGCCGGCCGTCTGTTTCTTCCCGTTGGCGTCCAGATAGACGAAGGAGTTCTCGGGCGAATTGCCGGCGGCGGTCACCAGATGGCCGTGGCCGTCGTCGATCAGCCAATCGGACAGAAACTCGGCGGCACCTTTCATCAGCGGGTAGACCTCGGCGAGGAAGACGCGGTCGACGGTGAATTGATAGTGCGACCAAAGGTGCTGGCACATCCACGCTCCGCCCACCGGCCAGAACGACGGGATGGCGTCGTTGTCCACTGGTTGCGTGCCGCGCCACAGAGTCGTGTTGTGGTGCAACACCCAACCACGGCGGCGGTACATCTTCGTGGCGGTTTCGCGGCCGCTGATGGCGAGTTCGCGGATCATCCTCAACACCGGCTCCGAGCATTCGCTCAGATTGGCTACCTCAGTGGGCCAATAGTTCATCTGCGTGTTGATGTTCACGGTGTAGCCGCTAGCCCAGGGCGGGATGACCTGGGGATTCCAGATCCCCTGCAGATTCAACGGCTGCGTGCCTGCCCGTGAGCCGGCGATGGTGAGGTAGCGCGCGTACTGGAAATAGAGCGCGGCCAACGAAGGATCATTGCCGTTGCGGAAGGCCGGAATGCGCGCGTCGGTGGGCAGGTGGCTTTGTTTCGTCGCCGCGCCGAGGTCGATGGACACGCGCCGGAATAGCTTCTGATGATCCGCGATGTGGCGGTCGCGCAAGGCCAGCCAGCCCCGGGTGGAGGCGGCGGCGATCTGACTGGCCGCGATCTCCGCTGGATCCACGCCAGCTTTGCTGGGACTCTTGTCCGGACCGTTGAAACTGGTGGCCGCCGCCAGCAGCAGGACTGTTTCCGTACTGTTTCGTACCGTCAGGACGCCGCGGTCCACCGTCGTTGTACCGTCGGAGGCATGCACGTGGAGCCGGGCTTCGAAGAACGTGCCCAATCCGCCGACCTCCGCGCCGTAGAGCACGGTCTTTGCGGCCGGCTTGCGGGAGCCGTCTGCGTTCCAGATCTCCGGATACTTCCACTGTTCGTTGCGCTTCTCCACCCATTCGAGCGTGCGTCTCAGGGCGAACCCCGGCGCCTGGCCGTGCATCCGGAGGCCGTTCTTTTTGTTGACCGAGAGCGTTTCCGCCGTTGGATGTGCGGACTGCAGACTGGCGCGGAAGCTGAGCGCCTGTGGCTTTGACGACTTCAGACGGAGCACCAGCACCTGGTCGGGGTGGGAGATGAAGCACTCCCGCTGGAACTCGATGCCACCGGCCGTGTAGGTCACTCGGAACACAGCCTGATCCAGGTCGAGCTCGCGTTCGTAACGGGAGGTCTCCGCGCCATGATCGAAGGTCAACCGCAGGTCGCCAAGAGGCTGGTAGCAGGGCCATGAACGGCCAGTCCAGTTCTTCGTCATAATGGCGGAGGCTTCCGCGTACTGCCGGTTTCGGAGCAGTGCGATCACTTCGTCGAACTTCAGAGTGACGTCCAGGGGCAGATTGTCGGCCCCCGGTTCGCTGGACGTGAGCGTGTCGTCGTTGAGGGCGATGAGTTCCTCGGCCACGGACCCGAAGACCATGCCGCCCAGGCGTCCATTGCCCAGAGGCAGCGCCTCGTTCCAATCGGTAGCCGGTTGGTCGTACCACAGGCGCAGATTCGGGTCTTTTGTGGGCGGAACGGCAAGGGCGGCCGCGGTCTGAAGAGCGGTCTGAAGAAAGGTTCGGCGGGTGGGCATGACTTGGAGACGAATCCAAGTTTACGCCCAACGGCTTACGCTCGTCTGGCCCGCGAATCGCCGGTCACACCCAGAATGGTCCTGGTCACCGCGGTGACGGCTATGGCTTGGCAGAGGAGCACGGCGAACGGCGCCCACAAGGCCCGGAAAATCGATCCGTACCATGAGCGCCACGCCACGGTGGGGGTAAAGAGCAATAGTAAGGCGGGCAGGTACAGCTTCAGGAAAACAAGAACCAGCAAAGATGGCAGCCACAGCGAGCTCACCCAGAGTGTGAAAACGAGCAGGAAGGCGGACCGGCCGCCGGCCAGAAGGCAACGGAGGAAGGCCTTTTCGATGCCGCGCCAGGCCGTACGGAAGGAATCGTACGGCCGGACGTGGGCCATGGTCTCACATCGCAATACGGCCATCTTCATGCGGTGCCGTTTGATCAGGCGGGCCAGCGCCTGGTCCTCTATACCGCTGCCGGCAACTGCTCTGTGGCCACCGATGAAGTTGTAGGCACTGCGTCGAAACAGCAGGCATTGGCCGTTGGCCAGCGCCTCAGGGTGCTTGGGATCACTGACATGGCAAGCACTGATGGTAGTGAAGGTCAACGCCATTCCATAGGAAACCAGCAGTCTTTCAAACCAGGTGCGGTATTCCTGACGGGGCAGTACGGTAGCGGCGTGAAGTTCCTCGGTGGCGGCGTAGGCAAGGAGCGACGAGAGAAACCGCGGCTCGTACCAGGTCTCGGGATCAACGAAGAGCATCCAGTCGGACTCGGTTAGGACAGCGCCGGTCCAGCAGGCATTCGGCTTGCTCAGCCAGCCGCGCTCCTGTGGGCGGGCAGGCCGCACCACTGCCCCGGCCGCCTCGGCGGCTTGAGCCGTGCCATCGGTGGAGCGATCGTCGACAACCACGCAGAGGGATCCGGGGAAGCTGCGGACCGCGCGCCCGATGGTGGCCTGTTTGTCGCGGGCCGGAATAATGACGCAATGGTCCAGAGCAGTGCCGGACGCCACGCTGGCGCCGGACTGGAGACTCAACTGGGGGATCAACCGGTATTGGCGCCGGGCGTGTGCCGCCAGCAGAGTGGTGAGCAAGGCGACCGAGACAGCAACCCAGAGGGCAATGGGGTCCGGGCTGATATCCCTCTCGACAAAGAACTTCGACAGACTGGTCAGGATATCGTGCACGTCTGATTCATTCGGACTAGGCGGCGGGGGCAGCGGCAAGCCGCTCCGGCCAATAGGTCATTGTACGAACGAATGGGGCGGCAGGGGAACTGCGTTTGGGTCACAAACCGGTCCGGCGGGTGCACAATGGCCGGTCACCCCGCTGATGTGAGGCAGACATCGACAATCGAAATCTCGCAGCCGAGGCAGGAGCGAGGCTTTCTACTGAGGAATGTATAAGTTGGGGGGATTCACCCAATACTGGTGGGTTTCACCCAGGGGAATGGGAAATCCACGTTGTAGAGATTTTCATCGAATTTCCTATCTTCTTGATTTCAGATATGTTACTCGTAAGTCAACGAATGGTCCGGTTTGGCCTGGATCATGCTGTGCAGATACCGAGCCGTGTACTGCGGCGACGGCGGTCACGCTGTAGCGAGTGGAATTAATAGATAAGGAGAGCAACATGCGCTTGCATCAACGCTCCAGGGGCTGGATGAAGTGGACTCTCGTGGTGATGGTGCTGCTGGCATCCACCGCGCTGGTCAGCTCCACGAAACCACCTTTCACCGAGCGCGACAAGGCATTCTACGCTGACGAAGCGATGGTGAACTTCGTCCGCCCTGGCCTTGTGTTTTCTGTAGTGAGTACAAATGTAGCGTCCGACGGCACTGTGACGGTTCGGTTCAAGATGACCGACCCCAAGGGTGCCGCGCTGGAACGCGAGGGCATCAACACGCCAGGTGCGGTGAGTTCCAGTTTTATCCTGGCGACAATACCGAACGGCAGCAAGTTTTATCAGTCGTATGGCAGCCGTGTGAAGACGAGCACGTACGCGCCGACGGCCGGCAAGCAGGCCCGCCAGGCGGGCGCGGATACGGGCGGCAAGTACACCAAGGTGTCCGACGGCGTGTATGACTACACGTTCGGCGGCA
The DNA here is from genome assembly GCF_963665245.1 of uncultured Paludibaculum sp. Taxonomy (NCBI): domain Bacteria; kingdom Pseudomonadati; phylum Acidobacteriota; class Terriglobia; order Bryobacterales; family Bryobacteraceae; genus Paludibaculum; species uncultured Paludibaculum sp. The sequence continues at coordinate 524,584 of NZ_OY762268.1, forward strand.
AGCTGCCCTCGAGCTATGACAAGACGGCGACGCACACGGTCGCCATCTACGGTAGCCGCAATCTCACCGAGTTCGACCTCGGAACGAACTATGCCAGCACGACCTACAACTTCGTGCCGGATGGTTCGGCGGTGAAGAAGGTCCGTGACGTCATCAGCACCTCTTCCTGCAACAAGTGCCACGATGACCTGTCGTTCCACGGCGGTTCCCGCAAGGGCGTGGAACTCTGCATTATGTGCCACACCCCGGCCTACACGCTGAACGGTGTCACGGTGGACAACACGAATCCCGAGACCGGCAACACCATCGACATGACCCAGATGGTCCACAAGATCCATGCCGGTAGCAGCCTGGCCAGCGTGCAGGCGGGCGGCAAGTATCAGATCGTCGGTTTCGGCAACGCCGTCAGCGACTGGTCCGAAGTGAACATGCCGTCGAAGCCGAACAACTGCCAGTGGTGCCACGAGCAGGGCAACACCGCCGCTCAGAAGGACGCCTGGCTGACTCAACCAGCGCGGGCCGCCTGCGGCGCCTGCCACGACACGGTCAACTTCGCCACGGGCGAAGGCCACGTCGGGCTGCCTCAGGCCACCGACAACCAGTGCGCCAACTGCCACATCGCGCAGGGCGAAATCGACTTCGACGCCTCCATCAAGGGTGCGCACGTGGTCGAGCAGGCCTCCTCGCTGACGCGCGGCGCGGTTGCCAAGATCGTGAGCATCGAGAACGCAGCCGTCGGCCAGAAGCCCGTCCTGACCATCTCCTTGAAGGATCGCTCCGGCGCCGACATGGACATTAAGGACGTGATCCCTGGCGCAGGCCGCGGCCGTCTGGCCATCACCCTGGCTGGGCCGACCTCTGACTACGGCACGGGCATCAGCGCCACGGGCACCAATGGCTACGTGCAGGACAACCTGACCGTCGCCAGCATGACCGGTGGCCCGGGCACCTATAAGTACACCTTCAGCAAGGCCATCCCGGATGGCGCCAAGGGTACCTGGGTGTTCGCCGTCGAAGGCCGCACGGACGAGACCATCCTCACCGGCACGCAGAAGCAGCGCACCTATGAAGTCAATATCCCGAACGATATGAAGTACTTCTCAGTGGACGGCAGCGACGTCACGCCGCGCCGGCACATCGTCGAAACGGCGACCTGCAACAACTGCCACTACAATCTGACTCTGCACGGCGAAAACCGCAATGAGATCCAGAATTGCGTGATCTGCCACAACCCGAACATGACCGACGCCGCTCGCCGTCCGGCCGATAAGGCTCCCAACGAGTCCATCAGCATGGCCTCGATGGTTCACCGCATCCACACCGGCAAGGAACAGCCGCGCGATTTCACCATCTACGGCTTTGGCAATTCCGCCAACAACTTCAACGGAGCGGCCTTCCCCGAGCCCGCTTCCGCCTCCAATTGCAGCATGTGCCACTCCACCAACACGCAGAACCTGCCGGCCGCCGGCGTCCTGCCTGTCCAGGATCCCAGGGGCTGGCTCACCACCGCCGGAACAGCTTCGGCGGCCTGCCTCAGCTGCCACGCCAGCAAGGATGCCGCCTCGCATGCTCTGGCCAACACCACCACGCTGGGTGAAAGCTGCGCGGCCTGTCACGGGCCCAACGCGGATTTCGCTGTCAGCAAGGTCCACGCTCAGTAAACTAATACTCAATGAAGGGCAGGTTCCGAAAGGGGCCTGCCCCTTTTCTCAGATCGGGAGAACTCATGACTTTCCGGTTATTGCCGTGGACCGCGGCGGTGGCGCTGTCGGTTTGGGCGGCGGGGACATCACAGGATCAGAAGCCGCCGGACAAAACCGCGGGGCAGCAGGCAGCAAAGCCTGAGGCACCCGCGAAGAAAGAATATATAGGGTCGGAGACCTGCGCGGGTTGTCACGAGGACATCAGCACTGCTTTTAAGAAGAATCCTCATTCCATCCTCGAAACCAACAAGAAGCGCGGTTGGGAGACCAAAGCCTGCGAGTCGTGCCATGGGCCGGGGTCGGTCCATGCCGAGACCAATCTGGCCGACGACATTCGCAGCCCGAAACAGATGACGGCCTCGGCGATCGACGCCATGTGCCTGAACTGCCACAAGAATCAGCAGACGCATGTCGGCCGGCTGCAGAGCAGCCACGCACGCAACAGCGTACCCTGCACCTCCTGCCACAACATGCACAAGCAGGGCGAGGAGTCGAGCGAGTACCAGTTGAAGCGCGTCACCGGCATCAACAAGACCTGCACCAACTGCCATCGCGACGTGGCGGCCAGTTTTGTCAAACCCAATCATCACCGCGTGCCGGAAGGCGCGATGAGCTGCACCGGTTGTCACAATCCGCACGCCAGCAATCTGAACCGGAATATGCGGCTGGCGGGCGGCAACGAACCGGGCTGCTTCGCCTGCCATGCCGACAAGCGGGGTCCGTTTGTGTTCGAACACGCGCCCAGCCGCAATGAGCCCTGTTCGATCTGCCACGAGCCGCACGGCTCAGTGAATCCGCGCATGCTGAAGCGGGCCGAAGTGGCGCCGCTGTGCCTGGAGTGCCACTCGAATATTCAAACGCCGCCCGCGGCCTCGACGGTGGGTGGAATTCCTCCGGCGCTGCACGATCTGCGCAGCCCGAGGTTCCGCAACTGTACCACTTGTCATCAGAAGATCCACGGTTCGAACGTGAATGGGGCGTTGCTGCGATGAGAATCTGGCTGGCATTGCTTCTGCCGCTAACGCTTCTGGCGCAGGAGTCCGCCGACACCAAGGAAGCCAAGACCGAGAAGAAAGACGAGAAGGCGGCCGAGTCGCCGCAACCTCAAAAAGAGAAGGAGTTGACCGGTTACATCGACCTCGGCGCACGCTGGGTCGGCCATGCCGGCGACTTCAGCACCTACCGCAGCCTGGTGAATCTCAGCCAGGGCGTCCGCCTTTTGGGCATGGATGTGAGCTATGAGCCGTCGGGCAGCCGCTTGTTCGACAGCCTGCGCATCCAGGGCTACAACTGGGGCGGCGATCCCTACAACACGGCCCGGCTCGACCTGCTGAAGCGCGGCAAGTACCGCTATACGGGCAACTACTCGAACATCGCCTACTACAACAACCTGCCGTCGTTCGCCGATGTCACCGCCAACAGGGGCGTCTACCTGAACCAGCGTTCCTACGACACCACGCGGCGCAATTTCGAGAACGAGATCACTCTGTTCCCGGGTGGCCGCATCATGCCGTACATCAGCTATGCCCGCAACTCCGACAGCGGCAACGGCGTCACCACGCTGGTCGCCGACCAGAACGAGTATCCGCTGCGCAACGTCATCAACTGGGGCATGAATGAGATCCGAGGCGGCGTCCGCCTTGAGATGAACCGCTGGCACGTGACGCTGGAAGAAGGCGGTACGAACTTCAAGGACGACCAGGGCGTCTACTCCACCGACAAGCTCACCGGCAACCGCACCAGCCCCTACTTCGGCCAGCAGTTGTATCTGCTGAGCGGCGCGCAGTACTACCGCATTCGCGGCAACGGCGCGTATACGAAGGTGCTGCTGACGGCGAATCCCTGGAATTGGCTGGATCTCTCCGGCACGCTCATCCGCAGTTCTCCGAAGACGTATTCGACCTACAACGACACCTTGAAGGGCAATCTGATCTCGGACGAAACCCAGTTTCTGGCCATCCCGCAGATCACCGATTCCTTCTACGGCAACGTCCGCATGCCGCATACGACAGCCAACGCCAGCGCCGAAGTCCGGCCCATGGAACGGTTGCGCGTGCGTACGACATGGGAGACCGACCGCTTCCACACCAGTGGCAGCGGTGTCCTCACGTCTTCTTACTTCCTCACCACCTCGGGGACTCCGGTCACCGCCACCGGTACCGATGGCGAACGACTGGACGTCAGCCGCAGCCGCCAGCAGGTGGAAGCGCTGTACGACATCACGAACAAGTACATGGTGCGAGGCGGCTACCGCTACGAATGGGGCGACGTGGTTCTCAAGGCGAATCAGTTCGTCACCGACAATCCGGTGGAACGCGGCGAGTTGCAGCGGCACGTCGGCCTGTTCGGATTCAAAGCGCGTCCGGTCACCCGGCTCACCCTCACCGGTGACTTTGAGCTCGCCAACGGCGTAAAGACCTACTACCGCAGCGGTCTGCTCGACACCAAGCGCATCAACCTGCAGGGGCGCGTAACGCTGCCGAAGAGCCTCTTCTTCAATCTCCTGTACAGCCGTTTCGACAACAAGAATCCGGCGCAGGACATCAACCTCGATGCGACGTCGCAGTCCACCTCGGCCAACCTGCAGTGGATGCCCAACGACGGCAAGCGCATCAGCCTCATCGCGGACTACACGCGCTCGACTATTCAGAGTGACTTCAACTACCTCTACCCGCTGGGCTTGTTCCCGGTGCAATCGCTCTACCGCGACAATGCGCACAGCGGCACACTGATGGCCGACTTGCGGTTGCCGCTCGCCAAGAACTACAGTGGGCATCTGAGCTTTGGGGGGTCGTTCGTCACCACAACGGGCACGCGTCCTTCCAACTACTACCAGCCGCAGGGCCGGATTCAGCTCCCCGTGACGCCGAAGCTGGAGTTCTTCTCGGAGTGGAAGTACTATGGGCTGCACCAGCCGAACTACTACTACGAGGGATTCCGTTCGCACATGTTCACCGGCGGAGTTCGTTTCGTGATGTAAGAGGGGAGGACTCGAATGAAGCGAATCATGCTAGCCCTGATCGTCACCGGGACGGCTGCCCAGGCAGCGGTCCTGGTGGGCGACTCTGCCCGTGGCGCGGCCTTGTTCAAGAGTCAGAACTGCGAGACGTGTCATAGCGTGAATGGTGAAGGCGGAAAGATGGCTCCGGATCTGGGCAAGCGCTCGAGCCGGGGCTACTCCCCCGCCGACCTCTCGGCGCTGATGTGGAACCATGCTCCACAGATGTGGTCGGCCATGGAGAAGGCGAGCATCGCCAAGCCCAAGCTGGACAGCCAGCAGGCGGCCGATCTCTTTGCCTACTTCTTCGCGGCCCGCTATTTCGAGAAGCAGGGCGATGCCGGACGCGGCCGTCATCTCTTTGTCTCGAAAGGGTGTTCGGATTGCCACAACATCACCTCCACCAACGGTCTGGGTGGGACACCCGTTCAGAAGTGGGATGCGGTGACCGACCCCATCGAACTGGCCCGCCAGATGTGGAACCACTCGCCGAAGATGCGCGAGACGATGACAGCCAAGGGTATGAAGCTGCCTGAACTCACGTCGGTGGAGATGAACGACATTGCCGTTTATCTCCAGAATCTGCCGCAGACCAGGAACCGGAAGCCTGAATTTGCGCCGGCCTCTCCCACGACCGGGGAGGAGTTGTTCCAGGCCAAAGGTTGCATCGGTTGCCACGTCGGCGACAACAGTCTGGCGAAGAAGACTTCCCTGCGGACGGCCAGCGAGTTTGCGGCCTCCATGTGGAACCATTCGAGCAAGATGAAGCAGCAGTCGGAGCTGCGGCCCGAGGAGATGCGGCGGCTGGTGGGCTACATCTGGTCTCTGCAGTTCGCCAACGACAACGGGACCGCGGCGCGGGGCCAGAAGGTCTTCGAAGCCCGGGGCTGCGGCAACTGTCACGACCAGGGGTCCGCGCCGAAGCTCCACCTGGGCGACCGCGCGAACTCTTACGAAATGATCTCCGTGCTGTGGGCCCACGGTCCCACGATGCAGAAGGAGATGACCAGCAAGGGCATCAAGTGGCCGCGATTTGAGAATACGGATATGTCGGATCTGCTGGCGTTTTTGAAGACGCGGTAGGTCACGTTCGGGTTCAATAACGGTGGAGCCGCTGGCCGGGCTCCGCCTCTTTCGTTGGGCGGTTAATTGAGCTCCTGCAAGAAGGTGATCACCTTTTTCGTCTCCGGTTTGGCTAGTGATTGCTTCCAGGCCAAATCGAGCTTTGATTTCTCGTCCTGCGTGAGATGCCATGAGAGGGGCGCATCCGGTCCCGGGTAAGAGAACCGCGCCACTGTCAGGGCAACGCCACGGGCGTGCAGAATTTCTTCCAGCAACTTTACGTCGAGGTCGTTTCGCGCCCGCTGTGATCTGTCCCGGACTTTCAGCAGTGTGTTCAACGGGGCGAAGGTCTGAAAGAACCAGCCGCGCTGGGAACTGGTGCGGTCGTCCTCGGTGGGAAGGCCATCATCGATCTGGATGAGCAGCGCGCGCTTCCTGGGAGAAGTTCGTAGCGCCTCGGTCAGGAAGAGCGTGGCGGAGACAATACCAAAGTTGTCGTAGTAGCCCCCGTCGGCCATGTGGTAAGAGGATTCCACCTGCACGTTTTCCGGACGGCTGACAGGCGTGACATAGGGGAAGGTGGCCGAGACTCTCGCGGCAGTTACGGGGGCAAGGTCCAAGCCCCGATAAAGACCGTAGAACGAGACGTCCCGTGGTTCTCGGCCTCCAATGGCCAGAGCCGGCAGGTCGACCGTGCCCATGGTGAAACGGTCGCCGGTCTCGACGAGAGTCGCGTTGAAGATCTGAGCCGGCCGCAAGCCCGCCCTAACCCGAAGTTCCAAGCCCTGAAATAGCCCAACGCCTTCTGGTTCAGTCATGTAAGGTGATTTCGAGGTTACATTTGTAGCCACTAAATATGTCAGATACCACTTGCCTTCCTTTCCTCTCTCCCTTATAATTGGCCATGCCATCCAGGACCGGCCGGGTTCATGTGGCCACCACTTCCCGGACCTACAAAGGCAAACTCTACCAGACCCACTTGCTCCGCCGCTCCTTCCGCGTCGGCTCCCAGGTCCGCCACGAAACCCTCGGCAACATCTCCCATCTCCCGCCCGATCTCATCGACCTCATTCGTCGCTCTCTCGCCGGTGAGCAGTTCCTCCCCGCCTCCCAAGCTTTCCTCGTCGAACGCAATCTCCCTCACGGCCATGTCCAGGCCGTGCTCGGCTCCATGCATCGTCTCGGCCTCGATTCGCTGCTGGCCTCTAAACCCTGCCGCGAGCGCGACCTCGTTCTCGCCATGATCGCCGAACGTCTTCTGCACCCCTGCTCCAAACTCGCCACCACCAGGCTTTGGCACACCACCACTCTGGCCGAGGAACTCGGGGTCGCCGACGCCACCGAAGACGACTTGTACCAGGCCATGGACTGGCTGCTGGCCCGCCAGTCGCACATCGAAAAGAAACTCGCCCAGCGCCACCTCCACGACGGTTCCCTGGTGCTCTATGACGTCAGCAGTAGTTACTACGAAGGTCACACCTGCCCCTTGGCGCGACTCGGCCACAACCGCGACGGAAAGAAGGGACTGCCCATCATCGTCTACGGCCTGCTGACCGACAGTGAAGGCCGCCCCGTGGCCGTCGACGTTTATCCCGGCAATACCGGCGATCCCACCACCGTTCCCGATCAAGTGGATAAGCTCCGCCAACGTTTCGGCCTGTCCCGCGTGGTTCTGGTGGGCGACCGCGGCATGCTCACCGAAACGCAGATCGGCCAGCTTAAACAGCATCCCGGACTCGGTTGGATCTCGGCCCTGCGCGGGCCGGCGATTCGCGAACTGGTCGACGGCGGAAGCCTGCAACTGTCCCTGTTCGACGAAACCAATCTGGCCGAGATCAATTCGCCCGTCTATCCCGGCGAGCGCCTGGTGGCCTGCTTCAATCCGCTGCTGGCCGACGAGCGCAGGCGGAAGCGAGGCGAGCTGATCGAGGCCACCGAGAAGGAGTTGGCCAAGATCGCCGCCCAGGTCAAGCGCCGCACGCGCACTCCGCTCAGTGAGGCCGAGATCGCGCTGAAAGTGGGCAGGGTCTTGAACCGCTACAAGGTCGCCAAACACTTCGAGCTCAACATCGCCGATGGCGTCTTCGCCTGGACCCGGCGAGAGGAATCGATCCGGCGCGAAAGCCAACTGGACGGCGTCTACGTGGTGCGCACCAGCGAGCCCGAGAGCCGTTGCTCGGCCCCGGACGCGGTACGCCGCTACAAGAGCCTGGCGCAGGTGGAGCGCGCCTTCCGCAGTCTGAAAGGAATGGATCTGCGAATCCGCCCCATCCATCACCGCACCGAGGACCATGTGCGGGCGCACATTCTGCTCTGTATGCTGGCCTTCTATGTGGAGTGGCACATGCGCAGAGATCTGGCTCCTTTGCTGTTTCAGGATGAGGAACTCAGCCGAGATCGAACTCGCCGCGATCCGGTTGCGCCGGCTGAGTGCTCGGCTTCGGCTCAGCGGAAGAAGTTGGAACGTGTCACCGCCGATGGCTTCCCCGTCCACAGCTTCGAGACTCTGTTGCGAGAGCTTGCCACGCGCTGCCGCAACACCTGCCGCATTCCTTCCGACCCAAGCGCCACAACCTTCCAGCAACTCACCGAACCCACTGCTTTGCAAGCCCGTGCCCTCCGACTCCTGGGTCTGTAGCCAGAAACAGGAAGACCAGTTCTGCCTCTTCCACCGTCATATCAGGCAGATAGTGCCTATTGCCAGATGGAACTTCGGCCTAACACTGGGCCGCCAATCGGAAAGGCGGGTGGGGAGCGGGATGTTGCGAGCCCACACCTTCTCTAGGGCCCAGCCACTGTTCATGTGGGGCGGGAAGACGAGCAAGAGGCGGAGGAGATCCGGGTAGACGACGCCCCAGGCAACGGCGTCCAGGCTGGAGGCGCGCGGGGGGTCGATCACCTGCGACTGGAGTGAGTCCAACGGGATGGCGCCGTTGCGGTAGGCGGCAGTGAAGTAGAGGCTGCCGACACTCCCACCGGAGACCGAACTGATCAGGCGCACCGCTCGTGGGAAGCTGGCTGGCCCTCCCGGTAGCGTGGCGGCGGCCCGCGTCAGCCCGGCAAGGACGGTCGTGGTCCAGGCAGCGGCGTGAATTCCTCCTCCACTTGTAGCGACGACCACGACGCCTGACACTCCGGAGGGCTGAGTGGCTTCGACGACACATTGCGGGGAAAGGCCGACGACCGGATCGACCGGTTCGGTGTGGAACGTGTGGTCTGAGCGCGGGCACCAGGACGCGATCATACTGATAAGGAGAATAGGGGTGATGCAAGGGATGCGATAGCGGTCAAGCCAGAAGGCCAAGCTGCCGAAGACGAGGCAGAGCACCGTGAGGAGAATCAGGACCGAACCGAGCGCGGGGGCGGCAAAGGTCCGCACCCAGTAGTTGGGCGCAGAGGGATCGCCGAGCAGGCCCAGGACGGCGTAGATCAATAGCCAGACGAGGGCCAGCGTCGCCGCGAAGACATGAACCGGCAGGATGCGGTCTTCATAGATGAGTTCCCTGCCCGGCTGCTGGATGTGGAAGAAGAGGTAGCCCTCCGGATCGGCTTTCATAGCGGGAAACAGGAACAGCAAGAATCGGTGGACACCGGGAGCCTGCGGCGTGCGTTGCCACAGAAAGGCTGTGGCTGCGATGAGCACGATCGCGGCGCCGCCGCCGCCCAGAGCATAGGCGGCTTTGCCCAACAGGCTGATTCGAGTGGACAGAGCGAGTGCCTGCCCGATAAGGAACGCGGCACCGATGAGGTAGAGGATCAGCAACCAGAGAGTGACGGTACGGACACACAACGGACCGAGGCTGCGGGAGGACTCCCAGGTGTCCGGAAGCCGCGGCAACCGAAATCTCGATTGGCAGTAGCGCAGGACGATCTCGCTGGTGACGGTCTCGACCGAGACCAGGAGGAGGGTGAGGGTCGAGACGGTGAAGAGTCCGCCTGGCTGGAGGTCGAAGACGCCGCCAAGCAGCCCCTTGATTCCCGGGGCTGCGTGGACAGCGATCACCAGGCCGATTTGGAAGCCGCAGACCGAAAGCGGGACCCGAAGCAGGTAGAGTAGTTGGACCAAACGCAAACCGTTTTTCATTCCGGCCTCCTATTCAATCGCGCTGCTGGAGATCACGCTGTCACCGGACAGAATCACCACGATCCACTTAACGTTGAGGGGCAGTTGCGGCATGGCGAACATCGCTTGGGTAGGGGGAGTCAGCGCCAGATCCTCCACGCTCTGCGGCTTGGCTCCTTCCACCGACTGGCGCACTTTAATTTCGAGTTTGTCGCCGCAGGCGCCGAGGTCCACAAGGTCCTCCCCGCTTAGTGTGACGGTCTTGCCGTCACCGCTCTTCTTCGCCGATCTGATCTTGCGGTCTGGTTTCTGTAGAAAGGCTTTGACATTGGCGGCGTACGTCGCGCCTCCGGCGGCGGAGAAAACCTGAGGAGTCCAGCAGGCGGCTGGCAGTTTGAGCGGAGCTTCGAAATAACTAGTTGGATGCCGGCGTACTTGTCGGCGATCTCATTGCCAAACACATGGCGGCAGACCGAGGGTGGCAGGAGGACGGCATGCAGCGAGACATCACGGGACACGTTGGAATCCACCTCGATGGGCTCACCTTGCGAGTTGAGCTTTTTGAGTCCTTCGGTCTGGTTGAGACCAGCGGGAATGGGTGGCGTTTGCGCGCCGGCCAGTCCGGCAATGATACACACCAGGGATAGGGCAATTCTCATGCGCAGCACTGGTTTTCTCCTTCAGTGACGGTAGGCCCGACCAAGCATGAACCGGGGTCGGTGGACCGCTTCCGTAGCCTTATATCGGTAGAAGCGGGAACCCGTGAGAATTGGTGACACGAAATCCGTCTATTCGTGCCGCAGCGTTGTAGCCGGATCCAGTCGCAGGATGCGCGCCGCGGGGGCCAGGCTCGCCAGCACCGCTACCAACAACAATCCTGCCGCGACGCCCGCCAAGGTCAGCGGGTCGGAGGTCGTGACACCCCACAGCATGCTGCGCAGGACGCGCGTTACGGCCAGCGCCCCCAGCAGTCCGATCGAGACACCGGTGAGTGTCAGCCAAAAGCCCGGCAACACTACCGAACGCACGGTCTGCCCCGTCGTTGCGCCCAGCGCCATGCGGATGCCCAGCTCGCGGGTGCGCTCTGTGACGGCGCCGGAGATCAGACCGTAGAGGCCGATGCCGGAAAGCAGCAGGGCCAAGCCGGCCAGGGCCGTGAGCAGGGCCATCATGAAGCGCGGCAGATCCAGCCGGCCGGCTCGGACTTCGTCCATCTCCTGAAAGGCCGAGATGGGCAGGAGCGGATCAATGGTACCTATTGCCTGCTGGATGCCGCTCATCAGAGCGTTGCGGCCGCCCGAGCCACGGACCACCCAACTCGGCGAGAACCACGTGTGGGCCATGATCACCAGATCCGGCGAGAGCTGGGCGGCGGGGACATAGAGATAAGGCACCTGGCCGTAAGGACCGAAGTTGCCCCAGCCGGCTCCGGACTGCACGTCTCCGACCACGCCCACCACCTGGAATTGCTGTTTGCCCAACTGGATGTGGCTGCCGACGGCCTCCTGCTCGCGGAAGTAGGTGGCGGCGAAGGCGTTGTTTACGATGACGGACGGGGCGGAGGAAGCCGTGTCGGCGTCGGAGAAGAGGCGACCGCGGCGCAGGGGGACCCGTAAGGTCTCGAAGAAGCCGGGCGAGACGTAGGTGAGGTTGGTGATCTCGTTGCGCTGCTCGCGGGCGGCGGGTCCGTCCAGGCGGTGGAAGCCGACGTTCAGGGCGCGTTGATAGGGAAGGCTCAGGGTGACCGCGGCGGACTCGACGCCGGGGCTCTGCCGGATGCGCGCCAAGCCGTCGCGGAACAGGGCTGAAACACGGGCCGGGTCCTGGTAGCGTGTGTCCTGCAGAGAGAAGGTGGCCGAGAGGACGTGGTTGGGGTCGAAGCCTGGATCGAGGCCTCGGAGGTGGGCGAAACTGCGCAGAAGCAGGCCGGAGGAGACCAACAAAATCACTCCAAGGGCCACCTCACTGACGACCAGCAGCCTTTGGGGCCAGTGGTTGGCTCGGCCGGCGTGGCCACGACCGCCGCTTTGGATGAGGGTCCCATTGATGTCGAGACGGCTGAAATGGAGGGCCGGAGCGAGGCCGAAGAGGAGGCTCGTGAGCAGGGACAGCGCAGCCGTAGCGGCGAGGACGCGCGGATCCACCTCCACACGCTGCCAGATTGGGAAGAGGTCGCCGGCCAGGCGTGTCAAGCCGCGCAGGGCAGCGGCGCCCAACACGGTGCCGAGCAGCCCGCCGGCGATCGAGATGATCAGGCTTTCTGTGAGCAACTGGCGCACGATGCCGGCGCGGCCGCAGCCGAGCGCGAGGCGAGTGGCCAGCTCCCGGGCGCGGGTGCCGGCTCGAGCCAGCAGCAGGCTGGCGATGTTGACACAGGCGATGAGCAGGACCACGCCGACGGCGCTCCAGAGGATCAGCAGCGGAGTGCGGATGTCGGCCGTGTAGCTTGCCTGCAAGGGCACGGCGAGCAGGCGGTACTCGTCCGGCTCGTTCGCGCGGCGCGTGCGGGGGCGGGCCGCCCAGGCAGCGTCGAGCTGGGCTTGCGCGGCCTGCCAGGAAGTGGCGGCGGGCAGACGGGCGACGACGTGGTAGTTGCTGCCCCGCCCTTCTCCGGTGGTACTCGGACGCAATGGGGTCCAGACATCGACCTCGGCCTCCGCGCGGAACCCGTCGGGCATCACGCCGACCACGGTGTAGGGCTCGCCGCGGAGCTGGATCGTCCTGCCTGCCACCTGGGGATCGAGGGCAAAGAGGCGCCTCCAGAGGGTGTGGCTGAGGATGGCAACCTTGGGGCCGCCGTCGCGGTCCTCTTCAGCGTTGAACTCGCGGCCGACCTGGGGCGGCACGCCCAGGGTGGCGAAGTAGCCCGCGCCGACGCGCTGCTGGTGCGTGAACTCGGCTCGGTTCTGGCCCGGGAAGGCGAGATTGACTCCGGTGACCGTGCCGCTGTAGACCGCTTTGCCGGCTCCGGGCAGGCCGTCGCGGACGAGTTCCCAGACGCTGCCGTTCACACCCGTGTTCATGCCGCCGCCCCCGCCAACGAACTGAACGATGACTTGCGCCAGACGGTCCGGCTGCGGATAGGGTAGAGGCCGCAGCAGCAGGCAATCGACGATGCTGAAGATGGCCGTGTTGGCACCGATGCCGAGGGCCAGGGTCAGGACAGCCGTCAGAAAGAAGGCAGGGCTGCGGCGCAGGGCGCGCGCGGCATAGCGCAGATCGCGCAACATGGTCTCCAGCGGACGGATCGTATTCATCGCCCGGATCTCCTCCCGCACCAACTGCGTGTTGCCGAACTTGCGCAGGGCCGCGTCGCGGGCTTCCTGTGGGGTCATGCCGCGCTCGATGTTCTCGGCCGTTTCGATGTCGAGGTACGACTCGATCTCGGCGGCGCGCTCGCGTTCCCATTGGCCTCGGCGAAAGTATCTGGTCCAGCGCATGGCCGTTACTCCTCCACGGGCCGGATGACACGATCAATCGCCCGGACAAGCTGGGTCCAGCGATCCGTCTCGGCGGTGAGCTGCTTGCGACCCTCCGGCGTCAGGCGGTAGTAACGCGCCTTGCGGTTGTTCTCCGAGGTGCCCCAGAATGACGCGATCCAGCCGCGGCTCTCCAGACGGTGCAGCGCCGGGTAGAGGGATCCGTGCTCCACCTGCAGGACCTCCTCGGACCGGTGCTCGATGACGTGCGCAATGGTATGGCCATGCGCCGGTCCCATGACCAAGGTCTGGAGGATGAGCATGTCCAGGGTGCCCTGGACGAGGTCGGACGATTCGCGTTTCGGCATGCGTCTAGTGGCGATAGTACTCCACTAGACGGTCGACCGGAAGAGGGAAGAATGTAAAATCCTGGTCCGTATTTGCAGTACTTTGGCTATATAGGATGGTCTAGGGGAAGGCTTAGGCTTGTTGGCGGCGGGCTAGCGCCGCCTGCCAGGCGGACTTCAGCCGCTGCTCCAGTTCGGGCGGCACCGGTGGGCACTCCGCCTGCCCCTGGAACGTGCGGCCGGCTTCGACACAGCGCTTCAGGCTCTGCAGGAACTCGATGCACGGCGGGCAGTCGGCGATGTGGGCTTCCACTTCGCGGCAGTCGCCTGCATCCAGTTCTCCGTCGACATACTCCGACAACTTGGCGAAGACCTCCAGGCAGGCCGGATCGCGGTGATCGTGCTGGTGCGTCATTGCGCTTTCTCCACATAGGCCGCCAGGCTCTTGCGCAGCGCAAGCCGCCCGCGGTGCAGTCTCTGCTTGACCGTGTCCTCGGTAAGGTCCAGGACTTCAGCCGTCTCCGACGTCGACAGGCCCTCCACGTCGCGCAACAGCACGACGGAGCGATAGGTCTCCGGCAGCGTCTGCATGGCCCGTTCCAGTTCCTCGCCCAGCTCCTGCCGCAGGACGCGGCCTTCTGGCAGTTCCGAGTTGTCCGAAACCTGCATGGCCCGTTGGCCCTCGCCTTCATTCCCCGGCAGCAGCTCGTCCAATGAGAGTTCCCGGTCCGGCGCGAAAACGCTCTTGCGCCGCTTCATCAGGCAGTAGTTCTTGGCGATCCGGAAAACCCACGCCTTCACTCGTTCCGGATCCTGCAACTGATCAAAACTCTCAAAGACCTTCAGCAGTGTGTCCTGCGCCACTTCCTCGGCGTCCTCCCGCTGCCCGCACATCATCCAGGTGTATTGAAAGATGCGGTGTTGAAAGCTCTCGACAAACGGCGTGAAGGCCGATTCATCACCCTCAAGCAGCCGCCGGGCCCATTCCACTTCAGGAGCAATCGGAGTTGCGGTCGTCACGCCCCTATCTTACAGACTTATCCCAGCACCGGGGATGCCGTGACCCCTGTATGAACCTCCACGGCAATCGTCGGTGTCGCCAGCATCGTGTTCTTGATCAGACACTTCTCGGCTGAGCGGCGCACGCCCTCCACGTCTTTCTCCTCCAACACGCCTGGGGTCTCAATTGCGATCACGAACTGGTCCAGCCGTGCCGGTGCTTTGGCCTTCTCGGCGGTGATCCGGATGCGCAGCCCCTCGCTCGACAGATTCCGGGCTTTCAGGTACTGTACTGCGTAATATCCAGCGCAAGTGGCCAGCGAGGCCAGCAACAGCTCCGGCGGCGTCATGCCTTCATCGGCTCCGCCATTGTCCAGCGGCTGATCACAGATGATTTTGTGGCCTCGGGCCTCGGCCTCAAACTGCACATCGCCCAAATAGTTGACGGTAAGTTCCATATAAGTGCCTTCACTTTGCAGGATGCAGCAATTGCGGAGAGGTGACATGTCACCAAGTGCTGCAAAACGCATCATTTGAGTCGTGCGAACGAGAATTATTCTTCTTTCGATCGCGGCCGCCCTCGGGGCCCAGGCGCAGGAGCCGTTGAGCCTGCGCGACGCCGTCAAGATGGCCTTGACGAAACACCCGGCCATGGAAGCCGCCACGGCGCGCATCCAGGCGTCCGGTTCCCGCGTCGAGCAGGCCCGCAGCGGGCTCATGCCGCAGGTCCGCTATACAGAAATGTTCCAGTCTGGCAATAACCCGGTGTACGTGTTTGGTTCGTTGTTGACGCAGCACCAGTTCACGGCCGACAACTTCGCGTTGGGGTCGCTGAACCGGCCCGATCCACTGAACAACTTCCAGTCGATGGTGACAGCCGAACAACTGGTCTACGACTTCGGGGGGCTGCGGAAGACCATCCACGCCGCCGAGTTGGGCCGCAAGATCTCTGAGGAAGAGAAGAAGTCCGCCGAACTCATGCTCGCCGCCGGCACGGCACGGGCCTACCACAGCGTCACCCTCGCCACCGAGGGTCTGGCCGTGGCGCGCGAGGCACTCAAGACCGCTGAAGCCGATCAGGCGCGAGCCGAGACGATCCGGGCCGCGGGCATGGCCACGGATGCCGATGTCCTTTCCATTAAGGTGCATGTCGCTTCCATGCGCGAACAGGTGATCCGCGGCCAGGCCGACATCCGCATCGCCCAGGCTTCGCTGAACGACGCGCTGGGTCTGCCGCTCGACACGGAGCACAAGCTCACCACGGCTCTGACACCCGCCGAGGCCGGTACATTGCGAATAGAGAACGCACGCCGTCCGGAGGTGGAGCAGGCGCGCCTTGCTCAGGAGGCAGCTTCCGCCCAGGCCGCCGCGGCCAAGGCCGGCTACTGGCCGCAGTTCTTTCTGCGTGGATCGTTCGAAGCCGACCGCCAGAACTTCGCCACCAAGGGCGGCGCGAATTGGATGTTCGCCGGCGGCCTGAAGTGGACGCTTTTCGACGGCAACCGGACGCGCAATAGCGTAGCCGAAGCCCGCTCGATGTCCACCGCCGCCGCCGCCGGCCAGCGCCAGATGGAAAGCGCGGTCCAGTTGCAGGTGCGCCGAGCCCGTGCCGAGTTTGAATCCGCCACGGAGCGCATCCAGGTCACTGACGCCACCATCGCTCAGGCCGATGAGAGCCTGCGAATCCTGCGCAACCGCTACACCAGCGGACTGGCCACGGTCACCGATCTCTTGCGCGCCCAAACCGCCCTGCTCGACGCCAAAGTGCGCCGCCTGGGCTCAATTTATGAACAACGTCTGGCGGCCGTCGCCGTGGAGCAGGCCGAGGGAATTCTGAATGGAGATTCGAATGTTCTGCAGTAACTCGACGAAGCTTCTGACACTCGGCCTCGCCGCGCTCTCGCTGGCCGGCTGCGGCGGTGAAAAGCCGGCAGCGAAGAAAGCCGAAGACGGGCCAGCCGTGAAAGTGAGTGTCGTGAAGGCGACGCAGGAAGACATCCCGGATGAGTACGTGGCCACGGGTACGATCAAGGCCCGCACCACTTCCGTGCTTTCGGCCCGCGTGATGGGCTACATCCGGGAGTTGAAGCCACAGGCCGGGGACACCGTCAAGGCCGGTCAGGTCGTGGCGGTTCTGGAAGCCAAGGAGATTGAGACCGGCCTCAGACAGGCCGAGGCGGCTCGTGAGGAGGCGCGCGGCGCCATTCCCGAGGTCGACAACGCCATCGCCGCCGCCAAGGCTCAACTGGATCTGGCCGACTCCACATTCCGCCGGATGCAGAGCCTGCACGAGCAGAAATCCATCACGGCCCAGGAGTTCGACGAAGTTGCCGCCCGCCGCCGCATGGCCCAGGCCAACTTCGAAATGGCCAAGGCGAAACGAACTCAACTCGACCAGAAGATTCTCCAGGCTGGCCAGGCCGTCGCGCAGGCTTCCGTGATGCGTGGCTACACCGAGGTCCTGGCGCCCTTCACTGGCACGGTCATCGAGCGCAAGGCGGAGCCTGGCATGCTGGCCGCCCCCGGCATGCCGCTGCTCGTCGTCGAACAAGCCGGCAGCTATCGTCTTGAGGCCGCGGTCGAGGAGGCCCGCCTCCGCACGATTCGTCCGGGGATGGCCGTGAAGGTCGATCTCGAAGCGGTGGACCACAGCCTGGATGCCCGCGTCGAGGAGATTGTCCCGGCCATGGATCCGGCTTCCCGCTCCTTCACTGTGAAGATCGGTCTCGCCGGCGCGGGAACGGTCCGCAGCGGTATGTTCGGCCGTGCTCGCTTCCCGCAGGGCTCCAAACAGGCTCTCACTGTCCCGGCGCTGGCGTTGATGGAGCAAGGCCAGGTGCAGCGCGTCTTTGTGATCGACAACGGTATTGCCCGCGGACGGCTGGTGACCACGGGCGCACGCACGGAGGGCAGAGTGGAAGTCCTGAGCGGACTGCAGGCTGGCGAGCAGGTGGTTTCTCCGGCGCCCACGAATTTGGCTGACGGCGGGAAGGTCGAGGTGCGGCAGTGAGCGAGGCACCCAAGTACGGTCTGGCCGGCCGCCTGGCGCACGGTTGGATCAACTCGAAGCTGACACCCCTGCTTATCGGCGCGTCGTTGCTGATGGGCGTCTTCTCCGTCATCATGCTGCCGCGCGAGGAAGAGCCACAGATCATCGTGCCCATGATCGACGTCATGGTGGGCATGCCCGGTTCGAGCGCCAAGGAAGTGGAGGAGCGCGTCACCAAGCCCATGGGGAAGCTGCTCTGGGAGATCCCCGGCGTGGAGTACATCTACTCCACTTCGTCGTCGGGGATGTCCATGGCCATCGTGCGCTTCAAGGTCGGCGAGGACGAGGAGAAGAGCATCGTTAAGCTGAACCAGAAGATGCACGCGAACTTCGACCTGATCCCACCAGGAGCCACCCAGCCGCTGATCAAGCCGCGATCGATCGACGACGTGCCGATTCTCGCTCTCACTCTCCATTCGGCCCGTTACAACGACTTTGAGCTGCGCCGTGTCGCCGCCCAGGTTCACGACACGATCAAGCAGGTGAGCGACGTCAGCGAGGTTACGATCCTCGGAGGCCAGCGCCGCGCCTTGAAAGTCACGCTCGATGCCGCCCGCCTGTCGGGGTTCAACCTGGCGCCCTTGCAGGTGATGGGTGCCATCGGGCAGTCGAATCAGAGACTGCCGGCCGGACAGGCCGCGCAGGATAATCACGAAACCATTCTCGAAGCGGGCAGTTGGTTGAAGAGCGCCCAAGATGCCGGATCCCTGGTGGTGGCCGTCGCCAACGGCCGGCCAATCTACCTGCGCGATGTCGCCTTGGTGGAGGATACCGGCGAGGATCCCGTTCAATACGTACAGTACGCCTCGGCCGGCAAGTTCGAGCCGGCGGTCACTCTCTCCATCGCCAAGCGCAAGGGCATGAACGCCATCACGGTAGCCGACCATGTGCTGGAACGCGTGGAGGCGCTCAAAGGCCACGTGATTCCGCAAGACGTCTCGGTCACCATCACGCGCAACTACGGCGAAACCGCGGCTGAGAAGTCGAACGAACTGCTGTTTCACATGGGCATCGCCGTCGTTTCCGTGAGTATTCTCATCGCCCTTGTGCTGGGCTTCCGCGAGTCGCTCATCGTCTTCACCGCGATCCCCGTGACCCTGGCGCTTACCCTGACGGTCTTCTATCTCTACGGATACACGCTGAACCGCATTACGTTGTTTGCGCTGATCTTCTCGATAGGCATCCTCGTCGATGACGCGATCGTCGTCGTTGAGAACATCGTCCGCCATCTCCATCTGCCGGCCAACTCGGGCCGGCCCATGACGGATATCGCAGTCGAGGCCGTGGACGAAGTGGGCAATCCCACGATCCTGGCGACGCTCACGGTGATCGCCGCCATTCTGCCCATGGCATTTGTCGGCGGGCTGATGGGCCCCTACATGCGCCCCATCCCCATCGGCTCCACCGCCGCGATGATTTTCTCCATCATCGTTGCGTTCCTGGTGACTCCTTGGGCTGCCGTGCGCCTGTTGAAGTCGCAGTCCGGCCACGCTCACGATACCGAAGAAGACCGCTTCACGGCTTTTTACCGCCACGCGATGGATAAACTGCTGCATGTTCCGGTGCTGCGCTACGGCTTTCTGCTGATGGTGACCGTGCTCCTGCTCGGTTCGATGGCGCTGGTCTACGTGGAGTTCGTGAAGGTCAAGATGCTGCCCTTCGACAACAAAAGCGAGTTCCAGGTGATTGTCGACATGCCCGAGGGCACCACGCTGGAAGATACCGCGCGGGTCACCCGGCAGTTGGCCGAAGCGACGTTCGCTCAACCCGAAGTCGTCAACGTTCAGACCTACGCGGGCACGGCCTCGCCGTACAACTTCAACGGTCTGGTGCGCCACTACTTCCTGCGCAGCGGCCCGAACATGGCCGACATCCAGGTGAACCTTCTGGGCAAGGGCGAACGTAGCCTCAAGAGTCACGAAATCGCAAAGCAGGTTCGCGAACGGCTGCTGCCCATCGCCCGCGCCAATCGTGCTCGCATCAAGGTGGCCGAGGTGCCGCCCGGGCCGCCCGTGCTCCATACGCTGGTGGCCGAAGTCTATGGGCCCACGGCCGAGGGCCGCGACCGTCTGGCCGCCGGCATCCTGGACATCTTCGACAAGACCCCGGGTGTCGTCGATGCCGACTGGTATGTCGAGGACCCGCAGCCCAAGCAGGTCTGGCAGGTCGACCGTGAGAAGGCCGCGTTGAACGGCGTGTCCACGGCGGATATCGCCCAGACGCTGCGGCTCGCCTCGGCCGGCATGACCGCCGGCCTATTGCACATCGACACGGCGAAGGAGGACATCCCCATCACGTTGCGGCTGGACCGCGCCACGCGCAGCGACTTCGACCGCCTGAAGAGCCTCAAGGTCGCCGGCCGCACCGGCAACCTCGTCTCGCTGGCCGAACTGGTCCGCGTCGAGAAGACGGTGAGCGAGCGCAGCATCTATCACAAGAATCTGATGCCCGTCACCTACGTCACCGCCGACGTGGCCGGCATCATGGAGAGCCCCGTCTACGCGATTCTCAACCTCGGTCCCAAGATCGCCAAACTGCCCGTCGACGGAGGCTACGAGATCGAGCAGTATACAGCCCACCAGCCGTTCGAGGACTCCAAGTACTCGATGAAGTGGGATGGCGAATGGCACATCACCTACGAGGTCTTCCGCGACCTGGGGCTGGCCTTCGCCGCTGTTCTGGTGCTCATTTATGTGCTGGTGGTGGGTTGGTTCCAGAGCTTCCTGACGCCGCTCATCATCATGGCCGCCATCCCGTTCTCGCTGGTCGGCATCCTGCCGGCGCATGGCCTGATGAACGCTTTCTTCACGGCGACTTCGATGATAGGCTTTATCGCCGGCGCGGGTATCGTCGTTCGAAACAGCATCATCCTCGTCGATTTTGTTGAGTTGCGCCTAAAGGAGGGGATGCCCCTGGACAAGGCCGTGATCGACGCCGGCGCGGTCCGCTTCCGGCCCATGATGCTCACCGCCGCCGCCGTGGTGGTGGGCAGCATCGTGATCCTCTTCGATCCCATCTTCCAGGGCCTGGCCATCGCGCTGATGGCCGGGGAGATCGCCTCGCTGTCACTCTCGCGCGTGACAGTCCCCATTGTCTATTTCATCGCACACAGAAGGAGAAACGCGGAATGACCGTCGACCGCTACTTGAGAATGATAGCCGGGTTCTTTGTGCTGCTCAGCGTGGCGCTGGGCGTGTGGCACGACCCGCGGTGGTTCTACTTCACGGCGTTCGTGGGGCTCAACCTGTTCCAGAGCGCGTTCACGAACTGGTGTCCCATGATCACCATCCTGCGGAAACTGGGGGTGCGCGGCTGAGGTGCGTCTAGCGGCCAAAAAGGCTCATCAACCGGCTGGTCGGCTTCGGAAGGGGCACGCTGGCGTCGCCCGCCAGGACGCTGGCAAAGTCGGCGAACGCCTTGCCCAGACGGGTATTGACAGGTACGAACCGGCCCTCGGTCTGTGTCTTCCGGATGGTGGCGTAGTCGTTGGGCAACTGGCGCAGTACGGGAAGGCCCAGAATCTTGGCGATCTCCGGCGACGAGGGATCCCCGTTGTGCCAGCGATTCACCAGCAGGCCATAGCGTGTGGGCGGCAAGCCCCAGCGGTGCAGTTCCTCGGCGCGCTGCTGCGTCAGCCGCAACGAAGGAACCTCGGTGGTACACACCATATAGACCTTGCGCGAGCGCCGCACGAGTTCGATGGTGGCTGGATTCACCAGTTCAGGCAGATCCACCAGGATCGTGTCGTACTTGTCGCGAACGAACTCGAGCAACTGGAAGTAGTTCGGCCATTCCGGCTGGACCGTATCCAGCGACCGCGAGGAAAGCAGGAAGTCCACGCCATCCACGGTGACAGCCGCCGATCGCAGCCTGAACTGGTCGATGTCGTTGGTGGAGGTAAGCAGATGTTGGATGGATATGGTCGGCTTCACGTCCAGCAGAATGCCCAGGACACTGCTGCGCAGGTCGGCATCGATCACAAGCACGCGTTTGCCATGGTCGCGAGCCAGGGCCATGGCCGTATTCAGCACCACGGTGGATGCGCCGCTGCCCGCCTTCGAAGGCAGGAAGCTGAACACGTAGTCTTCCACGCCGCCCCGCATGCTCACCAGGGACGTATGGATGGCTTCGGCCAGGTCGGCAGTTGTGAACGATTCCGGCAAAACGGCCGTGAAGCCCGCATCCTTGGCCTTCTGCATCAGCCCTGGCGGACAGGCCAACGCCAGCACGGGCATCTCCGGGTCCAGATCTCTGATCGTCGCGCAACAGCGGAGGGCAACATCGCCACTACCCACATCGATCAGCACAAGGTCAGGCGCGGAGGCATTGACGATGCGAGTCAGTTCATAGTGGCCCGGTACGCTGGGAAACTCGCGCACCAACTGAAGCAGCCCGGTGTCAGCGGACAGGGCTCGAATGTAGGGCGAACGCTCGGGACTAGCTTGGATGATTACCGTTGTGAACATCAGAATCGCCGGAGGTACTTCCCGGTTCTACACCTATATCGGCGGTTTCGGGCGATTTCTTTGCATCAGTATTCGGATAGGCCGGTACACAAACAGGTGGAACACCCCGGTTCCGTCTCTGGTCGTGGCATCTGGCACATCAGGCCGATCTCTCTATGGGGCATATCACCCAATCTAGAAAGGTAGCAGAATCAGCAAGTTGCATAAACACTAAGGATTCAGCAAATCTCGACTTTGGCGTCTGAATTGCATCTGGTAAGGCAAGGACCTAATGGACTCCGCTCTGGCTCTACATCGTTTTCACTTCGCGTTCACGATTACCTTTCACTATCTCTTTGTCCAGCTTACGCTTGGCCTCGCTCTTCTCATCTTCATTCTGAAGACCATGGCCCTGCGTACGGGCAACGAACACTACAACGACACGGCTCGCTTCTGGGCCAAGATCTTCGCCATCAACTTCGCGCTTGGCGTCGTCACGGGCATTCCCATGGAGTTCCAGTTCGGCACGAACTGGTCGCGTTTCTCCAAGGCGGCCGGCGGTGTCATCGGACACACCCTCGGGATGGAAGGACTGTACTCTTTTTTCCTGGAAAGCAGTTTTTTGGGCCTGTTGATCTTTGGCGAGAAGATCATGGGCCGCGTGGGACACTGGTTCTCCGCCCTGGCTGTCTGGGTGGGCAGCTGGCTGTCGGGCTATCTCATCGTCGCCACCGACGCCTGGATGCAGCACCCGGTCGGCTATGAGCTAGGACCACACGGCGAGATCATCCTGAACAGCTGGACCGCTTTGCTCTTCAATGAATGGGCCGCCTGGCAGTTCTTCCACACCATTCTCGGCGGAGTGGTGACCGGCTGTTTCGCCATGGCCAGTCTCGGTGCGTTCTATCTTCTGCTTGGGAAACACACCGACTACGGCCGCACGTTTCTGCGAGTCGCCGTGACCACGGGTGTGGTGGCTACCATTCTGGTCGCCTTCCCCACGGGCGACCAGCAGGGCGCTTTGGTTGCACGGCATCAGGGACCCACGCTGGCTGCCATGGAAGGGCACTTCGAGACCGGCCCGGCCGCTCCGATGGCCATCCTCGGCCAACCTGATGTGGAGCAGAGGCGGCTCGACAATCCGTTCGTCCTGCCGGGCGTTCTGAGCATGATCGTCCACAAGCGTTGGGACGCCGAGGTCCGAGGACTGGATGCGTTCCCGCCGGAGAACTGGCCGGACAACATCCCGCTGCTCTACTATGCCTTCCACATCATGGTGGGCCTGGGCACCATCTTCGTCGCCATCATGAGCCTTTCGGCGCTCCAACTATGGCGGGGCAAGCTCTACACCTTCAAGCCTCTGCTATGGGTCCTGCTGCTGGCGATGCCGCTGCCGTATGTCGCGAACACCGCCGGTTGGATGACCGCCGAAGTGGGGCGCCAGCCATGGCTCATTTACGGCCTGATGCGCACGACGGCGGGCTTCTCGGCCCGCGTGTCCAGCGGCAATACCATGTTCACGCTGTTCGGCTTCATGGGCATCTACTCCGTGCTGCTCATGCTGGGCCTGTTCCTGATCTGGCGCGAAATCGAGCACGGTCCCGGATCCGAGCCGGCCGCCCACTAGAGGAGATCTGAAGAAATCATGCTACCTGTCATCTGGTTTTGCATTGTCGCCGTCATGGTTGCCATGTATGTCGTGCTCGACGGCTTCGACCTCGGCGCCGGCATCATCCACCTGGGCGCCGCGCGCACCGACCGGGAGCGGCGCGCCGTCATCAAATCCATCGGTCCCGTGTGGGACGGGAATGAAGTCTGGCTGCTGGCCGGCGGCGGAGCCCTCTACTTTGCCTTCCCTGCCCTCTATGCCTCGTCGTTCAGCGGATTCTACCTGCCGCTGATGATGGTGCTCTGGCTGTTGATCCTGCGTGGCACTTCGGTGGAGTTCCGCAATCACATCGACAATCCGGTGTGGAAGCCGCTGTGGGATGTC
Source organism: uncultured Paludibaculum sp. (assembly GCF_963665245.1). Lineage (NCBI taxonomy): Bacteria > Pseudomonadati > Acidobacteriota > Terriglobia > Bryobacterales > Bryobacteraceae > Paludibaculum > uncultured Paludibaculum sp. The sequence goes on from NZ_OY762268.1 coordinate 548,662, forward strand.
GTTTTCTGCGTGTCCAGCGCGCTGCTCGCCATCTTCTTCGGGGTCGCGCTGGGCAACGTCGTTCGCGGCGTGCCGCTCGACGCCGCCGGGGAGTTCTTCCTACCCCTGTGGACCGACTGGACGCCCGGACCGCAGCCCGGCATCCTCGACTGGTACACCATCCTGGTGGGTCTGTTCGCGTTCTTCACTCTCACCCAGCACGGAGCGCTGTGGGTCGCCTACAAAACCGAGAATGGCGTCCGCGAGCGCGCCCGCCGCATCGCCCGCTTCGCCTGGTTTGCCGTGGCCGCATTCACTGTGCTGGTTACCGTGCTCAGCTTCCGCATCCAGCCCCAGCTCAGCCGCAGCTTCGCGACGCTGCCCTTCGGCGTCATCTTCCCGGCCCTCGCCCTCGCCGGCCTGGGCGGCGCGTTCTTCTTCTGGCAGCGCCAGGACGACCTTAAGGCCTTTGTCAGTTCGGCCTTCTTTATCATCGGAATGTTGACGAGCGTGGTCTTCGGCGTCTTCCCCTATGTCCTGCCCGCCAACACCGATCCATCGCTCAGCCTGACGATTCACAACGCCAGTGCTCCGGCTTACGGCCTGCGCATCGGTCTCATCTGGTTCGCTCCGGGCATGGCTTTGGCCGCGTCCTACTCCGTATTCCTCTACCGGAAATTCGCTGGAAAGGTGCAATTGGAAGAGGGCGGCTATTGAAACGGTAGAATGGGCGGTATGACCAAACCTTCAAGATGGGTGGCGCTCGCCCTGGCGGCCGCCACCTGCTTTGGCCAGACCCAGAAGAGCCCCGCCCCGGCGGCCAAGGTCCCAGCCGCTGCCAGAACCGCCCCTTCGCCCACGTTCGACAAGGCAAAGTTCGAGGCCTTCGTCCGGCATCTGTTGCTGTGGGGACCGCAGATCGGTGTGGCTGTGGCGGAGCCCCAGCCCTCGGAAATGCCCGGATTCCGCCTGGTCAAAGTCACAGGCAGCTACCAGAAGGTGTCTCTCGACGAGATCTTCTATGTGAGCTCCGACGGTCGGAAGATCGTCCGCGGCACGCTGTTCGACATCGCGAAGAATCCCTTCGCGGCCGAGATCGCGAAGCTCAAAACAGACCTGCAGCCGTCCTTTGGAACGCCGGGTGCACCCGTCGTGCTGGTTCTCTTCAGCGACTTCCAGTGCGCCTATTGCCGCGAAGAGGCGAAACAGATCCGCGCCAACCTGATCAAAACCTACCCGAAGGAAGTCCGACTCTACTTCAAGGACTTTCCCATTGAGCAGCTCCACCCTTGGGCCAAGCCAGCGTCCATCGCCGGCCGATGCGTCTTCCGCCAGGACGCCGCCGCCTTCTGGGATTACCACGATTGGATCTTCGACAAACAGGCGGAGATTACGCCTGAGACGCTCCGGACGAAGGTGACCGAGTGGGTCCAGGGCAAAGGGCTGGATGCAGGCCAGTTCACGGCCTGTTTCGACAACAAGTCCACGCTGGGTGAGGTGGAGAAGAGCTTGGCCGAGGGCAAGGAGTTGCGCGTCAGCTCCACCCCCACGATGTTCGTCAACGGCCGTCAGATCCCCGGCAGCGTGCCCTTCCAGCAGTTGAAAGGCATTATCGATTTCGAGTTGGAATACGCGAAAACCTCGGGTGAAAACGCCGAGAAGTGCTGCGAGCTCACCCTGCCGGTACCCGGCAAGAAATAAGGACGACAAGTAGTAACTCATGACCAGACAGCGACTAATCCTTCTGAGCCTGGCCGCCACTGCCGCCACCCTCCTGCACGCCGGATCCACGCCGGCCAAGGGCCGCATCAGCGCGGACCACTATCAGGAGACGGTCAAGTTTCTCGCGTCCGACGCGATGAAGGGCCGTGGCACCGGCACGCCCCAGCTAAAGAAGGCGGCGGCGTATATCGCGGGCCAGTTCAAGGCACTCGGTATTCCGCCGGCTGCCGGCAACAGTTACTACCAGATCTTCGACGTCACCACCAACGCCAGGCTCGCCAAGGGCAACGAGCTGAGTTATGCCGTTGGTGGCGGCAAGAAGCAGGCCGCCTCGCTGGGTCAGGAGTTCAATCCCTACAACTTCTCGGGCAATGCGAAGGTCAGCGGTCCCGTCGTCTTCGCCGGCTACGGCATCACCGCGCCGGAATACGACTACGACGATTACGCGGGCCTCGACGTCCAGGGCAAGATCGTCCTGGTCCTGCGTCACGAGCCGCAGGAGTTTGACGAAAAGAGCAAGTTCGGCGGCAAAGTCTACACCGTCCACGAACAGCGGCAGACCAAGGCTGTGAATGCGAAGTTCCACGGCGCCAAGGCCGTTCTTTTCGTCAACGACATGTCCAACCACCCGGTGGACTCCGATGTCGTGGACAAGTTTTCGAACAACGTCGGCCCGAACTCGCCCGACATCCCCTTTATTCAGGTGAAGACCGAACTCGCTTCGCACTGGCTGCAGCCCTCGGGCAAGAACCTGAAGGACTGGATCGAGGCCGTCGACAAGAATCTCAAACCTGCGTCATTCGAGATTCCCGGCCTGACCGTCGACCTGGCCGTAAACGTCCAGCGCGAAGTCCGCCAAGTGCCCAACGTGGCCGCCTACCTCAAGGGCGAGACCGACGAGTACGTCATCCTGGGCGCCCACTTCGACCACCTGGGCATGGGCGAGCAGAGCTCCATGGCGCCCGATCTCGCAGGCAAGGCAATTCATCACGGCGCCGACGACAACGCATCGGGGACGGCTGGCCTGCTGGAACTGGCCGACTACTTTGCCGCCCAGCCGAAGCGGAAGCGCGGCATCCTGTTCCTTGCCTTCTCGGCCGAAGAACTCGGGCTCATCGGGTCCTCGTACTATGTGAACCACCCCCTCCTGCCGCTTGACAAGGCCGTGACGATGATTAATATGGACATGATTGGGCGGATTAAGGACGGACGGGTTTTTGTCGGCGGTACGGGGACGGGTTCCACGCTGCTCTCCATTCTTGATGAAACGAAGCCAGCGCACCCCAGGTTGAAGCTCGATCTGTCCGAGCAGGGCGGCTACGGATCCAGTGATCATTTCTCCTTCACCATCAAGCAGGTACCGGTGCTGTTCTTCTTCTCCGGACTGCACTCGGACTACCACAAGCCCAGTGACACCTGGGAGAAGATCGATCACGTCGAGGCGGCCGACCTGGTGAATCTCGTCGCGGAGGTTACGACCAGACTGCAGGATGCGCCGCGGCGGCCCACGTACGTGAAGGTATCCACGCCGGCACCCGCGGCCACGGCAACGGCCTCAGCCAGCGGCGGCGGAGCCTGGTTCGGTAGCGTCCCCGACATGGGCGAAACCAAGGGCGGGTTCAAGATCTCTGACGTCACCAAAGGTTCCCCCGCGGATGTGGCAGGATTGAAGGGCGGCGATCTCATCGTGGAGTTTGATGGCAAGACAATTTCGAATCTCTACGACTTCACCTACGCTCTGCGGTCGAAGAAGCCCGGTGACGTGGTGCCCATCAAGTACAACCGGGACGGTAAGATTCTGGAAACAAAGGCCACATTGAAATCCAGGAGCCAAATGCGCTAACTCCCTAACCAATTGTGGGGTTGCGGCCGATAAGAGGAGTACGCATGGAAGAGGCGAAATTACCAGTAGGCCGAGTGTGGGATCTGCCGCCAGTCATCCTTCACCCTTTTTCCGATCCCGGTGGGCCCGATAAGCTGGTCGAGAGTTCCCGGGCGCACTTGATGCTGCAGGGCATGCTGCCCACGGGAGAGTTGTCGCAGGACGAGATCCTGCAACGGCTGCTCTCGGGCAGAATGTGCGAACTGCGGATGCTGTACTACGTCGGCAAGGATCTGGAACGCTGGCTGGAACAGTGTGCCGAGCTCGTGGCGCGCGACCATGTGCTGTCCGATACGGGCATCACGACGGCCGGTTTCACTCAGTTGCTTATCGACGCCCCACCCGCCGACGTGCGCGAAAAGCTCACCAAATGGGGTGTTGCCGACTATCGCGCCATCTTCAGCCGCGCCCTCGGCTTGAATGCCATCTTCAGCAAGGCGCCGGAGATGGAATCACTGGCTCCTCATTTCGTTCAGTACTACTACCGTTACGCGGACCAGTTGTTCCAGTGCCGCCAAGGCATGGAGCCCTTCAAAACTCTCGCTCCGGGCAACTTCCACTTTGAACTCTTCGCCTCCGGCGAGTATTCCCGCATGCTTGAGCGCGAGTGGGAAGAGATCTAGACAGCCGAATCGCGTCGGTGGGACTCCACCAGCATTGGCCTGCCGATAGAATGGCTACATGCAGTTCTCGCCCCTGTTGTTGACCCGCCAGAAGCTGCCCAGCTATCGAATCGACGACATTCCCGGCACGGTCCGCCGCGAGCTAGCGAAATCCGGCTTTGCCCAGAGAGTGGCGCCCGGCGCCCCGGTCGCCATCGGGGTCGGCAGCCGTGGCATCGCCAACATCGACATCATCGTCCACAGTGTCGTCGCCTGGTGGAAAGAACAAGGGGCGAAACCGTTCCTTTTTCCAGCCATGGGCAGCCACGGCGCCGCGACAGCCCACGGGCAAACCGCCGTTCTCGCCAAATATGGTATCACCGAAGCGGCCATGGGCTGCCCCATCCGCAGTTCCCTGCAGGTGGTGGATCTTGGCGCCACGCCCGAGGGGATCGAAGTGGTGATGGACAAGACCGCCTACGACTCCGGCGCGGTGATGATGTGCAGCCGTGTGAAATGGCACACCGACTTCGAGGGCAACCTGGAAAGCGGCCTGTTCAAGATGATGGCCATCGGGCTGGGTAAGTTCGCCGGTGCGCAACGCTACCACACCCATGGTTACCGTCTTGGGCTGGAGGCGGTGATCCGCGGCGTGGGCCGGCAGGTGATCGCTTCCGGGAAGATCCTGGGCGGTCTGGCCATCATGGAAGACGGCAACCACCAGACAGGACACCTGGAAGCTGTGCCGGCCGCCATCATGGAGCGGCGCGAGGAGGAACTGCTGGTCCAGGTGAAGGGCTGGATGCCGCGCATCCCCTTGAAAAGTCTTGATCTGCTAATCGTGAACCAGCTCGGCAAGAACATCTCCGGCGCCGGCATGGATCCCAAGGTGATCAACCGCACGGTCTATGGCGACTACAACCCCTGGCCCTATGCGCCGCGCGTCGGTCGTGTCTTCCTGCGCGAGATGCATCCCTTGAGCTACGGGAACGCCGTGGGCCTGGGCATGGCCGACATCGTGAACAGCCGCGTGGTGAAGCAGATGAAGAAGAAGCCGACCTACGTGAACGGGCTCACGTCCGGAGCCATGGCTTCGATTCGCATTCCGGTGCACTTCCCCACGGACCGCGAGTGTGTCGAGCAAATCTGGCGGACGGTTGGCGTCATGGATCCCCTCAAATTGCAGATCGGCTGGATCCGCAACTCGCAAGACCTGACCCTGATGGCATTCTCCGAGTCTCTGCGGCCGGAACTCGAAACGAACCCGATGGTGGAAATCCTTGGCCGCGCGAAGGAACTCGAGTACGACGACCAGGGCAACCTGGTCAACTGGCTGGCCTGAGACGCAAAAAGGGCGCGGAACCGGACCGCCGGCACCGCGCCCTTCTCACATCCGAACACGATCAATGATGGCCGTGATGCCGGCCGCGCTCGTACCCACGGTCATAGCCCCGTGCAAAGCCGCGCCCGTAGCCATAGGGTCCCCGTACCGGGGCATAGTATCGAGCCGGCGGGCCGTAATACCGCATCGGTGGCCCCGGAGCGCGGTAGTATGCGCCTCTTGGGCCATAGTAGGGATCAAAGGCCGCCATCGGCACGCCGTAGCGCGAGCAGATTCCATCCCAGCCGTACCCGCGGCGATACAGGTCCACGACGACCATGGGCTGCACGCGCGCATACCGGGAAATCACGAAGACCCGCGGCATGTCGTACTCCGGCACATAGCGCTCCACGTACGCCACCTGCGGCGGAGCGTAGCCGTAATACGGAGCCGTTCCGATATTGATCGAGATGCCCACGCCCGCTTGCGCGGTGCAGGCCAGCATCAGAGTAAAAAGTGTTGTTGTGAGGAGTCTCATGCTCCGCTTCTCCTGACCCGTCTGACGCAGCGGAGAAGCGGAGCGTTTCTGAAAGATAGGGGCGAATCTATACCTTGGCCGGAACTTCGAATCCCTTGCGGTAGTTGCGAGTGAGGTGCGTGTCGGCTTCCTTGTCGTTCACGAACTTCTCTTTCGCGGGATCAAAGCTCAGAACGCGGCCCAGGCGATAGCTGATGTTGCCCAGGTGGGCCAACCCGCTGGCCAGATGCGCCGTCTCCACGGGGCCGTGCTGGTCTTCGGTCTTGCGGCTGCGGATGGCCTTGATCCAGTTGGCGTAGTGGTCGCCGCCGGCCTTGCCCGCCGGGCCCTTCTCTTTCTTCTGGCCGAGGTAGGTCTCGTAGGTGTCGTAGCCCTTGATCACCATGTAGCCTTCCGAGCCGTAGAAGATATTGCCGACCGATGCGCCGTCTTCGCTGTTTGTGCACCACGGGCGCACTTCGAACTGGATCAGCTTCTTCTCATCCGGATAGTGATAGAGCGTCGTGAGTACTTCCGGCGTGATCTTATCGTCGTCAAACAGGAACTTGCCGCCCATCGCCGTGATCTTCGAAGGGAAGCCCTTCACGCCCAGACCCCACATGCAGAGATCGGTTTCGTGAATGCCCTGATTGCCAACGTCGCCGTTGCCGTAGTTCCAGGTCCAATGCCAGTTGTAGTGAACGATGCGGCGGCTGAAGGGTTCCTTCTCGGCTGGACCGGTCCACATATCGTAGTCGAGCCCGGCGGGCACTGGCTCCACGCCCTTCTTGCCGATGGAAGGACGCCACCGGAAGACGAGACCGCGTGACATGTAGACGTTACCGATCACGCCTTTTTGCAGGTGCTCCACCGCTTCACGGATGGCCGTGGACGAACGCAATTGCACGCCGTGCTGGACGATGCGGTTGTACTTGTGGGCGGCCTCCACCAGCTTGCGGCCCTCGTAGATATTGTGAGAGCCCGGCTTTTCGACGTAGACATCCTTGCCGGCCTGGCATGCCCAGATGGCTGCGAGCGAGTGCCAGTGATTCGGTGTGGCGATCGTCACCGCGTCGATGTTCTTGTCGTCGAAGACGCGGCGCAGGTCCTGGACGACCTGCGGCTTCTTTCCATACTTTTTCTCAAACGCCTCGGCTCGAGCATTGCCCACGTTGAGGTCCACATCACACAACGTGACGACCTCGGCGTCGGGCTGACTCATGATGCCCTGGATGTGGTCCTTACCGCGGCCGTTGGTTCCAATTACGGCGATCCGAAGCTTGTCATTGGCGGCCATGGCCTTCTTCGCAGCGAGATGGGAAACGACAACGCCGCCTGCGCCGGCGACAAAGGTTCTACGTGTACTCATGACGAACTCCTGATTCAGACATTTAAAGAGGGAAGAACTGAAATACCACTATGTTCTACCACAAGGGGGGCGAGCCTGGGCAGGGTGAGGTTACCTTCCGATAACGTTAAGCCGCCGGATCCGAATGTTGCGAAACCAGACCGCGGAGTGGTGATTCTGCAGCACGATAGGGCTGTCCTTCACCGGTGCTTCATACTCCAGCTCCTTCACGCCGTTCAGCCAATGCTCCACGTGCCCGCCACGCACCACAATGCGCGATGCATTGAACTCGCCGGCCGGTTTTGCCGCGTGGGTAGCGGGGGCGATCTTCCCGTAGAGGGACGCCGTCTGCTTCCGCGGATTGCCCTTGGAATCGGCGTTCATGTCGTCGTCAATCAACTGGTACTCCGGACCGCGCCCGCGGGCGTTGATGCCCTCGCCGGTCTTTGCCTTCCACGTGTCGACTTTGTCGATGAGGTACTTCACGCCGGAGTTCCCGCCCGGCTCGATCTTCCACTCGAATTCGAGTTCGAACTCGCGGAACGTGGCTTCGGTGCGGATGTCCTGGAAACCGCCATCCACTACCCGCGCTTTCAGGCAGCCATCCTCCACCACCCAGGACTTGGAGGGAAACGGCTGCCCGGTAACCTCCAGCCAACCGGCGGAAGAGTGGCCGTCGAACAACGAAACGGGGGGGACGGGAGGCTGCATCAGAAGCAGCAGCAGGGCAAGCATCTCCTGAGTGTACATTGCCCGTGCCGGCACACGGCTTCCCGTGGACGATAGGTCCGGTTAGAATCAAATGATGGTTATACAGGGCCACGATCCAATGGCCCGGGCCGTAAATTTTGGGTTTCCCGTTGAGTCAGGAGGATTACGATGAAGGACTTCAAATTGAGGGCAGCCGGGTTGACCTGCCTGGCGCTGGGCGTCTGTGCTCAGGCGCAGACCGTTTCGAGCTACCGTGCATCGGTGAGTGGATCGAACACGGAGTCCGGCAAGTGCACCATCGAGGTTGTGGTGGACAGCGTCGTGGAGATCCAGGTGCGCGGCGAACAAGGCCGCATGCGGACACTCAGCGGACAACCGGGGCAGTGGCGGCGCTTCCAATGCGACGGCCGTTTGCCTCTGAACATGTCCGAGTTTCGATTCAAGGGCGTTGACGGACGCGGACGCGTGGAACTGGTCCAGGATCCACGCAACAACAACGGCGTCGCCATGGTCCGTATTGAGGACAGCAAGGGCGGCAGTGAAGGCTACACGTTCGACCTCGAATGGCGCGGCGGCAGCGGCACCGCCGGCGGAAGCTGGGGCGGCGGCAGCAGCTGGGGCAGTGGGAATGGCAGCGGGAATGGCAGCGGCTGGGGTAGTGGAAACGGCAGCGGCAGCGGGAGCGGTTGGGGTAGCACCCGGCCTGGCTTCGGCGGCAACCGGACCGGCAACCGGTCGCGTATGTCTGAGTCCATTCGGGCCTGCCAGGACACGCTGAGGAACGACGCGCAGCAGCGCGGCTACACCGACGTACGATTCCGGACCACCAATACCGACAACAACAACGCGCGGATGGATCGCGTCACTGGGACTTTGCAGGCACGTGGGCGGAACAACCGTACGGATTCGTTCAACTATTCCTGTGACGCCGATTTCAGCGCCGGCACCGCGACCAACGCGGTCGTCAACCGGCAGTAGCTAACAAGCCACCTCACCCGCCTTGGCGGAGCATCGCGGATCCTCGCCATTTACTGACATGTCTGTAAGGCGATAGAATTGCGGATGACCCGACAAGGCGGGTGTTTTCATGTCGTTCATCCACGAAGATTTCCTGCTCTCCTCTCCCTCCGCGCGCAAGCTGTACCACGAGTACGCTCAAGACCAGCCCATCCTCGACTATCACTGCCATCTGCCTCCGCGCGATGTGGCGAACAATCGCCAGTTCGCGAACCTCTTCGAGATCTGGCTGGAAGGTGACCACTACAAGTGGCGCGCGATGCGGGCCGATGGGGTTCCGGAGAATCCCGTCACCGGCGACGCGTCGCCCAAGGACAAGTTCCTGGCCTGGGCCAAGACCGTACCGGCCACCCTGCGCAACCCGCTCTACCACTGGACCCACCTCGAGCTGAAGCGCTATTTCGGCATCGACGAACTGCTGGACGCCTCCAACGCCGAGAGGGTATGGGCCCGCGCCAATGAACAACTCGCCACCGACGATCTGCGAGCCTGGGGCATCCTCAACCGATTCCAGGTGAAGGCCGTGTGTACGACGGACGATCCCACCGACGATCTGGCCGACCACAAGGCCATAGCGGCGTCTGGCCTCGCCACCAAGGTTTACCCCACGTTCCGCCCCGACAGGGCCATGAACGTCCATCAGCCCGTCCAGTTCAACGAATGGCTGGGCCGGTTGGCGCAGGCGGCGAACGTCGACATCACCGGCCTGCCGACCTTCCTCGATGCGCTGAAGCAGCGCCACGACTTTTTCCACTCCATGGGTGGCCGCCTCAGTGACCATGGCATCAATGCCGCCTTTGCGGAGCCGTGTACGCAGGGCGAGGCCGCCGAGATCTTCCACCGGGCGCGGGCCTGTGTGGCCTCATCGCCGGCCGACCAGGCAAAGTGGTCCTCGTTCCTCATGCTCTTCTTCGGGCGTCTGGACGCCGAGAAGGGCTGGACCAAGCAACTGCACCTCATGGCCCGCCGCAGCAACAATACCCGCCTGTTCGGGAAACTCGGGCCGGACACCGGCTTCGACTCCATCGGCGACTGGCCGCAGATGGACGCCCTGGCCACATACCTCGACACGCTGGACCAGGAGAACGCGCTGCCCAAGACGATCCTCTACAACCTGAATCCGTCGTGGAACTACGCGTTCGCGACCATGATCGGCAACTTCCAGGACGGCTCGATTGCGGGCAAGATGCAGTTCGGCAGCGGCTGGTGGTTCCTCGATCAGAAAGAGGCCATGGAGTGGCAGATCAATGCGCTCTCCAATTGCGGCCTGCTGTCGCGTTTTGTGGGCATGCTGACGGATTCCCGCAGCTTCATGTCCTACCCGCGCCACGAGTATTTCCGGCGTACCCTCTGCAATCTGCTGGGCGATGACATGGAGAAAGGGCTGCTACCCGACAGCTTCGAATTCGTCGGCGGCATGGCACGCAACATCTGCTTCGCCAACGCCCGCGACTTCTTCGGCCTGGCTCTCTGACCGGTCGCTTGGCACCCGCCGCGGAAGGTGGCACTATGGAACGGATCAGGGAGGTGAACCGATGTTCGGCCGACGACCGTTTCTTGGAGTGCTCAGCAGCTTGCCTTTCGCGCCGGGACTGAAGGCGGCTGCGAAGAAACGAGACGTGATCAGCGAGCTGGGGGTGCGCACATTTATCAACGCGGCGGGCACCTACACGGCCCTGACGGCCTCGTTGATGGCGCCGGAGACGATGGACGCGATGCGCAGCGCGTCGCGCCAATATGTGAACCTCATCGACCTACAGGATGCCGTCGGCAAGCGCATCGCGGAGTTACTGGAGTGTGAGTCCGCCATGGTGACGGCCGGCGCCGCCTGCGCGCTCACCATCGGCACCGCTGCCTGCCTCACGGGCAAGGATCACGACAAGATCCGGCGCCTGCCCGACGTGACGGGCATGAAGACCGAAGTCCTCGTCCAGAAGAGCCATCGCTATGGCTACGACCATGCCGTGCGGGCCTGCGGTGTGAAACTGGTGGAGATCGAGACCGCTGAGGAACTCGAGAAAGCCGCCGGGCCCCAGTCGGCCATGATGCTTTTCTTCAACGACGCCGAACCGCGCGGCCAGATCAACGCAGAGGACTGGGCCCGTCTGGGCAAGAAGCTCAACATTCCCACCTTCAACGACGCCTCGGCCGACGTGCCGCCCGTCAGCAACCTCAAGAAGTACACCAAGCAGGGCTTCGACCTGGTCACGTTCTCGGGCGGCAAAGGCATCTGCGGCCCCCAGAGCGCGGGCCTGCTGCTGGGCCGCAAGGATCTGATTGAGGCGGCGCGCATGAACACCTCGCCCAACAGCGACACGATCTCGCGCGGGATGAAGGTGAACAAGGAAGAGATGGTGGGGATGCTGGTGGCGCTGGAGGCGTTCATCCATCGCGATCACGAAGCCGAGGGCCGCGAATGGGACCGGCGCGTTTCCGTCATTCAGAAGGCGGCGGAGAAGTTCAAAACCGTATCCTGCTCCGTCGAGGTGCCGCCCATCGCGAATCACACGCCGCATCTCAAGATCAAATGGGACCAGAGCGCGATTCGGGTCCAGCCGCCAGAGGTACTGAAGGCCCTGCGCGAAGGCAGCCCGTCGATCGAAGCGTGCCCCATGACGAACAAAGAGATGCTCGTCTTTACGGTCTGGATGATGCAACCGGGCGACGCGGAAGTCGTAGCTCGCCGCGTCGCCGAAATACTGAAGAAAGCCAGCGCCTAAATATAGGCGATCACGTCCATTTCGACCAGCGAATCGCCGGGGATGTCGGCGGCGGCGATGGTGGTGCGCACAGGGGGTTCGGGACCGAAGCGGCCGAGGAACGTGTCGTTCATCTCCTTGTAGTCCTCCATCTTCTTCAGAAAGACGGTACACTTGAGGACCTTCTCCATCGAGGACCCGGCGTTCTTTAGTTCCGCCTCGATCTCGTCCAGCACGATCTTGGTGTGGAGCTTGATGTCGCCCGGAACGTGCGCGCCCTTTCCGGCGATGAAGAGCATGTTGCCCAGTGACACCGCCCCCGAGAAAAGCGGCTGCTTCTTCGGCTTGTCGCCCTTGTAATGGACCTTCTTCTGAACAGTTGACTGAGCGGCAGCGGCGGCGGGCACGGCGAGTGCGGCGCCACCGGCGATGAACTTCCGGCGAGAATTGGCCATCAGCGACTTGTATCAGCCCAGGGCCACTCGGCGCAAGTCTATTTTCTTCCGCTCCCAGACGCCCAGCCCCATGGCTCCGCAGATCTCCACATGCTCCGGCTGTTTGCGGACGAAAGTGCTGAATTTGTCGGGCAGGTCATCGGCCAGCGGCTTCTTGCCGACCGCCGCACGCTGCGCATCGATCACTTCCCAGCCGATGTGATCGAGGGACACCGGGTCGGTGGAGAAGTACATCGTCTTGTGCTCCCACACGAACTCGGGCCGCGCGAATGGCCCGCCGTGATAGACGCCTTTGATGCCGTCGCAGATGTGTAGAACGGCCTTATTGCGAATCACCGGGATGGAGACCGAGGCCGGGATGAACGCTCCGCAAGCGTTCAATGACTTCGTGGCATGGCTGCGTGCCACATTGTTCACCAGACCGTGCGAGAGGTTCTTGAGAGCCACGGTCACGCCGGCCGACTGGTGATCCTTGATCAGACAGAGGTTAATGAGCTTGTTCACCTGCTTGGTGATGTAAAGTGCCGCGTAGGAACGCCGTGCCGTTTCGTTCGAGATGTCCTGCCCCGGCAGCACCAGCGCCATGTCCATGTAATGGTCCGGATCATAGCCCTTGATGTCCTGCTGGACGTTGTCGCCGCCATCCACGGCGGAGGTCCATCGGACGCCCTCAGGCAACCACTTGTCGAAACCGGCCTGCAGAAACTCCGAGCGGTAGCGGTCGTAAACGACAATGTCCTGCGCCTTGATCCCCGCCGACTTCAGGCCGTCGACAATCTGGTGCAGGACGCTGGCATCGGACATGCAGTGCGGCCGTCCAACGGGATTCAGCTTGACGCCGACCACATCGCCGGGTTCGACGAACTGCTTCCACGCATCGGCCCAGCCATCGGCGCCGGTGAGGTCTTTCATGCCGCGCTGCATCATCTGCTGCACCACGGCCGGCTGATACTGGCCCGAGACAATGCAGCCAGGATGATGAACTTCGATCACGCGGCCGGGATACAGCCCCGGCATCGCCCATTTCGTGCGTTCGGCGGCAGCGGCCACCTTCGAGCCCAACGCCAGCGTGGCCGCGGTGGCGCCGGCGGCGGTGGTGAGCCAGTCCCGGCGGTTGATTCGTCGATCCATAAGTCCCTCTGGGTGAGAGTATAGCGCTCAACCCAGAGCCTTCAACAGCTCGTCCGACGTGGTGCTGGGACACCAGTAGCGCTCAATGTACTCGATCACCAGTTCCGTGCCGCGGGCATGGCTGACATGGGGGCGATCCCGTGGGTTATACATGGCGTCGGTCATGTCCCGCAGCAGCACGCACTGGACGCCCCACTTCGACATCTGCTTGATGGCGAAAGTACGGTTGAGAATGCACATGTTCGTGTGCACGCCCATCACGAAGAGCCGCTGGATGCCGCGCGCCCGCAGAGCGCTGTAGACTTCCGTGCCCTGGTCGGAGATCAGATCTTCGGGCCCCACCACGATGCCGGCATGCTGGCGCGACCACGCCTTGTGCTGCTCGTCTCCAGGCGTGTCGCAGCCGCCATTGGAGTCATCGATGGGCAGCGCCGGCGCGGTGAGGTCCAACGGTTTCGGCGGATCGACCCGAGGCAGCGCGAGCATCGCTTTGCGCTGTGGCGCGTCCGCGTAGAAGTCCATCGTCTCGGAAGGCGCGTGGATGATGAGCATCCCGCTGGCGCGAGCCTTCTCCAGCAGCGGTCCGCAACGCTTCACCAGCAGAGCGACACGCCCGTTGGCACCCTCGCACCAATGCCGGTCCCACATGTCGCACAGGATCACGGCACTGCGGCGGGCATCGATAGGCTCAGTGAACTCGATGGCCTTGGTATCGTCGCGACGGCGCAACCGCAGGACGTGCTGTGTTTGCCCTGGCAACGCGCTCCCCAGGGCGGAAAAGATCAGTGCCCGGCGTTCCATCGCTATACCTCCACCTGGTTGGTCGTGCGATTCCATTTCATGCGGCGGCCATTCTTCAATGACAGATTGGCGAGTTGCACCACCAGGGCCGCCTGGAAGCCCAGCCACATCGGTGCGGCCGGTGGCTTGCGCGTCAGGACGCAACCGAGGAAGTTCATCACATGAAGATCCGTCGCCCAGCCAAAGCCTTTCTCTGAACGCTTCTCGACGACGGGTGTCTCTTCCCCGCCCAGGGCAAAGACCCGCAGCTCCTCCCGGCCAATGTCCATGCGCGCCTTGTCTCCATCCAGATGGTTCATCTGGTCGTAGCGGCTCTTGTAGCGCATCGCCGCATAGTTGATGGTGAACACGCCGATGAAGTCCTCGGGATACTCGGCCGTGACGACCACCGACTCCGGAGTGTTCCCGCTCGCGGCATGCGGCCTTCCCGAAGCCGCCGTCACGGCCAGCGGAGCACCAGACCCCATCAACATGTGGATCCCGTCAAAGACGTGCGCACCCTGGTCGGCCACGATCCCGCCGGCGAAGTCGCTGTACAGCCGCCAGCGGCTGAAGACGTCCGGGTCCATCGGCCGCTTCTCCACCGGTCCCAGCCACTGCGCCCAATCCAGCGGACCCTTCAGTTCGGTCACCTTCTGGCCACCCAACTGAGTATTCAGCCACCACGACCGCACCATCCGTACGTCGCCCAGCGTACCCGCCGCCACAACACGCCGCCCCTCCTGATAGAGGTCATAGCTGCGGCGCTGCATGCCCACCTGGACGATATTCTTCGAGCGCTTCTCGGCCGCCACCAGTTCGACGCCCTGCTCCGGCGTGTGGCACAACGGCTTCTCCACATAGACGTCCTTACCCGCGGCCAACGCATCCAGCACCATACGGTGATGCCAATGTTCGGGAGTGGCGACGAGCACGGCGTCGATCGATTTGTCATCCAGCAGTTGATGATGGTTCCGGTACGACTTCGGAGAGACGCCGCCCTGTGCCTTGGCCGCCGCCGAGAGTGCCCGCTCGAGGTTGGGCTCATAGACGTCACAGATGGCCCCCACCTGCACCGCCGGGTCCTTCTGGAAGACGCCCATGACGAATGTGCCGCGTCCGCCGCTGCCGATGACACCCAGCGAGATCCTCTCAGCGGCGTAAACCCGCCGCGCGGCGCCGGCCGCGCCCATCAGGAACAGTCTGCGATTGATCGCCATCCCTGCCTCGCCTCCAGATTGTATTGGTCTGATTCTATTTGAAACTGACGTTCTCGGTGTGTGTCGCCTTGATTCCCGCGTCGGCGAGCGACGTCCACTTGCGCCCACCCGTTTTCACGTCTTCGAAGACCACCCCACCCACCTGGTGCGTCGCATCAAAGCCCTGCAGGATCGAGGGCATCTCGGCCTGATCGACACGGATGCGGCGGAACACGATATTGCGGATCTGTCCACGCTCGGCATCCTTGCTGTAGCGCGACTTCAATATCTTGAAATCCACCAGCAGGCCCTTCGAATCCTCCACCCGGCAGTTGTCGTAGATCACATCGGAGATCACCGCGCGATCGCCGTTGTGGATGCTGAACGTGCCCTCCGGACCTTCCACGTGAATCAGGTCGTTATCGAGGAAGCGGACGCCGCGGATGCTGGCGGCCCGCGTCTCGAAGCCGATCTCGAGGCCATTCCCCCAGGCTCCATTCCACAACACCGATCGCTTGATGACGACGTTGCTGACATCGCGTTGCGCATTGAACTTGGTGAAGTACTGGACGCCTGCCTTCACCGCCACGCAGTCGTCTTTCGTACGGATGAAGCATTGGTCGACAGTGACATTCGTGCTGCCCACGACGTCGACCCCGTCGTCCCAATCGTTGTCGCTCACCAGTTTCACGTTGTGCAGGGTCACCTTGTCGGACGCCGTAATCGGCACCGTCCAGTGCTTGCTGTTCGTGACGATGATGCCTTCAATGTCGACATCGCTCGACCGGTTGACCTCGATCATCCGCGACTCGCCCTTTTTGTAGAGGCTTCCGTCCAGAACGCCGCGTCCCAGGATGTGAACGCCGCGCGCCTGGTCCATGAAGATGGAGCCGCGCACAATGGCTCCGCCCGCGATGTAGACGAGTTGACCACTGGTGACTGTAATGCGGCCCACATTGTGAACCTGGCCCGCCCCAAAGTAATGGATGCCGGACGGCCCCGGCTTCGGCGGCGCGCTCTCGGGCGGATTGGCGAAGAGCAGCAGCGGATGCTTGATGTCGCCATTGATCTCAACGCTGATCTGCGCCGTGCGGTCGAGGCGGAACGTGATGACGTTGCCGTTGATCACAGGCCGGATGCCATAGCTCGTCGGGCGAATGGCCACCGTCTCCACCGGCCGGGCCACGGTGATCTCAATGTCGGCTCTGCGCGCGAACGAGGTGTAGGAGAAGTACGTCATGCCGCCCACGGGCAGACTGTAGACGAACGAGGGCTGGCCGGCCACCTTCACCTGAAATAGCTTGTCCTGCTCCACGCCGGCCGGGGCATTATAAACAGTGGCTCCGGCGAACAGCACCGCGGGGATGAGCAGGCTAAGGCAGAGGGGCTTCAATTGCTTCTCACTCGTGCAGGATTCTACCACCTGCCCGCGCGGAGTGCCGCGCTATTTTCCGGCCAGTTCGATGGAATGCTGGTCAAACATCGGCTTGTCGGTGCCCAGGCGGATGAACAGAAATCTCGTCTTAGTCTCCCCGGGATGATATTCGAAGTACCGCGCCAGGTCGCTGATGCCGTACAGGCCGCAGACGTCGGCGCCCGGTTCGGATTCACGCAGTTTCTCTGCTTCTCCTTTGTAGATGGCATTCGGGACAATCTGGAACACCTGTTTGCTCCCGTCGCCGGGCGGGAAGGCCTCGCTGCCGTCCACCACGTCGCAACCCATCTGCTGGCGCGAGGTCATCTTTGGATAGAAACGGCGGTTGATGGCTTCCTGGATGTTCTGGCGTCCCGATTTGTCCCAGACCTCGACCACAACCGAGCCCAGCACCGTCTCCTGGCCCGGCAAGACCATGCGAACCTTGTTGTTCAGCACCTTGAACTCGCGCGCCGAACTCCCTTCGCACTTCTGCACCATCATCTTCAAACCAAGCTCGTCGCTCTCCCACGGAGCCCACTGACAGCCCGGCTCGGGCTTGCGCTGGGCCGAGGCCGAGGTCAACGCGACCAAAAAGAGAAACCACCTCATGCGTACTATTCTCTAACGTATGATGCTCTCGATGCGAACCCCGATTTGGGAGGGGTGCATCAACCCACCGCGATCACCGTGCAGCTTCTCGCACCGTGTGCGCCAATCACCAGCGACTGCTCGATGTCGGCGGTCTTCGACGGTCCCGAGATGAACACCCCGAACCCCGGCCGCTCCAGCCTGATTCGCGTGTAGGCCTCCTGCATATTGTGCACAACCGCCCCGGCCGGCATCACCAGCACCAGGTGTTGAGCGATCACGAAGACGGCCCGATGAGGCCCAAGGCGGCTGCCGGGTACCCACACGGCCCCGTTCTCAGCCACTCCGAACTCGCCGGGCAGAATCGCCAGGTCGATGCCTTCCAGTTCATGGGGATCCTTTAGGCTCGTGAGATCCACGTTGCCGGGCGTTGCAGCCTCCACCAGCGACGCCACGCGTTGCGCCTTGGAGTAGACGTCCAGAGTGGCAAGCTCCGCCCTCAGCGCGGCTTCGTCCGCGACGCGCAGGAACCGCCCTCCCACTCCGGCCAGTGTGGCCGCGAAGTGCTCCAGTGGATCCGTGTAGGTGATCGCGACAGGCGCATCCGGCAACGGCCGGAGCTTCGGCGCGTTGGCGCGCATCGCGCCGAGGATGGCGTCGCGGCTGGTATTCGTCGCAGCCATTACTTGGGCTCCTTCTTCAACAGATCACGGAACGACTCCTTGGGCATCGGCGGCAGCTCTCGTTGTTTGCCCCACGGATTCCAAGGCCCGTAGACCAGGCCGCGCGGCATCAAGGGAAGCAGAGCGCGCATCAGCCGGCCGCCCAGCAGGAAGGCCCATTTCCTCTCGAGCACAAGGCCCATGCCCCACATGGCGAAGCGCTTCTGCCAGGGGAGGTATCCCTGCTTCGCCAGCACCTGCCGGAATGCCAACAGCTCATGGTGCAGGTCGATCTTGACCGGGCACACGTCCGTACACGACCCGCAGAGGCTCGACGCGAACGGCAGCGACCCGTAGGCCGCCGGGTCGCGCTGCGGGCCCAGAATCGACCCGATGGGCCCCGGCACCGTGTAACCGTAGCTGTAGCCGCCCGACCGCCGGTACACCGGGCACGTGTTCATGCACGCTCCACAGCGGATGCAGCTCAAGGAGCGCCGGAATGCCTCCTCGCCCAGAATGCGCGCCCGCCCGTTATCGACAATGACGACGTGCATCTCGCCGCCCGGCAGCGGTCCGTGAAAATGGGAGGTGTAGGTCGTCACTGGCTGACCCGTCGCACTGCGAGCCAGCAACCGCAGGAAGATGGCGAGATCCTGCGCCCGGGGAACGATCTTCTCCACCCCCATGCAGGCGATGTGGATCGGAGGCAAACTGGTCCCCATGTCCGCATTGCCTTCATTCGTGCACACCACCACTCCGCCCGTCTCCGCGATGGCGAAGTTGACGCCCGTGAGCCCTGCCTGCGCACCCAGGAACCGCTCGCGCAGATGTCCGCGCGCCGCTTCCGTCAGATACTTCGGATCGGACGCGCCCTTCTCCGTACCAAGCTGAATGTGGAACAGCTCGCCGATGTCCTCTTTCTTCAGGTGAATCGCAGGCAGAACGATGTGGCTCGGCGGTTCCTTCCGCAACTGCACGATGCGCTCGCCCAGGTCCGTGTCCGTGACCTCGATTCCATGGGCCTCCAGATACGGGTTGAGGTGGCACTCCTCGGTGAGCATCGACTTCGACTTCACCAGCCGTGTCACACCATGGTCATTGAGGATCTTCAGGACAATCGCGTTGTGTTCGGCGCCGTCGCGAGCCCAGTGAACATGGATCCCATTGGCCGTCGCGTTGCGTTCGAACTCCTCCAGATAATCGGCGATCTTCGAGAGAGTATGCGCCTTGATGGCGGAGGCCGTGGCCCGCAACTCCTCCCATTCCGGCAGTGTGGCCGCCTGGCGGTCGCGCTTCACACGCACGAACCACAGCGATTCATCGTGCCAGTGTGCTCTCGGTTCGTTGGCAACAAACGGAGCGGCGCTCTCTGCGTGCCCCTTCATGACAACCTCGCGTGTTCCAGAATCTGCGCCACGTGCAGAACCTTCATCGGTTTCCTATCGCGGTTCAACAGGCCTTCCAGGTGCATCAGGCACGACATGTCGAAACCAGCAATCACCTCGGCCCCGGCCTGCTCATGATCGCGGATCCGGTCGTGCCCCATCAGGCACGAGACCGCTTCCTCATTCACCGCGAAGGTCCCGCCAAAGCCGCAACACTCGTCCGGCCGCTTCAATTCCACGAGATCAATGCCCCGCAACTGCTCCAATAGGACCTTCACTTTGTTGAACGGCGCCACCATGCGCTCCGAAGAGCTGGCCATGCGCAGTTCGCGCAATCCGTGGCAGCTCATATGCAGGCCCACCTTGCGAGCGAACTCGCCGTCGACCTTCGTGACATGCGCCACGTCCACCAGGTACTCGCACAGCTCAAACGTGTTGTCGCGCAAATGTTCGAACCCCGGCTTGCCCGCCAGCCATTGTTCGTAGTGGTTCCGCACCATCGACACGCAACTGCCCGACGGCGCCACCACGTGATCGTAGCCGCCAAAAACCCGCAGAAACTTCTCGGCCAGCGGCCGTGCGTCCTCTCCGCAACCGGAGTTGGCCATCGGCTGGCCGCAGCACGTCTGCTCCTCAGGAAACTCGATATCGACGCCAAGGCCGCGCAACACACGCAGGGTAGCGAGACCGACCTGTGGATACAGCTGATCCACATAGCACGGTATGAATAGCCCAACTTTCGGCATGTCTCTATTACATCCCAAGAAAGACCCGGTCGAGTTCGGCAATGACTTCATCGGACATCGGCGACAGCGTGCCCACGGCGCGCGAGTTGATGAAAGCTTCGGCCGTCGACTCGATCACCTCCAGCCGGTCGAACACTTCCAGCACATCGGAGCCGGTGACCAGCACGCCGTCGTTCTCCAGAATCACGGTCGGCTGCATCGGCGAGAGCATGCTCGCCAGCGCTGCCGGGTCTTCAAACTGGAGTCCGTACGGGGCCATGGCCGGCCGCCGCACCACAACATAACTCTCCGGAATTGTTCGTGTGTCGACCATCGACCCAGTCACGCTGAAGGCCGTCGCATTCACCGGGTACGCGTTGATGATCGAACCAATTTGCGGGTGTGTCGCATAGATCGCATCATGGACGGCGGCCGCCCGGCTCGCCTCGCCGCCAGATTCCACCTGACCGCCGTGGACCAGCACCAGATCGCCGGGCTGAATCGTCCCGCGATCGATCTCATAGGGCGTGATGAGAAAAGATGTCGCGTCGACCCGCGCGGAGTAACTGCCCTGCGTGCTGATGAACAGCCGCTGCCGGTAGGCCCGCTGCACAAACTCGCACAGTCGCCGCCGGACCTCTTTCTCCTGACTGCTCGCCGCTTTCCGCTCAAACTCGGGCAACGCCTGCCGCCGTTGAGGCAGCGCGATCTCGTCATCGGTCAAGTAGCGCACCGGTCGGCCGAGAAGATTGGCTTTGATGATGGTCTTCCCTGCAAACTCGAAAGTCTCAAATCGACGGAAGGCCTGCTGCAGATCGGCGCCGGCCGTGACAACACCATGGTTTTCAAGAATGACGCAGTCAAAGCCTTTCTCGAAGGTAGCCGCGACCGTTGTGCCCAAGGCAGCGCTACCCGGCAGTTCGTAGGCCGCGAATCCACCTGCGCCGCACACATGCCACGACTGGTGGAACAGCCGCGTATCCGGCACCGCCCGGACCATGCTGAACGCGACCAAGGCGACTGGATGCGCATGAACAATCCCGCGCACATCGGGTCGTCCGCGATAGATGGCCTGATGCAGAGGCAGCTCCGAAGAGGGCCGCCGCGAGCCTTCAATGGAGCCATCCGCCCGAACCAGCACGATATCCTCGCGCCGCAGAGCCCCCTTATCGATCCGCGCCGGAGTAATCCAGACGTCGCCGTTAGGCTCGCGAATCGACAGGTTCCCGCCGGAAGTAGTAGTCATCCGGTATCGGTAGATGCGCTCCATCAGGAGCAGAATTTCGTCGCGGGGATGCAGGTGAGGGTTCATAGGGATCTTGAGGTGCGGGCAGCCGAGGTGAAGCAGAAGGTGTTGCGAAGCACAGCACCTTCTATTGTGCAGCGAGGCGAACGGTGATCAGGAACTCGACACCGCATCGCGGAAAGCCAGGTGTGGCTACTCGTCTGGTTCCGCGGATGTCGGACAATGTGCCCGAAGGTATCCACTGGCTGGTGACCCAGGCAATAGGCTATGGCAGCATAGCCGGCTTCGTGAAAACAGATGGGAGTTGGTGGCTGTGTTGGGGCGGTAGAGTTCATCGTCGCTTGTTGCCCTGTGCCATCTCCCGGCGCAAGATGTCATTGATCCTGCGTTGGTATCCGGGACCGGAGTGCTTCAGCCACGCCAGTACATCGGCGTCCAGGCGAACTGAGATAGGCTTCTTGATCGGACGGTAGAACTTTCCAACTACGGCTTGATCTGTGAAGACCGCCTCTGGAATGTCGGACGTGTTGATCTTGTCGTCCGGGAGCTTCGTCAACACTTCGATTTCAGACTTTTGCTTGGCGGTAAGTTTTCTCATAGCGATTCCTCATATCTCTTACGTTCGTTGGGGGTTGCTTTTCTGGCTGAGATGATACGAACGACCTCATCCGCATCGTTCTCCAGTTTCCACGTATGGGCCACCAAAACGACGAGAACACTTCCGATCCTGCCGATGGATTGCCACCGTTCCTCACCGTCCACAACTCGCTCGACTTCGCTTACGACACGGGGGTCGTCGAATATCAGGATGGCTGTATCAAACGAGATGCCATGCTTTTCACGGTTCGTCTGGTTCTTGGCTTCGTCCCATTCGTAACGCGTCATCTGTATATACAATACCGTGTATACACATTACCTGTCACCCCAACATCAACCGGGTGGAACCGGACGGTGACGCCGTCGTGGTCTTGTGGACCACGTCACCGACGACCTGGAGCGGTACTCCATGCGGACCCTTCCAGAGTCACGGATGGCGGCCGTGGAAGAGCACCTGCTGGTCTGCCACGAATGCCAGGACCGATTCAAGGTCACGGACGAGTACATTGCGGCCATGAGGGCGGTGGCCAAGGAGGGGGGAGAAGGGTGACGGATAGCGGCTTTGATTGATCTCGTAAACTCTACGGTTCACCAGGGGTGCTTTTGGGCACCAAAAAAGCCACTCTTACGAATGGCTTAAACCTTTTGTTTGTTTATGGTGCGGATGAGAGGACTTGAACCTCCACACCCTTGCGAGTACTAGAACCTGAATCTAGCGCGTCTGCCAATTCCGCCACATCCGCACGATGTGCTGACAACACCTATTCTCTTCAAATCAGAGGTCGAAAGTCAACTCCCTGGAGCACTCGCCTGGTCCGCCTGCCAGGCCTGCTGGAGGTTCCGTAGTTCCAGAATCAGACCCATCACCAGCCGCTCCACTTCGTCCCGGATCTCCCGGTGAAACGACTCCTTTTGCCCAATCGGATCCTTTACCGCCCAGTCCCTCGACCGCGTAATTGGCAGCCCTCGCAACCCCACGCCCGACAGGTTCACCACCAGATCCACGTCATGCAACTGGATGTCCAGGACGTCCTTGGGAAACTGGTCCTCCATCGGAAGGCCCTTCTCCAGCATCACTTTCCGCGTCACCTCGGGAATCATCGACGCCGGACTCAGCCCCGCACTCTCCACCTCCAGCACGTCGGACCCGTAGCACCTCGCAAAGGCCTCCGCCATCTGACTCCGGCACGCGTTGCCAATACACACAAACAGTACTTTCATACGTCGCAAGGGATTACCTCGATCTCCGGCCCTCTGCGGAGCCGTCTATCCCAGTTTCGCAAGAAAATGACTGTGGATGCGCAGGTCGTTGCTCAGCTCAGGATGGAACGTCGCCACCATGTGCCGGCCATAGTCCACCAGCACGGGATCATCCTGATACGTGGCCAGCACCTTGCCGCCTTCGCCTACCCTTCGGATAATCGGAGCCCGGATGAACACCGCCTCCAGCTCCGCATCGCCGTCCAACCCGTGGCCGTTCAGCTTCACCACACGACTGTCCAACTGCCGCCCATAGGCGTTCCGTTCAATCGACATGTCAATCAGGTTCAACGACGCCTGCGACGGGCTCATCACCTCGCTCGCCAGCAGAATCGCACCCGCACACGTCCCGAAGATCGGTTTGCTGGCCCCGAACTCGCGCAATGGCTCGAACAGGTCGTAATACCCCATCAGCTTCAGCATCGTCGTGCTCTCGCCACCGGGAATCACCAGACCGTCCACCTGCGCTAAATCCGCCTTCGTGCGAACTTCCATCACCTCAGCCCCCGCGCGCCGCAGCGCGCAGGCATGAGCCTCGAAGTCGCCTTGCAGGGCCAGCACTCCAATCTTCATCGTCTACGTTCCTCGTCTCCGAACTACCAGCCGCGCGTCTGCATCATGTCGGTTTCCGCCATCTGGCGGATATCCAGACCCGGCATCGCGTCGCCCAGTTCTTCACTCGCCTCCAGCACGGCCAGCGCGTCCTGGTAATGCGTATTCGCCTTCACAATCGCCTTCGCGCGCCGTTCCGGATCCGACGACTTGAAGATGCCGCTGCCCACGAACACCGCCTCGGCGCCCAACATGCGAGCCAAGGCCGCATCCGCCGGAGTCGCAATCCCGCCCGCCGAGAAGTTCGGCACCGGCAACTTGCCATGCTCGTGCACGTACATGATCAGCTCCAGCGGAGCCTGGTGCTTCTTCGACTCGGCCACCAACTCCTCCGGTCCCAGCACCGTCAACTGCTTCATCTCCTTGACGATCGTCCGCATGTGGCGCACGGCCTCGACGATGTTGCCGCTGCCCGCTTCCCCCTTCGTGCGGATCATCGCCGCGCCCTCGGCAATGCGCCGCAGCGCCTCGCCCAGATTCCGGCAGCCGCACACGAACGGCACCTTGAAGTCGCGCTTCCAAACATGGTGCTCTTCATCGGCCGGAGTCAGCACTTCGCTCTCGTCGATGTAGTCGACTTCCAGCGCCTCCAACACCCGCGCTTCGGCGAAGTGGCCGATGCGGACCTTGGCCATCACCGGAATGCTGGTGGTCGCCATGATCTCGCGGATCTTGCTGATCGCCGCCATGCGCGCCACGCCGCCCTCTTTGCGGATGTCCGAAGGAACCCGCTCCAGCGCCATCACCGCGCAAGCGCCTGCCTTCTCGGCAATCTCAGCCTGCTTGGCGTCCGTCACGTCCATGATCACGCCGCCCTTGAGCATTTCGGCCAGGCCGACTTTCACGCGGAATGCTTCGTCGAGATACATCATTTTGAGGTCTCCTTCCCAGACTCTTGGCCCACACCCGTTCCCTAGCGGACGGGGTTCATACGATCACTGGAGCCAGACCCGCCGACTGCGCGGCCCGCGCCGCCGTCAGCTCCTCCTGGCTTACCCTGCCGAGAATCGCCAGCCCGGCTTCAATCTGCTCGGGCGGCAATCCGGCAAAACTCAAACGCAATGCGCCCGGCTCCTGTCGCGACACCGCGAAGTAACGCCCGGGCAAATAGCTCACTCCGGCCCGCTGCGCTCTCGGCAACAACTCCGAGGCATCCAGCGGATCCGGCAAACGAACCCAAAGATTCATGCCGCCCTGCGGCCGCGTAAACCGTGAACCCTGCGGCAAGTGACGTTCGCACGCCGCCAGCACAGCCTGCAGCCGTGCCCGGCCCGCCTCCACCATCCGCTGCCGGTGGCTTTCCAAACGCCCTGACTCGGCAAACCGCAGCAGGACCGCCTGAGAAAGCTGATCGGAGTGCAGGTCCGTCCACTGCTTCAACTCGGCCAGGCGGCCAATCACCGATCGCGGCCCGCTCACCCAGCCCACGCGAAGTCCAGGAAACGCCACCTTCGAGAAGCTCTTGATCTGCAGCGTGTCGCCGGTCTCGTCCAACTGCTTCAGCGACGGCAGATCCCCACCCTGATACCGCAACTCGGCGTAGATGTCGTTCTCCACCACTACCAGTTGCTGCTCCCTGGCCACGCGCAACAGCGCCTGCCGGGCCGCCAAAGGCATCGTCGCACCCGTCGGATTCTGGAAACTCGGCGTCACCACCAGCAACCGCGGCCGTTCCCGCGCGATCAGCCTCGGCAGCGCCTCCACATCCAGACCATCCGGACCCACCGGAACACCAACAATCCTTACCCCGGCGTGCGCAAACACATTCCGAAGCCCCGGATAGATCGGGTCCTCCACCAGCACGCAATCGCCCGGCCGCGTAAACAGCCGCTGCAACAGGTCCAGCGCCTGCTGGCAGCCATTCGTAATTAGCAGGTCTTCTCCGACTCGCTTGTTCTCCTGCAGGAACGCCCGCAGCGGAGCGTACCCCAACGGCGACCCAAGCTGCAGTATGTCCACCGCCGCCGGTCCGTCGATCACCTCACGGCAGGCCGCCCGAAACTCCGCGAGAGGAAAGAGGTCCGCGGCGGGCCGTGCCGCCGTGAAACTGATCAGGTCCGTCCCTCGGGCTGCAACCGGCACCGGCGGATCCTGCGCCCGGTTCGATACAAACCGGTCTTCCCAATCCAGCCCGCCCGGCGCGGGTGCCAGTCCAATTTCGTTCGGATCGGCGACGAAGCTGCCACGGCCCACGTGCCCGCGAATTAACCCCTCTGCTTCCAACAGTTCGTAGGCCGCCGCCACCGTAGTCCGATTCAGGCCAAGCAGGCCAGCCAATTCGCGTGTGGGCGGGATCCGCTCCCCAGGGGCCAAGCTCCCATCCTGGATTGAAGCCTTGATCCTGGCATGCAACTGCCGGTAGATCGGCTCATCCGAGTTCGCATCGAGCTGAGGCAGCGGGATCATCGCGAAGTCAGAGAATACCAAATTGGACTGCCCGAGACAAGCCAAAACTATGCGATTGGCTGACTTGGCTGACTAGTCCATTGGAACCGGATCGAACGGCACTGTGCGAATCCGCACGCCAGCCTCCTGAAAGAGGTCCATCGTGCGCTGGAAGTGTTCGTTATACTGCGCGCTCGAGTACTGCTGGAACCGCGTCTCATCCGTCACCACTTCCAGGATCCCCGCCTGCACAATGGCCCGCGCGCAGTCCATGCACGGCATCAAATCCGTATAAATGGTGCAGCCTTCCAAAGCCGTACCCGCTCGCGCGGCATTGTAGATGGCGTTCCGCTCCGCGTGCTCGATCCACAGGTACTTCTCCGGCCGCTCCAATCGCGCCGGCACATCGTCGCGCACATGGCGAGGCAGGCTGTTGTACCCCGTCGACCGGATCTCATGCGCCGGCCCCACAATCACACACCCGACCTTGGTCGACGGATCCTTGCTCCGCTTCGAGACAACACGGCAGATTTCCAGGTAGTAGCGATCCCAGTCGGGAACAGGCATCCCCTTAAGGTAATGCATGAACCCCTACGGCTGCATCAGCTCACGGTGCTCAAGCCGCGGCGGCGTGCAAACTCCCCACCCAACTCTTCCAACTTCCGCTTCCCCAGAACCTTGCGAGCCAGGTCGAACAGCACCCGCTCTTCCACTGCGAAGTGCTCGCGCGTCAGGTCGATGACTTGCCGCAGCACCTTGCGCACCGCCAGCGTGGTCTTCGCGATCCTCAACTCCTCCATCATCCGCCGCTGCTCGTTGTGCTCGCCAAACATCGCGTCCAACGTCTTCCGTACGCTCTCTCGCTTCTCCGGAAGTGAGTGAAACAAGAGCGCATCTTCCTCAATCGCGTGAGCCATCAACAGCGCCTCCACGGTGTAGCCCGCGCCCTGCATCTCCTTCAGGCTCATCACGGGTAGCCGTTGCTCCAGACTCCGGAACAGAGCCAGAATGGCCGCGTGTTCACCCAGAAGCAACTCGATCAGGTCAAGGTGAGGATACTGGACCAAAGAAGACATAATACTCTAATTGTCTTATTGTGCCAGACCCCGATCCAGAAGCGAAGTTAAATGTTAGAAAAACCACATCATCACCTTTGCTAATCTCTACCGAGACCTGGACCTTGCAACGATTCCAATACCCTGGAAACCATGGATACCACCTGGCACAGCCCAGTCCGCGCCTCCGCTAAAATGACCCCAGATGCTCATCAAGCTGTCGCACAACCTGTCTGAGCACACGCCCTTCTACAGTTCGCTCCCCAAGCCAAAGCTGAATCAGATCTACGACTTGGCCAAGGGCGACACCTGCAACTCCTACTACTTCACCACCAGCAACCACGCCGGAACCCACGTCGATGCTCCGCGCCACTTCAACCCGCAAGGCCGCGCCATCACCGACTACCAACTCGACGAGTTCGTCTTCACCCGGCCCACGGTTCTGGACGTTCCATTACACGAGAGCGAGTTGATCCAACCCAGCCATCTGGAACCGGCGCTGGCTGTAACGCCACTGCAATCGGATATCCTCCTCATCCGAACCGGCTTCGGCCGCCACCGTCAGGACGAGCGCCGCTATGTCGACCAGGGCCCTGGCTTCGGACCGGACGCGGCCTCCTACCTGATGGCCACCTGCCCCGCCCTACGCGCCATCGCCATGGACTTCCCCTCCGTCTCCGCGCTGGCGCACGAAGAGGCCGGAGCCGCGGCCCATCGCATCTTCCTGGGCTGCACAGCCTATGCAGACCGGCCCATACTTCTCATAGAAGACGCGCTGATTCCGGACGACCTGCCCACGCTGCAGCGCATCACCCTAATGCCGTGGCTCTTCGATGGCCTCGATAGCGCCCCTTGCACATTGTTCGCGGAAGCCGCTCCCCATGCCTGAATCGCCCATCCTTCTCCACGACCTCTCCGCCGTCGACTTCGACACGCCCGGCAAACGCCACTATCAGCTCGGGTTCCACCTGGACTCCGCCTGGGGCTACTCGCTGGTTCCACTCACCGTCGTCCGCGGAGCCGCCGGCGACGCTCCCGGTGTGGCCGTCTTCGGCGGTACCCACGGCAACGAATACGAAGGCCAGGTCGCCGTCAAACGTCTCTGCCACGACCTCGATCCCGCCCGCATGGCCGGTCTCGTGGTCCTGATCCCCCAGTTGAGCGAAAGCGCCTGCCGCGCCGGCACTCGTCTCTCGCCGCTCGACAACGTGAACATGAACCGCGCCTTCCCCGGCAGTCCACGCGGCAGCATCTCTTACCGCATCTCCAACTTTGTTAAAACACAAGTCTTCCCGCGTGTTCGTGTCGTCATCGACATCCATTCCGGCGGACGCGAAGCCGTCTTCCCACTTTGCACCTCGTTCCACCGCCTGCCCGACGCCGCCCAGTTCGCCGAGATGTCCAAAGCGGCGCGGCTGTTCGACACCCCCTTCCTCTTTGTCTACTCGCGCCAGATGGCGTCGGGACTTCTGACGGACGAAGCCGAGGACGACGGCAAGATCGCCATCGGCGGCGAGTTCGGCTCCGGTGAACTGGTCAGTCCCGAGGGCGTCCATCACGCCTATGAAGGTTCATTGAACGTGATGCGCCACTACGGACTCCTACCCGAGCCCGTTCGTCCCTCCACGCGAACCCAGCGCCTGATCCAAGCCCCCAATCTGGACGACTACCGGCCCTGTCCGCGCGACGGCGTCTGGGAACCGCTGGCCCTGCCCGGCGACAACGTGACCGAGGGCCAGCTCCTGGGCCGTCTCCACGACTTCTCCGATCACACCGAGGAACCCCTCGAAGTCCGCGCCCATCGCGACGGAGTCCTCATCGCCCGCTACGCTGCCGCCGTCTGCCCGAAAGGCCTGACTCTCTTCGTCATCGGTGAAGAGACGGAGTTCCCCGCATGAAGATCACAAACGTCGAAGTCCTGGTCCTGAAGTCGCCCGGCCTCTACCGCTCACCGGAAGCCGACGAAGAGGCCGTCGGGCCCACCTACATGGGTCTGGTGAAGGTCACTACCGACGCCGGCATCGTCGGCTACTCCGACATGGAGACCTCCGCGCCCGTTGCCAAGGCCGCTGTCGAGGCGCCCCAGTGGAGCGAACCAGGCATGGAGTGCTTCGAAGGGCTCGCATCCCTCGTGGTCGGTGAGAATCCGCTGGAGGTCGAACGCCTCTGGTACAAGATGTATCGCGGCTCCATCTACTACGGCCGCCGCGGCGTAGCCATCCAGGCCATCTCGGCCATCGACATCGCTCTCTGGGATATCTGCGGCAAGTTCTACGGCCAGCCAGTCTGCGTACTGATGGGCGCCCGCTGGCACGAGAAGATCCGCGCCTACGCCAGCACCCTCTTCCGGCCCACGCCCGATGCCATGCAATCGGCAACGAAGCGCTACCTCGATCAGGGGTTCACGGCCATCAAGTTCGGCTGGGGTGTTTTCGGCGAAGATCCGCGTCGCGATGTCGAGCTCGTAGCCGCGGCCCGTCAGGCCATGGGCGATCGCAACGACCTGCTCATCGATACAGGATGGTTCGTCGACCGCACGCCCAAACAGGCCATCAACGTCGTGCGCTCCCTCGAACCCCATCGCCCCTTCTTCATCGAAGAGATCCTGAATCCCGAGGACTACGACGGCTATCGCCAGGTGGCCGAAGCCGTCGACACGCCCATCGCCTGTGGAGAGCAGGAAGCCACCGAATGGGGCTTCCGCGAGTTGATCGAGCGAGCCAAAGTCGACATCCTGCAACCCGACCTCACCCGCTGCGGAGGTCTCACCGTAGCCCGCAAGATCGTCCACATGGCCGAGCGTGCAAACATCCACGTGATCCCGCATTCCTGGTCGTCGGACCTACTCACCGCGGCGTCCTTGCATCTGAACGCCTTCCAGCGCCGTGCCGTCCTGGTGGAGTTCAACACCGCCAGCGGCCCGCTAAGCCGCGAGTTGGGCAAGGATCCAATCAAGCTGGAGGATGGCTACCTGAAGGTGCCCGAAGCGCCCGGCCTGGGCGTGGAAGTAAACGAAGAGCTGATAGCGAAATACCGCATCGCTTGACAGAAACCGAGCCCATGTTCGGAGCCGCGCACGTTAGTAAGCGGAAGTGCGTCGCGCCGGCTTATCCAATCCCCAGCAACCCCAAAGTATCCCGCCCAATCATGGCCTCAATAGCCTTCTCCGGAATCCGAGGCAAATTCGTCCCCTCGGCCATCCGATTCACCGCCCGCAGAGCATCCATCGTCCCCTGCGGCGTTGTAAACGGATAATCCGACCCCAGCAGCAGCCGATCCAGCACCCCGTACTCCATGGCCGCCACGAGAGCGTTGTAAAACTGCCAGGGCCGATAAAACAACGCGGAAATATCGGCGTACATATTCCGATTCTTCCGGATCAGCACGAGAGTCTCGTTGATCCACGGATGTCCCATGTGAGCAATCACCGTGACCAGCTTGGGAAACTCCAACGCCAGCGGCTGCAGCAGAATCGGATTCGCAATCTCCAGCGACACGTTCTCGCAGAACGTCGTGCCCTGGTGGATCAACATCGGGATCCGCAGCTCTTCAGCCCGCTTCAGAATCCGCCGGAACCGTGAATCCGTAGGCGCGACATTCTGATAGATCGGCCCCATCTTCAGGCCCTGCAGCTTCAAGGTCTGCACGCAATGATCCAATTGCTCCACCGCATCCGGATCCTGTGGATCGATGGAACAGAAACCGATCAGCTTCTCCGGATGCCGCCCCACATACTCAGCCACGTATTCGTTCGGGACCAGGACGCCGACATGCCGGGCCCGGAACCCCAGCACGATCGCGCGATCAACGGGCTCCATCGCCGCCCAGTGCTTGTCGAGATCGACGTGGATATCCTTGTACCCGTCACCGGCCGTCACCTTGGCGTCGTGCACGAACCGCTCACCGATGTGGCAGGGGCACTCCCAGACATGCGTGTGTACGTCGACGATCACTAAAGCACTCCGTATTTGTCGTAGACCTGCCGCAGCAGCGACCCGTTCATCAGCTCGGCCCGGCTGTGGTTCTCGCGCGACACTTTGTCCGTAGCCATCCTCACCGCTTCCGTAACGACGGCCGCCGGCACTACGACGACCCCGTCGAAGTCCGCCACAACGAGATCCCCCGGCGTCACCAGCACGCCCTGGCATTCCACCGGGATATTGTAGTCGACCACCAGGCCGCGTCCGCGCGAATCCACCGGCTTGATGCCCGTCGCAAACACCGGGAAGCCCAACGACTGGATCTTCTTCACGTCCCGCACCAGGCCGTCGATCACAGCCCCGCGTGCGCCCCGGGTCATCGCAGCCGTCGACAGCAGTTCGCCCCAGGGAGCGTTCCGCTTCGAGTCACCGGTGGCTACCACCGCGATCTCGCCCGGTAGCAGGCTGTCCACCGCTTCGATCTCGATCTCATACGGGTTCTCGCACATGTGATACACATCCATGCACGAGATCGTCCGCGCCCATCCGGCGAAGACCAGGTCCGGGGACAGCGGCCTGATCGTCTCTCTCATCGCCTGTTGCCGGAAGCCCAGTTCATCCAGGGCATCGGCCAACACAGCCGTGTAGAGGTTCTGCTCCACATGCTCGAAGAGCTCCACATCCGCCGTCTGCAGTACCCTGCCCGGCGCTCTTCCGTTCCTTTGATGTTCAGTGGCCAACTTGCACCTTCCTTCACCGTCAGGCAACGCTTAACATGACTAGTGCCGCGATGCCCAGCACCACACCGCAAAATCCATAGGGGCCGATGCGCTCTTTGAACAACAGCAGCCCGGCCGTCGCGACCAGAAATAGCGATCCGCCGGTCGTCAGCGGAAACGCGATATGCCCGGGAATCCCCTTCGCCAGGGCCAGCGCCGTAAAGCTCTGCCCCGCGAGGCTACAGCCGCCCATCGCGGCGCCCAGCAGCACCTCACGGCCATTCACGCCCGTGCGGCTCACCAGCAGAGCTGCGAGGGCAAAGACAAAACCGCCCAGATACCAAAAGAAGAGGTACTGCTCCTGATAAGCGGCCAGCCCTCTCTCCGTCAAAATCTTCAAACCAAACGGACCCAGGCCGTTCGCCACGAACGACACCAACATCAGCCGCATCCAGAGGTTGGTCTTATTCATGGCGCCGCTCCGCGTCCCGCTTGTCCTTCCACAGCAGCGCCATCGACATCGGGATCAGGCACAGGGCAATGGCACGCTTCATACCCACCGGCTCGTGGTAGATCAGGATCGACGCCACCGTCGGCAGCCCCGACGACAGATTGATGGCCAGCCAGCTCGTCGCGATGTCGCCATACCGGATGCCGGCCTGAAAGGCGAGAATCGCGATCGACGCGCTCACTCCAAACGGCAGCGCCAGCGACCATGCGCCTGCCGGGCTGTGCCACTCCGCGCCGCGCATCGTAATCGTGATGGTGACGAAGACCAACGACCAGCCGTACATCAGCGCGTTCACCGGGCTTGGACGGCACTTCAGCGTGTCCGCCAGCTTGTGAAACACGCCCAGGGCGCTGAATGCCAGTAAACCCAACAGCGTGTAGAGGTAGCCTTCGCTCATTGTTCCTTTCGACGCCCGCGCGCCAAGAATCCATTACACCCTACAAATCGTCTATCCACGGCAATCCTGCAGCGCGTCGGAAATCACTTTCCAATTAGCCGGAAACTCAGTACCGCACCACGATCACATACCGCTTTTCCTTCGGCGCCGGCACGCGCACCCACTCTTGCCCTGCGTCGAAATCGGTCCAGTTCCGGCCATTCACGGTCACGCCCATCATCTTCTTGCCGGCCGGATGCCGGAACCGCACCAGCAACTCCGAGGGCCGCGCTCGGTCACCCAGCTCAACGTCCGACGTCAACTGCCCGGCCTTGTTCTCCAGGGTCATCGACAGCAGACCGAATCGCGTCGGTGCCTTCGTCACCTGAATCGTCTTGCCATCCTCCAGCCAGCGCCGCGGTGTAGACCCTGCGAGCAGCAACGAGTCATCATCCCGCTCCAGCACCAGCATGTTCCGGTACAACTCAAACCACGCACCATCCGTCGACGGCGGTCCAAAGTACTGCCCGTGCGTCGACCGGTGCTCCACCGGCTCCAGCGCCGAATGGCTGAAGGCGCTGGCCATATAACTGTAGAACGTCCGGATCACGGCCTTCGGGTCGTCCCGCCACAGATACGCCGTAGCGGATTGGTTGTACACGGGTTCGTTCGCAATCCCCCAGCCCCGGATGAAAAGGTTGTCTTCATGGTCGTTCAACAACCAGTCGCCCAGATCCCCACCCGGAGCCACCGCCTTCAGCCGCAGCATGTGCACCGGGCCCGTATCGACGTCCGTCGGATACCAGTCGTCCAGAATTCGTCGAAATGTGTTCGCCTCGCAAGGCACATAGGGGATCCATGTGTGATCGCGCAGTTGCACCAGCGGCGACTTCGCGCTGGCCGCCCGGAATCCTCGATCCACGGCCTCGGCCAGCTTCTTCGCCGCAGCCTGGGCCGCCTGGCCTTGTGGGTTCCCAATCTGTTCCAGCGCCTTACCAAACAACTCGAGCCCCGCGTACATGTATGCCTGGTTGAACGCCCACAGGCCCTCGCCCGTCAAATCGTTCAGCGGGCCCGAAACCAGACCCTTCGTTGGGCCCTCGCGCCGCTCCGCCGCCCGGGTTTGTTCCAGGCACCACTCCAGCGCCTTCAACGACTGCGGCAGCACCCGTTCCAACGCCACCCGGTCGCCTGAGAGGAAATAGTTCCGCGCCGTCGCATACAGCATGCCCGGCGTGTACACCAACCA
This sequence comes from uncultured Paludibaculum sp., assembly GCF_963665245.1. Lineage (NCBI taxonomy): Bacteria > Pseudomonadati > Acidobacteriota > Terriglobia > Bryobacterales > Bryobacteraceae > Paludibaculum > uncultured Paludibaculum sp. The sequence continues at coordinate 582,732 of NZ_OY762268.1, forward strand.
GTTGGCATACCCGCTGACATGCCCGTTGATCTCCTGGTTGTTCCGGTACTGTGCCAGCAGTTCCTCGGCCGCCACGTCGCCATAGCCCCGCAGGCCAAATAGCATGTAGTCGATGTAGACCGCCTGATTCACGGGCCAGGGCGTCCCCGTCTGGTCGTACGCGAAGTTCGAGTACGGCAGATCGATCCGTCCCTCGTGCCGCCTTGGCAGCCGCAGCGCGTGCCACAGGCTCGCCCGGAAGAGATCGTTCACCACCTTCTCCGGCACCTGGAACTGCGCGCCCTTCTCCACCCAGCCGGTCCAGAATCGCAGGGTCTCCGTCCGGGCCCGCGTGTAGTCCAGCTTCGCCAACACAGCGGCGCCGGCCGCGTCCACCATCGGCGACGGCAGCTTCACCACCAACTCCCGAGCCCCCTGCGCCGGTACGTCCAGCGGCACAGTCAGGTTCACCCGCTTCATGTGCTGATTGTCGTAGTCCTGAACACCCGACCAGACCACCGCCCCGCCGCCACCGTCGATCTCCAGCAGTGTCTCGCCGAAACTGTGGTTCCGCACGATGGTTCGGCCGCCGGCTTGCTCGACATCGAACTCGGAGCTCAGGCCACTCGCCATCGCCCGCCGATGGCTCAACGTGATGGGCACCCGCCGGGCCTTGCCATCCATCGACGACACCCTCAGCCGCTGCATCAGCACCATCCGCACATCGCCCCGCCGTTCGGCCGGAGGCCCGTCCAATGGGTAGGCGAACTGTTCCACCTCATACCGGATCCCCTCGCGCTCGAATACCGTAGTGACCACGGGAAGTCCGTCCTGCAGACTCTGCCGCTTCCACGTAGTCGCGATCCCCTTCGTGATGTCGCCGACCTCGAACCAGAAGCGGAACCGGTCGGGATTCCCGAAGTCATTCCGTACGCCCGCCCCGCGATCGATCCCAAACTTGTGGATCGAACTGTCCCACGCCAAGCCGATGATGTGCCCCGACCCGGTCTGCTGCGGGTTCACGTACGAAGGGCTGCCCATGTCCTCCCAGCGCGCCGTGTACTCCTCGTAGCTCGCCTCCGGCTCTCGCTCTACCCGATCGAGAATCCGCTGCCCCTTCCAGTCCTCCAGCGACTTCAAATGCGCGGCTCTCGGCACAAACGGCTCGCCCGCCGTGACGTACACATCCAGGGAAGGAACCCAGATCGCGTGCTCCCGCTTCAACTGCTCAATCGACACGGCGAACCCGCCGGCCCCATCGGCCCGTGTCCGCACATACAGCCGCGGAGCATGGGGCTCCATCGACGCGTCCTCGCCCAACCGGCGCGCCGTGTCGGCATCGGCCGCGGCCAGCAGGTCCGCCCAGATCACCTGCAGCTTCTGCAGTTTCGATCCGGTGCGCGGTGGGCAATCCAAAACAAATCGCAGCCCGCCCGCCGCGCCATCCACCGGGCCCGTCTGAACCAATCCCTGAACCGCCATGCCGCCGTCGGCACTCACCTGGACAGGCACCGTACGGGCATGCCCCCAAGTCACGCGCACCGGCAATTGCTCAGCCCAACAGGCAGCCAGGGAAATCAGGAATAGGAAGGCGCATCGCTTCATCAACTGCGATTATACGGAGCACCGCTCGCGGCGCCATGCCCCCAAAACGCCATTTCCGCCCGCCTGTCCAGCTAATCGGAAACTTGCCTACTTCGCCGTCCACCCGCCATCCACCGCGAGCGTCGCCCCGGTCACAAAGGAGGATTCGTCCGACGCCAGGAACAACGCCGCCTGCGCCACTTCCCTGGGTTGGCCTACCCGCCCCAGCATCGTCTGCGAGCACTGCCACTCGTACGCTGCCTCCCCCGGCTTCGGCGAGATCCGAGTCTGGATCGGTCCCGGACACAGCGAGTTCACGCGAATGTTGTCCTTGCCGTAGTCATACGCCGCGCTCATCGTAAAGCCCAGCAGCCCCGCCTTCGCGGCGGTATACGCCACGGAAGTCGGACACCCCACCATCGCCTGGATCGACACAACATTCACAATCGAGCCCGCCTTCTGCGCCAACATAAAGGGCAGCACGGCTCGCGTGCAGTTGTTCGTCCCCAGCAGTTGCACCCGCAGGCACCGGTCCCATTCCTCGTCGCTGGCATCCAGCACTCCGTGAAACTCACCCAGGTAGGCCGCGTTGTTGCAGAGCACGTCGATCCGTCCCGTCCATCGCGCCGCGATCTCCACCGCTCCGGCAACGGCCTCCTTCGACCCCACGTCCGTCAGCCAGAACTCCGCCCGGCCGCCCGCCGATCGCACCGACTCCGCCAGCGCCGTGCCGGCGGCCGCGTCCAGATCCGCGATCAGCACGGCCGCTCCCTCCTCGGCAAACAGCTCCGCAATCGCCCGTCCAATCCCATGGGCCCCGCCCGTTACAATCGCAACTTTGTCCTTGAGACGCATATCGCCCCATTCTCCCCCGGTCGACTTCCACGGCAAAATTGGAATCCAGCGTATTGGAAACTACTTCAACTCTCGCGGTTCGCCGCTGCCCAACCCAGCCGCCGTGACATCTCAAAGGCAGCCTCCTGCACCAGTGCCCCCATGCGCGCAACGTCTTCCGTACGAATCTGATCCACAGTCCCCGACACGCTCACCGCCGCCTCCACTTCGCCCGATACCCCCAGCACCGGCGCTCCAATACACCGGATCCCAATCTCCTCCTCCTCGTCATCCACCGCATAGCCGGCCTGCCGCGTCCGCATCAACTCCTGCTTGAGCCGGGCCAGGGTCGAGATGGTATTGTCGTTATGACGCAGCATGCGGCGCTCCTTGACGAGCCGGTTGATCTCCTCCTCCCGCCGCCACGCAATCAACGCTTTGCCCAGGCTCGTGCAGTGATAGTCGATCCGTTTCCCAATCCACGTCGCCACCGGCATGATCCCTGACGGTTCCACCTTGGCCACCAGCAGGGCTTCATTGTTCTCCAGAATCGCGATGTGCGCTGTCAGCCCGGTCCTCTGTGTCAACTCGCACAGCAGAGGCCCCGCCTTCTGCCGCAGCGTGATTCCGTGCGACGCCACCGTGGCAATGCGCACCAGGTTTAGTCCGGCCACGTACCGCCCCGACGACTCCAGCTTCTGCAGGTAGCCCAACCGCTCGAACGTCACCAGAATGCTATGAATCGAACTCTTCGGAAACTCCAGTTGCGACGCCAGTTGCGAGAACGTAAACCCGTTCTTCGACTTCGCCACCAACTCCAGAATCGTCAATCCGCGCTCCAGCGCCGGAACCGTCGGTGTCTTCTCCGCGGGCATCCTTTTCTCCTTCAGGAATCCAACCTGCTGGATTCTAGCAGTTATCCTCCCTCTCACAAAGCAACTTTCCAATACGCAGGAATCTGGGGCCTCCATTCAATTGACTGAAACCTCTTCCACACCGAAACTTGACCCAAAGGAGCCACCAATGCGAATCGTCTGTCTCGCATGTATTTGTTTGTTTCTAACCGGATTCCTGCTGCCGGCCCAGATCGGCACCGAAGGCGCGTTCTTCGGCACCGTCACCGACAGTTCCGGCAGCGCCGTACCTGGGGCGGAAGTCGCCGCGCAACATCTCGGAACGGGCCTCGTCAAGCGCGCAACCACCGAGTCCGATGGCAGCTTCAGTATCCTGTCGCTCCCCATCGGCCAGTACACCATCACCGTCAAGGCCAAGGGCTTCAAAACGTGGGAGGTGGCCAAAGCCGAGTTGACCGTCGGTGATCGCAGCCGACTTGCCCCCGTGCTCACCGTCGGCGAGGTAACGGAATCGGTCTCCATTACCGCCAACGCCGAACTCCTCCAAACCGAGAAAACCAGCGCCGAAACGGTCGTCCAGATGCGTCAGATCCGTGAACTGCCGCTGGACACCCGCAACCCTCTGGCTCTCGTCTCCCTCGTGCCCGGCATGCGCTGGACCGGAACCCAATCCGGCGGCGAACGGGCCACTTACGTGCAGGGTCAGGGCCTGCGCAGCAACAAGACGGCGTTCCAGCTGGATGGACTCGCCTCCAACGCACCCATGGACGAGGGCGGCACGGGCATGCCCAACGTCGACACCGTCGCCGAGTTCTCCGTCGAAACTCTCAACTTCAGCGCCGAAAATGGCCGCAATCCCATTCAGGTCAAGGTGGCCACCAAGTCAGGCAGCAACGAACTCCACGGCACCGCGTGGGAGTTCCTCCAGAACGACGCCTTCAACGCCCGCAACACCTTCGCTACCAAGGCGCCCCGTGTGCGCCGCAACCAGTTCGGCGCGGCCGTCGGCGGTCCCGTCATCCGCAACCGCACCTTCTTCTTCGGCAGCTTCGAAGGCACGGTCATCCACAACGAGCAGATCTGGAATACACAGGCCGTCACCCCGGCCATGAAGACCGGCGACTTCACCGCCGTCGGCCGCACCATCCTCGATCCCCTCGCCCAATCGGCCTTCCCCGGCAACGTCATTCCCGCCAACCGCATCTCGGCGGCTTCGAAGTACTTTCTGCCGAAGCTCCTCGAGTCCAACTCGCCGGGCGGCTTCTTCAAAGCCAACACGGGTACCGTCAACGACACCTGGGAAGGCACTGGCCGCATCGATCATCAGATCACCGATGCCCAGCGCATCTACGCCCGCTATGTCGCCATCCGTCAGCCCAGCACGCAGCTCGGCTACAAACCCAGTGCCGTCACCGACGACACAGTCAGCCAGAACAACATCGGCGTCAACTACACCTGGACCATGTCCAACAACACGGTCCTCACCCTGCTCGGCGGCATGCTGCGCACCCGCGAACAGTACACCAACGCCGAGCTGGGCGTGAATAACGACGCACTCTCCGCCGGCATTCAGGGCTTCCCCACCGCCGGGCGCGAGCAGTGGATCGGCCCGCCCAACATCAGCTTCGGCAGCGGCTATCAGGGCATCTCCTACGCCGGCTGGGGCGCCCCCGGCATGCTCTGGGGCAGCGTCTACAACGCCAAGGCCGACCTGCGTACCTTCCGCGGAGCCCACACCATGTCCGTCGGCTTCGAGTACGGTGACTCCCATACCTACGGCGATCACGGCAGTTGCTGCGTCCGTGGCAACTACGGCTTCGGCAACCTCTATACCAACGACGGCTTCGCCGACTACCTGCTCGGCTACACGTCCTCCAGCTCGCGCAACGCGCCGCTGGCCGAGTTCGGCACCAACCGTGCTCCTTACACAGGCTTCTACGTGAACGACAGCTGGCGCCTTCGCCCCAACTTCACTCTGGAATTGGGCCTCCGCTATGAGCGCTGGTTCGCCCGCCACAACATGCGCCAGGCCACCAGCACCTGGGACCCGCAGCTCCAGAAGGTAGTCGCTGCCGTCCAGGGCGATGGCAACATCAACATGAACGCGTTCCTCAACACGCCCAACGTCGCGGCCGCCACCGCCGGACTCTGGACCACCGCCCGCCAGGCCGGCTACGGCGACAACCTCCTCGAAGGCAACGGCAACTGGGCGCCGCGCATCGGCGCTGTCTACCGTCCGTTCTCGCAGCGCCAGATCGTTCTACGCGCCGCTTACGGCCTCTTCTACAACAGCTTCACCGGCAACCGCTCGGCCTCCTCGGCGGCCAATCTCCCCTTCTGGGGTGTGGAATCCCTCAACTTCGGGCTCTCCCAGCTCCAGCCCTGGGAAACCGTCTGGAGCTCCGACCCCAATGCGTTCGGAATCTTCGGCATCGGCGAAGCGGTGGATCCCCGGCTCAAGGCCGCCCGTACCCACGAATGGAACATGACCGTCCAGACCGCCCTGCCCTGGAAGTCGGCCCTCACCCTGAGCTACGTCGGCACCAAGGTCGATCGCGAGGTCGTCTTCGTGCCGTATAACGCACCCACCGTCGGCCCCCACACCAACCTGCAGGCCGACCGCCCCAACCCGCTCATCAGCAGCGTCCAGCGCATGGAGAACTACGGCCGCAACTGGTACAACGCCCTCCAGGCCAAGGCCGAGCGCCGCTTCGACAACGGCTTCACCTTCACCTTCTCCTACTCCTTCTCCCGCTCCATGGGTGAAGGCTCCAATGGCACGGACGAAGGCTCCTCGATCCTCGCCTACTCCCCGGCCTGGTACAACCGTGGCCGCACTTCTTTCGACTTCCGCCACGTCGAGTTCGCCACACTCGTCTGGGAACTCCCCGTCGGCCACGGCCGCCATTTCCTCTCATCCGCCAACCGGCTCACCGACGCCCTGATCGGCGGGTGGGACTTCAACTTCACCCAGCAAGGCCGCTCCGGAGCCCCGTTCTCCATCAGCGGCGGCTACTCCAATCTCGGCAATGGTGACGGCAGCCGCGCCAACATCGTGGGCGATCCGAACATTTCAAACCCCACGCCCGCCCGTTGGTTCAACACCGCGGCCTTCGCCAGCCCTGGCCTCTACACCTGGGGCAGCGCCCCCCTCGGCATCCTGGAAGGCCCCGGAGCCATCCAGTTCAACACCACCCTCTCCAAGCGGTTTCGTGTCGCCGAGAAGAAGGACCTTCAGTTCCGCTGGGAGGCCTTCAACGCGCTCAACCGCGTAAACTACAACACCCCCAACACCAACCTGGCCAGCTCCCAATTCGGCCAGATCACCGGAGCCGGCAGCGCCCGCTACATGCAGTTGGCTCTGCGGTTCACCTTCTAGTCCGTGACCCCTGATCGGAGCAAGCCCGGCGCCCCCAAAGGTGCCGGGCTTTTTCTGTCTCAACTCCAGGACTTACTTAGCTGCAGGACTTACTTAGCTGCAGGACTTACTTAGCTGCAGGACTTACTTAGCTGCAGGACTTACTTAGCTGCGGGACTTACTCAACTCCGGGATTTACTCAACTCCGGCACCAGCCCGCACCCATCCTCCGCCCAGTCCCGGAGCGTGAGCGACGGGCTACTCCGTACGCCAGCCGGCGCCTACCTCGCCACCGATTCCCTGCCCCTCTCAACCCTCCATATCTCGTCTTCCGGTGGTGCCGTTCTAATGGAGCAACCCCGCACCACCGGGCCGGCCGAGGCCGCCGGAAACCGCCGCGGAACATCAGGCGCTCCCCCAAACCGAAGGTTGGGGCTGCCCGATCCAACACGGCCCCAGTCCCGGAAGCGTGAGCGACGGGCTACGCCGTACGCCAGCCCGGCGCCTACCTCGCCCCCGATTCCCTGCCCCTCTCAACCCTCCATATCTCGTCTTGCGGTGGTGCCGTTCTAATGGAGCAACCCCGCACCACCGGGCCGGCCGAGGCCGCCGGAAACCGCCGTGGAACATCAGGCGCTCCCCCAAACCGAAGGTTGGGGCTGCCCGATCCAACACGGCCTCAGTCCCGGAGCGTGAGCGACGGGCTACGCCGTACGCCAGCCCGGCGCCTACCTCGCCACCGATTCCCTGCCCCTCTCAACCCTCCATATCTCGTCTTGCGGTGGTGCCGTTCTAGTGGAGCAACCCCGCACCACCGGGCCGGCCGAGGCCGCCGGAAACCGCCGTGAAACATCAGGCGCTCCCCCAAACCGAAGGTTGGGGCTGCCCGATCCAACACGGCCCCAGTACCGGAGCGTCAGCGACGGGCTACGCCGTACGCCAGCCCGGCGCCTACCTCGCCACCGATTCCCTGCCCCTCTCAACCCTCCATATCTCGTCTTGCGGTGGTGCCGTTCTAATGGAGCAACCCCGCACCACCGGGCCGGCCGAGGCCGCCGGAAACCGCCGTGGAACATCAGGCGCTCCCCCAAACCGAAGGTTGGGGCTGCCTGATCCAACACGGCCCCAGTCCCGGAGCGTCAGCGACGGGCTACTCCGCGAACCCCGTAGCGCCTCCCAAGCCCGTTCGCCTCGTCACCGGTTTTACCGTAAAATCCCTACCGTAAGCTAACCCCGCATTACTCCAGATCCACCCCTCTCCTGCCTCACTATGCGGAAAAGGAGAGGCTATGCATTCCATCTGGGTTTCGCAATCTGCCACGTCGCGGTCGCTGTCAAAGTACCTGCAGCGGCTCACCCGCGGCCTCACCATATCCATCGTTTGTCTCGCCGGTTTGCACGCATCCGGACCCGCGCTCGACGACGACTTCACCCGCGCCGCCCTCGCGCACAACCAGGATCGTCACGCCGACGCCGAAGCCATCTACCGCAAGGTGCTCGCCCGCATGGAGCACAGCGGCCACGACGAGCCCCGTCTCGCCCTCGTGCTCAACAACCTGGGCGCCGAGTGCCACCTGCAGTCCAAAACCGCCGATGCAGAGGCCTTCTACCGTCGCGCCGCGCAGGAGTGGCCAAAGAGCTCGCTCAGCCCCAGCGGCCTGGGCACCACGCTCGTCAACCTCGCCGGTATCCTGCGCCGCCAGGGCCACCTCGACGAGTCCGCCACGCTCTATCGCAACGCCCTGAAGGCCATCGTGCCGACCCACGGTCCTGACAGTCTGGAACTGGCAGGCGCCATGTCCAACCTCGCCGACCTGCTTCGAGACATGAACCGTCCCGAGGAAGCGCTGCCCCTGGCCGAACGATCGGTCCACATCGCCGATCACTGGCTCGGCGCCGCCAATCCCCAGCTCGGCCACAAGCTGCGTGTCCTCGCCAGCATCTACCTCGCACTCGGCCGCCTGGACGAAGCGGAAGCCCTGTGCCGGCGTGTCCTCATCGTCAGTGCTCACAAGGGTACCGCAGCCATCGCCGATCGCGCCGCCACCTGGAACGAACTGGGAGAAGTCGAGTGCAAGTCCGGTCAATACGACCAGGCAGGCGAGAGTTTTCGCAAGTCCATTGAGCTGTGGCAGCAGCACCCGGCCCCGCCGCCGCACATGCGAGCCATCGCCCTCAACAATCTCGCCCAGGTCAGCCGCCGGCAGCGTCACTATGACGAAGCCGGACCGCTCTACACGCAGGCAATCCAGCTACTCGACCCGTCGAAGCCGGACCACCACCGCGAGCTCGCCAGCATTCTCGGCAACTACGCGGCCTTTCAGGCGGAGACCGGCCACTATGCCCAGGCCGTGGCCACCTATCGGCGCGCGCTCGAAACATCCATCGAAACCAGCGGCGAGAACAGCGTCGATGTGGCCCTGCTGCGGCTGGAGTTCGCTGACCTGCGGCGTGCACAGGGACACTATACGGAGTCCGTCGACCTTTACCAGCGCGCCATGCCGGTCCTCAAGCAGTCCTTCGGCCCCGACGACGGGCGCGTCCATCAGTCCGAGGCCGGCTACAAACGCTGCCTCAAAGAGGCGCAGGCACACGTGCTCATGTTGAAGTGATTCGAGATGGCTGGGCCTCAACCACGCAGGCCCAGCTTCTTTACCAGGGCTTCGTACCGCGGCTCCCCATGCAGCGTCTCATAGGCTGGATGCACGCCCACCAGGCACACGGACAGCTCGCGCCGCTCGCAGGCACCCTCCAGCCAATCCAATGCGATCCCCTTCTCGCCCAGCCCCAGGTGGCTCAGCGCCCGAGCCGTCGAAGGAACAAAGCAGGTCTGTGCCATCTCGTCCAACTCGCGCAGAAGCGCCCGCGCACGCTGTTCCTGCCCGGCCAGTCCGCAAGTCTGTGCCATCGCGCCTAACAGACTGGGCAGGTGCCCTGGCATCCGCCGTGCTTCCTCAAACAGCGCCAGGGCCTCGTCATACCGACCCATGTGCGAGTAGACACGCCCCATCCCGGTGACGAACTTGTAGTGCCGGCCGTGCGCTTCCAGCCCACGCCGGTGCTCCGTCAGCGCCTCGTCGAAACGCCCCGCCATCTGATAGACCATGGCCATCGAGTCCTGAATCGCGATCGACAGTGGATCCAACTGCACCGCCAATCGCATCCGCTCAATCGCCTCTTCGAACCGGCCCAACGTGGCGAGGTAGTCGCCCGCGTACCAGTGTTGCGCCGTCGCGTACCCCGGATGCAGTTCCAGAGCCCGCCGGTAGCGTACACCCGCTTCCTTCCAACGCCATTCATACAGCGACTCGATCAGCCCTAACGACGTATGCGCTTCCGCCAGATCCGGATCCAGTTCCAGTGCCCGCAACGCTGCCGCCTTGGCCATCGGCATCGTGTCTTTCGTGGCGGCGAATCCAAGCTCCGCCATCACACTGTAGCTGTCAGCCAGACCGGCATACCCCGGAGCAAAGCTGGCATCAATCGTCACGGCCTGCGAGAACAACTGGATGGCCAGTTGGAATCCTTCATGGCTCCGCTTGTTCCATTGGTAACGCCCCTGCAAGTACCGGTCATAGGCGTCCACGTTCCAGCGCTTCCGGCCGCTGTCCTTTGTCGCAGGGCACCCAAGCAACTGCACCCGCAGGCTTTCCGCAATCTCGCGGGCAATGTCTTCCTGGATATCGAACAGATCGGCCATCCAGCGATCGTACGTCTCGGCCCACAGATACTGGCCCGACTCGGTCAACACCAGCCGCACCGTGATGCGCAGGCGCTCGCCAGACCGGCGCACGCTGCCCTGTAGCACCGAGCCCACCATCAACCGCCGCCCCACGGCCGCGTAGTCGTCGCGCCCTTCCTTCAACTGCGCCGCTGTCGTCCAGGCCACGACCCTCAATCCGCGCACCTTCGTCAGCGCATGAATCAGCTCTTCCGTCAGGCCATCGCTGAAGTATTCACCGTCGGGCTCCGGGCTCAAGTTGGAGAAAGGAAGGACGGCAATGCTCGTCGCCGGGTTGTCCTCCGGCGCCTCGGGACGGGCCTCGCCGCGCGTACGGAATACGGCTGCATAGCACCCCGTCGGGATCTCGATGATCAGGTCGTCTTCCAGACCCTCGCCTTCGTAATAGGCCTTGAGTTTTGCGCGCAGACGTCGTGCCTCCACCCGCACAATCGGGTCCGTACGCGGATCGAACGCACTGGTCCGGTCGAATACTTCCACGCCAAGCAGATACTCTTTTAGGTCCGCGGCCTGGCCGGCCAACGAATGCTTCACGACGAAGCGCAACAACCGGCTCATTCGCTCGGAGCTGCGGAAGGTCTTGCTCGATGCTATTTTCTCCGCCTGGATGCGCACTGCTTGGGGGGTGGCGGAGATCAGGAACCCTTGGAACTGTCCACTTGGATCAGTACCCTCTCTACCCTCTGGCGCCATGGTCTATTATCTAACCTCGGCACCCCCATCGGCAACGTCGGGAGCAGTTCGTTACAAACCGAAGGGCAGAGGCGGAACCCAAACAGTGGGCCCCGCCAACCCGTTAGCTGTGGAACTGAGCGCCCAGCGAACCGCTGACGGCGGAATGCTGATAGCTGAGAGCTACAATGCCGCAACGTCATCGAACTCCCGAACTAAGGCGTCACGCCAAAGCGTCCTGACAGAACTTAACGCAGGTCTTCACTTCGGCCAACACACTGGAATCGGCCGGAACGTCATATTCCAGCTCAATATCGGCAGGCCATTTGTACTTCTCGGCCTTCATCAACTGCAGCACTTCTTTGAGTGGTGTATCGCCCTGACCCCACTTCGCATTCCCGCCGCCCTTCGTGCCGTACTTCTTGTCCTTCAAATGGAAACTGGTGATGCGCGCATGGTGCTCTTTGATGAACGGAATCGGCGATGCGCTGATTGCCTCCGTGAAATGGCCGACGTCCAGGTTGATCGAGTTGTACTTTGACTGCGACAACGCCACATCCCAGCTATGCGCGTCCACATGCGTGTGATTGTGATAGCCAATGTAGATCTTGTGCTTCGTCGCGAAGTCGCCCACTCGTTTGGAGTGCTCTGCCTTCGTCGGCAGTTCCATCGTGATGCAGTTCGCACCCAGCGTCCGAGCCACGGTGAAAATGTACTCGTACTCGTCGTCCGACATCGTCTCCGTCAACGGCAGCTTGAAGATCGGAATGTCCACGCCCGCCGAGTTATACATCTTCCGGAAGGCCTTGTACTTGTCCATCGACACCGACAGGCGCCACTTTTTGCGCTCTTCCTCGTACTTCTTGATCGCCTCCCGCTGCTCGGGTGTCATCTGGCGCCCGCCTCTTGCGGGTGGTGCCGGCGCGCCGGCGTACGCTTCCGCGGGATCCGACATCAGCTCAATTGAGCTGAGACCCGTCTCCACGCAATACTTCAGGACGTCCTCTGCCGTGCTCGGCAGGGCGCGAAAACTGTAGGTAATCGCCCCAATCTGCACTCCGCCAAACTTGGAGTTCACAGCACCCCACATCGTCGCAGCCGGAATCGCAGCTAGCGCCGCCTTGCCCAAATCCCTGCGTGTCATCATGCTTTCACCTCCCAGCCCTTTCTGTAGGCGGGCTTCACCCATTGATTCGCAGCTTTGTTGTTGCTGAACTCGCCCTTGGCGTTATCCCACACCAGCTTGCCTTCGCAGTGCACGGCGGCCGCACCCAGCACCAGCCATTCGGTGTAGGGCGCCGCAATCGAAAAGTTCGAACACGCCGGAGCGCCGCCCTTGCAGGCCCGCACCCAGTCGTGCAGGTGCGCCGCGTGGTTGCTGCCCGTGCTGGCGCCGGGTGACCGGGTCAAATACGGATCCGGCAGTTTGTACTCCGCCCAGCGCGACCCCGGCAGCAGGCCCACGCCTTCACCGCGCCCGCTGGTGCCCATGTAGCCTTTCGCGCCCGAGAAGATCAGGTTGTACCCGGTGCGGTTCGGCGGCCCGCTGGCCGCCCTTGGCGCGGCCTTCGCGACGCCACCCGTCCCCATCCGGAACCCGCCCTGCCCCTGCACCGGCCCCACCTGCGGACCTTCGCCCGGGACCTTCCGCGCCTCATCCGCCGTCATCCCCGGCGGCAGGTACGCATCGCCATCCGCGTGGTGATACCAGTACACCGTCACCGGCGGCATCCCCGGCCGTGCAGCGAACTCGTACTTGATCGCCAATTCGTCCGGGAACGTGAAGGGAGGCACCTCACTCTTTTTGATGCACTCCACGCTCACCAGGTATTTCGGGTGCAACTGCAGTCCCCAGTTCGCGGGACCGAGGATGTGGATCCCCCAATCCCCGATCAGGCTGCTGCCAAAGTCGTAGAAGCCGCGCCAGTTGAACGGCAGATAGAACCCAAAGCCGTCGGTGGAGTTCGGCCGGCCCGCCTTTGCGTTCCGGTCGGCCACAAAGGCCTTGTAATCCGCGTCTCCTTCCGTGAACGGACGCGCCGCGGCTGTACCCAGCCACAGGTCCCAGCTCAATGTATCCGGCACGGCGCTCGCCGGCGGCAACTTGGTCATGCCCTGCGGCCAACTCGGCTTGCCGCTCCAGGCATGCACTTCCTTCACGTCGCCAATCTCGCCGGACCACAGGATCTCGCACGCCACGCGCGTGGCATCGTGCGAGTAGCCCTGGTTGCCCATCTGCGTGGCCACCTTGTAGCGTTCCGCCGCGGCCGCCATCATGCGCGCCTCGCCTGACAACCGCGTCAGGGGTTTCTCGACATATACGTGCTTGCCCGCCTGCATCGAGAGGATCGCGCAGTAGGTGTGCATGTGATCGGGCGGCCCAATCACCACTGCGTCGATGTCCTTGCCGGACTTGTCCAACATCTCGCGAAAGTCCTTGTACCGCTTGGCCTGCGGGAATCGCTCAAACGACTCCCTGCCGCGTGCCCAATCGACGTCGGCCAGGGCCACCACGTTCTCGACGCCGGAATGCGCCAGTTTCAGGTCGGCGGCCGGCTGTCCGCCCGCTCCGATAGCGGCCAGATTCAGCTTCTCGTTCGGGGACTTGTACCCCATCGCTTTCAGCGAAGCTACACTACCGAAGCCGCCAATCGGGATGGCGCCGGCCATCAATGTGCCGTGGAAGAAATGCCTGCGGGTAATACGGGAAGAAGACACGGGGAAAGAACCTCACAAAGAGCCTATCGCAATCCCTCCGATGCCCGCATCTTCACAAACACGTTCGAAGGGCTCGGCCGGTGACTATAATAGGGGACGACCGAATGCCTCTCGTTCCGCCTTACATCGAAGCCCTCCGCCCCTACGTGGCGGGCATGAGTCCCGAAGAGGCACGGCATCGTTACAACCTCGATCAGATCGACAAACTGGCCTCCAACGAAAACCCGCTCGGCCCTTCGCCGATGGCGGTGGACGCCATGCAGCGCACGCTGAGCGGCCTCAATTTCTACCCCAGCGGCGGTGTGGAACTGCGCCGGCGGCTGGCCGAACTGTACGAGGTGAAGATCGAAAATGTCATCGCCGGTAGCGGCAGCGAAGGCATCATGGCGAACATCATTCGCACCTTCCTGCTCGACGACGACGAGGTCCTTACCACTGAGAACGCCTTTATCGGCTTCCGCGTCCTCGCCCAGTCGCGCGGCATCGCCTATCGCACCGTGCCCTATCAGGATTGGCGCTATGACCTCCCCGCCCTGGCCGCAGCCATCACCGACAAGACCAAGATCGTCTATCTGGCCAATCCCAATAACCCGACCGGCACCATCTTCACGCGCCACGAGTTCGACGAGTTCTACCGTCACGTCCCGGAGCGTGTTCTCATCATCCTCGACGAGGCCTACTTCGAGTACGCCCAGGATCACCCGAAGTATCCGGACTCCATGCACTACCGGTATGACAACGTCATCACCCTCCGGACCTTCTCCAAGATCTACGGCTTGGCCGGCATCCGCATTGGCTACGGCTTCGCCCACGAGAACCTCATTGCCAACCTGCTCAAGGTGAAATTGCCGTTCGAACCCAGTTCCGTCGCCCAGGCCGCAGGCATCGCCGCCCTGGATGACCGCGAGTTTCTGCACCGCTCGCTCGAATTGAATGCCCGCGGCCTTCGCCTCTTCGCGCACGAATTTCAGCAAATGGGCCTGACGGTCGTCCCAAGCCAGGCCAATTTCGTTATGCTACCGATGGCATCGCCCCAAGAAGCAGAGCGCGTTGCCACTCGACTTTTGAGCCGGGGCACTATTGTGCGGCCCCTGGCCGCGTTCGGTTTGCCCGCCTGTCTGCGCGTCTCGACGGGCGCGATGGATGCGAACCAAAGGTGCGTCGAACACATGCGCCAGGCCGTTACGGAGGAGAAACAATGTCCGAGTCCGACGTCTTCCCGCTAATCGGGATCGACCACATTCACTTCCTGGTGGCCAACGCCAAACAGGCGGCCTACTACTATAGAGCCGCCTTCGGCTTCAGCATCACCGCCTATCGCGGCCCCGAAACCGGCACGCGCGAGGCCGTTAGCTACGTCCTGGAGCAAGACCGCATTCGGTTCGTTTTCTCTACGCCCCTGCAGAGCGACAACCCCATGTACGAGCACATCCGCCGCCATGGCGATGGCGTGCGCGACATCGCCTTCCTCGTCGACGATGCGGCCGGCGCCTGGCGCGGAGCTGTCGATCGCGGCTCGGAATCCGCCTACGAGCCATCGGTGCTTGAGGACGACCACGGATCCGTCCGCATGGCCGGCATCAAAACTTACGGCGATACCATCCACTCCTTCATCAGCCGCCACGGCTACGCCGGCGCCTTCCGTCCGGGCTTTGTAGCCGTCACCGAACCTGATCTGGCCTCCCGCCCCACGGGCCTGCGGCAGTTGGACCACATCGTCAGCAACGTACCGTTGGGCGAGATGACCCGCTGGGTCTCGCACTACCAAAGCACCCTCGGCTTCTCTCTGTTCCAGAGCTTCGATGACAAGGACATCAGCACCGAATACACCGCCTTGATGTCCAAGGTGATGGCCGCCGGCAACGGCCGCATCAAGTTCCCCATTAATGAGCCCGCGGCCGGACGCCGCAAGTCGCAGATCGAGGAGTACCTCGACGCCTATGAGGGTGCCGGTGTCCAGCACATTGCCATGACCACCGGCAACATCGTCGAGACCGTCAGCCGCATGCAGGCACAGGGTGTCGAGTTCCTGCACGTGCCCACCACCTATTACGAGCAATTGCAGGAGCGCATCGGCCCCCTCGACGAGCCGCTGGATGAATTGGCCCGGCTGGGGATTCTCGTGGACCGCGACGAAGAAGGCTATTTGCTTCAGATCTTCACAAAACCGGTCGAAGATCGGCCCACCCTTTTCTTCGAAATCATCCAGCGCAAAGGGAGCCGCAGCTTCGGCAAGGGCAACTTCAAAGCCCTATTCGAGGCTATTGAAAGAGAGCAGCAGCTAAGGGGTAACCTTTAGCGCTCCTGAAAGCACACCTTAGTAGCCTCGCACTTACTGGCCAATTGAGTTATGGTTAAGGCGTCCAAGTCTCAAATTGGGGCGTCCCATGAATGGTTCAGGGTTGTGCGAAAACCGCCATCTCGTGCTGGTCGTCGACGACGACCAGCAGATCGTTGATCTGTTGCACGACCGCCTTTCGCGGGACGGCTATGACCTTCTGACAGCCGCCAGTGCCGCCGAGGCGCTACAGATCACGGCGCTTCGCGTCCCCTCCGTCGTACTGCTGGACGTTGTGATGCCGGGGCCCAGTGGCCTGGAGCTCTGCCGGCTTCTCAAGCAGGACCCGCGCACGGCCGACGTGCCCGTCATTATCCTTACCGGAATGATAAAGGAAGAGGATGTCGAGGCCGGCAGCCAGGCCGGAGCCGCGGACTACATCAAAAAGCCGTTCGACCTGGACGAACTTCGGTTCCGTGTGCGGGCTCAGATTCGCCTGCGGGAAGCGATCCGCAAGCAAACACGCGCGCAGCACCGCCTCAGCCTGATCAGCAGGGCCGCGAAAGACGCCATCATCCTCTTGGACGAGACAGGCTGCGTGGTCCATTGGAACGAAGCAGCGACCTCCATGTTTGGCTACTCGCACGAAGAGATTCTCGGCCGCAACATGCACGAAACAATAGCCCCGGAGCGTTTCCGGGGTGCTTACCGTGCCGCGTTCTCGAGGTTTCAGGAGTCCGGCGAGGGGACGGCCGTGGGCGTCACGCTGGAGTTGCGCGCCCTCCGCAAGTCGGGTGAGGAGTTTCCCATTGAGTTGTCCCTCACTGCCACTCAGATGGACGGTCAGTGGTGGTCGCTGGGCATCGTGCGCGACATCAGCGACCGCCTTGAGGCGGGATCGTCGCTCCGGAACAGCGAAGAGCGGTTCCGCCGGCTGTTCGAAGAGGGTCCTCTTGGCATTGCCCTCATCACGCTGGAGTTCACGATTTACCGGGCCAACGCCGCTCTCACCCGCATGCTTGGTTATTCGGAAGCGGAGCTTCTGAATCGCTCCGTGGCCGATCTGACCTGGCCGGAGGACCTGCCGGCAACCCTGAAGCAGGCCGATCTCCTGCTGAGCGGTGAGCTGCCCAGCTATAGAATTCGGAAGCGGTACGTGACCAAGAACGGCGCGATAGTGTGGGCCGACGCGGCGGTCACGTTGATTCGGGACGAGCACGGTGCTCCCCTGTACGGTCTCGTCATGATCGAAGACATCACCGCCCGCGTGGAGAACGAGCGCAACCAGAAGCTGGCCGAGGCCAGGCTGCGTGAGAGTGAGAACCGGCTTACCAAGATCCTGGAGAACGTGCCGGTGGGCATCGCTATCGTCGGCCTGGAGAAGCGAATACGGTGGGCCAATCAGGCGGCTCTCCGGATGATCGGAGCCCCGGGCCTCGAGATCATCGTCGGGCAGCCGTGCAATCAGGTGTTATGCCAGTCGGTGAACGCCAGTTGCCCGTTCTGCGATTCGGGCGGCGCGGTGCTCAGCGCGGAGACCACGATGGCTCGCAGCGACGGAGCGCTGATTCCGGTGCTGAAGAGCACGCATACCGTTGAGTTCGACAACGAGGTGGTGCGGCTGGAGACCTTCATGGATCTTCGCGACCGCAAGCGGCTGGAGACCGAACTCGGCCACTCGCGCAAGCTCGAAGCCGTGGGCCAGTTGGCGGCCGGTGTTGCGCACGAAATTAACACCCCCATTCAGTATGTGGGCGACAGCGTGCAGTTCCTCAAGGAGGCCTTTGAGAGCTTCCAGCAGGTGCTGCCGAAATACAGGGCTTGCGCCGCCAGCGCCCCGGAGGACCTGGCCGGCGAGATCGCCAGGCTGGAAGACGAGATGGACATTGACTGGCTGCTGAAGGAGATGCCGGCGTCGTTTGCCCGCTGCCAGGACGGCGTTGAGCGTGTGGCGCGCATCGTACGCGCCATGAAGGAGTTCGCCCATCCCGACCAGCGCGAGAAGGCGCCCGCGGATCTCAACCACGCCATTCAGAGCACTCTCACCATCGCCCACAACGAGTACAAGTACATTGCCGACATTGAGACCAACTTCGGGGACATCCCGCAAGTGGTCTGCCACGTCTCGGAGCTCAACCAGGTGTTTCTGAACCTGATTGTGAACGCCGCCCACGCGATTCAGTCGAGCCTCGAGGGCACGGGCCTGCGCGGGGCCATCGGCATCACGACCTCCCAACGCGGGCAAAACGTCCAGATCGACATTGAGGACACTGGCGGCGGCATTCCGGACGAGATCAAGGATCGTATCTTCGATCCGTTCTTTACCACCAAGGCGGTGGGCAAAGGCACGGGCCAGGGACTGGCCATCGCGCATTCCGTGGTGGTGGACAAGCACGGGGGGTCTCTGACATTCACAACGAAGTACGGGTTGGGCACTACGTTTACCGTGTTGCTACCCATCGACGGGAAGGCCGGCGAGAAAGCGAGAAGGATGGATGGACAAGAAGACAGTCCTGTTCGTCGATGATGAGCTGAACGTCCTGGAGGGCCTCAGAACCCGGCTCCACCGCCAGCGCGCCAAGTGGAACATGGTGTTCGTCCTCAGCGGCAAAGAGGCCCTGGAACGGATGGCTCAGGGCGATGTCGACGTCCTGGTGACCGACATGCGCATGCCGGAGATGGACGGCGTGACGCTGCTGAAGCGCGCCCAGGAGGAGTTCCCCAGGGTGGTCCGCATCGTGCTGTCCGGCCACGCGGAGCTCGAGGCCGCGCTGCGTGCGATCCACGTTGCCCATCAGTTCCTGAGCAAGCCCTGTGAGGCCGGCATCATCGAGAACGTGGTCGACCGGGCCTGCAATCTACAGTCCCTGCTGCGCGACGAACTCCTGGAAAAGTGCGTCGGCCGCATCGAGAATCTGCCCTCTCCGCCGGTGGTGTACTCGCAGTTGATGGTGGCCCTGAACAACGAATTCGCCAGTCCGCTCACGGTGGCCGCGATTCTGAAACAGGACATGGCGATGTGCGCCAAAACGCTGCAGTTAGTCAACTCTGCCTTCTTCGGCTTCGCTCAGAAGATCACCGAAGTGGAAGACGCGGTGACCTACCTTGGGTACAACACGATCCGCCAGATCGTGCTCACCGTGGAGGTGTTCCACCGGCCGAAGAGCAAGTCGTTGCCGTCGATCACCCTGGAAGCGCTGCAGACCCACGCGTGCCTGGTTGGGGCACTGGCGGCGAATCTGCTGACGGAGAGACGAGACAAGGAAGACGCCTTCATCGCCGGCCTGTTGCATGACATCGGCAAGCTGGTGATGGCCACGGAGATGGCCGAGGCGAACAAGCAGGTGCAGATGCTGGCACTCAAGCCGGAGCTCACCCTGCTGGATGCGGAGCGTCAGGTGCTTGGCGTCACTCACGCCGAGATCGGCGCCTACCTGCTGGGCCTGTGGGGACTGCCCTACTCGGTTGTTGAGGCGGTGGCCAATCATCACACACCTGGCAATGTGCAGGTCTCCGGCCTGAGTGTATTGGCGGCGATCCATGTTGCCGACGCCTTGTTGCACGATGAGTTACGGATCCGGCGCCCCAGTTCGAAGCCTCGCTGGCCGATTCTGGACAGTGCCTTCCTGGATCAGCACGACCTGACGAAACTCCTGCCGGTCTGGCGCGACAAGGCGCGGCAACAGGTGGACGCCGGCGCGCGCGGCATGGCGCGGGCGCTCTGCTAAGAGAAGCTTGCAGCCGTAAGCTCTCAGCTCTCTGCCTTGCCGGCAGGCATGGGATGGCGTGGGCTGAAAGCCGATCGCTGACCGCAGACGGCTTCTTACAGTTGTATGAATGCCTCGATCCAATCCCCGATCGCGCCACCCATCTGTGCGAAAATATGGGAGTCAGCCCTCTGATTCCAATCCCTTGAGAGAAGACATCCTTATGACCGAAATCGTAGATATCGTGGCACGCGAGATCCTGGATTCCCGCGGCAATCCTACCGTCGAAGCAGACGTGTATCTGTCCAATGGCAGCATGGGCCGCGCGGCGGTTCCGTCCGGCGCCTCCACCGGCGAAAACGAAGCTTGCGAGCTGCGCGACGGCGACAAGAAGCGGTACCTGGGCAAGGGCACGCTGAAGGCCGTCACCAATGTCGGCGACGAGATTCTGCCCGCGGTGATCGGCATGGATGCCGGCCGCCAGCAGGACCTTGATGCCAAGATGATCGAGGTGGACGGCACCCCGAATAAGAGCCGTCTGGGCGCCAACGCCATTCTGGCTGTGTCGATGGCCGCCGCCCGCGCCGCCGCCGACGCCTATGGTCTGCCGCTGTACCGCTATCTGGGCGGCGTGAACGCGCGCACCCTGCCGGTGCCGAACATGAACATCATCAATGGTGGAGCGCACGCCGACAACAGCGTGGACTTCCAGGAGTTCATGATCAGCCCGCACGGCGCCGATACGTTCACGAACGCGATCCGCATGGGCGCGGAAGTGTTCCACACGCTGAAGGGCGTGCTGAAGGGCCGCGGGTATTCGACGGCCGTCGGCGACGAAGGCGGCTTTGCGCCGAACCTGAAGTCGAACGACGAAGCGGTGGAAGTGATTCTGGAAGCGATCACGAAGGCCGGCTACAAGCCCGGCGAGCAGATCTCGATTTCGCTGGATCCGGCGGCGAGCGAGTTCTACGATCGCGACAAGCAGAAGTACGTGTTCAAGAAGAGCGACAAGCGCGAGCTGTCCAGCGACGAGATGATCGCGTTCTGGGCCGATTGGGTGGCGAAGTACCCGATCCTGTCGATTGAAGACGGCATGGCCGAGTTCGATTGGGCGGGCTGGAAGAAGATGACCGACCAGTTGGGCAAGAAGATCCAGTTGGTGGGCGACGACCTGTTCGTGACGAATCCGGAGATTCTGGCCAAGGGCATTGCGACCGGCACGGCGAACTCGATCCTGATCAAGGTGAACCAGATCGGCACGTTGACCGAGACGCTGGAAGCGATGGAGATGGCGTTCAAGGCGAACTACACCTGCATGACCTCTCACCGCTCGGGCGAGACGGAAGACGCCTTCATCGCCGACTTGGCCGTGGCGACCGGCTGCGGACAGATCAAGACAGGTTCGGCGAGCCGCACGGACCGCATGGCGAAGTACAACCAGTTGCTGCGGATCGAGCAGGAACTGGGTGCCGCCGCCCGTTACGCCGGCCGGAAGGCCTTCCACCAGTAAGGAGCCCGCATGTACAAACTCGTTCTCATCCGCCACGGCGAAAGCACGTGGAACAAGGAGAACCGCTTCACGGGCTGGACGGACGTCGATCTCAGCGAGAAAGGCGTCCAGGAGGCCGTGGAGGCGGGTCAGGTGTTGGCTAAGGAAGGCTTCCAGTTCGACTTGGCCTATACATCGGTGTTGAAGCGTGCGATCAAGACGCTGAACACGGTGCTGGACCAGATGGATCAGTTGTGGATTCCGGTGGAGCGTTCGTGGCGGCTGAATGAGCGTCACTACGGCGGTCTGCAAGGTCTGAACAAGTCGGAGACGGCGGACAAGTATGGCGAGGCGCAGGTGAAGATCTGGCGCCGCAGCTATGACGTTCCTCCGCCGGCGCTGACGGCCGACGACGAACGGTTCCCGGGCCGCGACCGCCGCTATGCGGATGTCGCGCCGGCGGATCTGCCGTTGACGGAGTGCCTGAAGGACACAGTGGCGCGGTTTCTGCCGTTGTGGCACGAGTCGATCGCTCCGGCCGTACAGAGCGGCAAGCGGGTAGTGATCGGCGCGCACGGCAATAGCCTGCGGGCACTGGTGAAGTACCTGGACAACGTAAGCGAGGCCGACATTCTGGAGCTGAACATTCCGACGGCGATGCCGTTGGTGTATGAGCTGGACGCGGACCTGAAGCCCATCAAGTCGTACTATCTCGGGGATCCTGAGAAGGTGAAGGCGGCGATGGACGCGGTGGCGAAGCAGGGCCAGAAGAAGGCGTAGACCGGGCACAGACAGAAGGCGATCGCTTCGATTCCCTTCTTGAAAGGCGCGGCTCCGATTGCAGGAAGTGGAAGACGCGGGTTCGGTTCCGGAGACGGGACCGGGCCCGCGTTCTTTGCGTTCAGGCGCACTTGTGGCGAGGGCCGAGTGAGCGGACGGTTTCCGCAGTGCGTTTCGAGTGCCCGGTATCAAGTCCAAGGCTCCTGATCCGGTGAAAAGGGGACCGGGTGGTGTTCCTGGATGTTGAGGGCTTCGAAGCGGTCTGTTCCCTGCCCTGACGATGACTGCACGGCGGTGGCTTCGTTTTCCTCGAAGTTGCCGGACGAGGGTTGTGCGGTTGGACTCCCGTTGGGTTCAGACTTCGGTTCCGTTGGGTTCGGGATTTCGAAGGTAACCTCTTTGTTTTCAGGATCTGTTTGGTTCGTTTCGTAGTTTTGCGAAGAGGCCTCCGAGGATGGACGGGCGGCGTCCATGGGCTGATTCCAGTCCAGCGCGTCGGAGTTGCAGGGCTCGAGATCAGACGGATGGTCTTCGAAGGTCGCGTCCGCGAGAAGCGTGCCGAGTTCCGCCGGGCACTTGGCACGCAGGTCAGCCAGATTCCTGAGGGAGTTGTTGATGACGCGTTGCCAGTGGGCCATGTAGCGGAGAGCCAGCGCGGGGGCGTTCGACTGGGCGGCCAGTTGTTGGAAGGCTTTGGCCTGCTGAAACGGCACGGTCAACCCGGTGTATTGTTTGTTCCAGCGTGCGCGATTGTCTTCGAGCTCCATCAACTCCAGTGAGGCCTGATAGCTGGTATAGCGGGCGAGGTTCCAGTAAGCGTCGGCGATGTTGGAGACAATGTCGACCTCGACGGTGTCGGTGGGCTGAAAGCGTTGCATGAACGCCTGGCGGTGGTCGAGGAAGAGACGGCGGCAGTCGTCCGTGAGGAGGACGGGCGAGTCGGCGGACATACCATGAGTGACGGCATTGAGAGCCGAGCGGGCCTTGCCCTCGGCGGTAACCGGGCCGCGCGACTTGCAGCCGTTGATGCGAGCCTGTTCGGCCCGGGAGCGCTTCTCCATAAATAAACCAATCCTTTCTGTTTGCTCGATCCGCCGTCGTGGGCGGAAGGTGAGCGTATGGCGGAATTGGAGCATGAGGGAAAAAGCGATTTGGAGGCTTGGAGCTGTAAGTGGTTGAAACAGATCGGAAGATATTTTTTGAATCGGCCGGACTAAAGAAGCTTAATCGGGCAGATTGGCGGAGTTCCCGAGGAGTGCCTGGACATGTCTGGGCCCATCGAAGGGGCGTTCGAAACTGGTACATGCTCCGTTGAAGAAGCGTTCGCAACCGGTGCCCGCTCCATTGAAAGTCACCCCTCTACGGCCCGGGGTTGGAGTGGCTGAAGGTCGTCGGAGTATCCGAGGGCCCGGAGTTCTTTCTTCACTCGCTGCAGACGACGCTTGGCTGCTTGCGGTGTGGTTGTCGCTCCGTACTCGATGTACTCGGCACCCTCATGCAGAATCTTCCAGATCACCACGCTCATGTGTCGCGCGATCGCCCATACCGCCTTCGCATACCCCAGTCTCGGCAGCAGCCGCCGGAACTTCTGCTCGAAAAAGCTGTTCTTCGTCCTCACCGCCGCTTGTGCTGCCTGGCTCAGTACCCGGCGTAGGTACATGTTGCCCTTCGCACACCGGCTGCTGTGGTTCTCACCCGCACTCTCGTTGCTCCCAGGACACGCTCCAATCCAGGAACTGAATTGGCCCGCCGTCGCAAATGCTTCGGCCCTCACGCCCGCCTCGGCGATGATCTGCTGTGCCGACAGCACGCGAATCCCCGGGATCTTCGCCAGCCGATGGATCGCCTCCGTGTGCTGGTGCATGGCTTCGGCTGCCAGACGCATCAGTTCCTCCATTTGCTGATCCACCAAGGCGCAGTGCTCCAGGTGCTGGTGCAGGAGCTTGGCATGTGTCCCGCTCACTGTCCCGGTCAGGGCCTCCACCAGTTGTTCCGGCTCGCATTGCACCCGCGCGTCGGCCAGTGCGGCCAACTTCACCGGGTCGGTTTCCCCTTCGGCCAGAGACCGCAAGATGCGCAGCCCACTGGCTCCGAACAGATCGGTGACCACGCTGGACAGCTTGATGCGTGTCTCCTCCAGCAAGCTTTCCACTTGATTGTGGATCCGCACCCGATCGCGCGTCAGCTGCGCGCGCCGCCGCATCAGGCTGCGCATCAGCCGTTGGTCGGCATCGGGCACGAAACTCATCGTCAGTTCTCCGGCGGCGTGCCGGCGCACCAGGCGCTGCGCATCCTTGAAGTCCGTCTTCTTGCCTCGGGGCGCCCGGTTGCTCCAGGCCTGCGCCAGGAACAGTCGAAAGTGGTCCTCCAGCGCCAGCCACACCGGCTTCCAATACTGCGCCGTGGACTCCATGACGACTTCCCGTACTCCATGCTGCTGCAGCCATGCCGCCAGATGCATCAGTTCGGCCGTGGTGGTGCCGAAACGCCGGCTCTCCAGGCGCATGGTTTCCGGTTCCTCTTCACCGCCAAAGAAACCGACCACCACCATCAACATGCGTTTGTGTACGTCAATGCCCGCTATAATGTTGGTCATATTGTTGTTTCCGGCGTGGAAGCGGAGAACACGCAAATTGTAGTAACTCACCGTTTCGTGCTGCCGCTTCCCCAGCCGGGGCCGCGACGCACATTCATTTGCCCTTGAGCGTATTCCGGGTCAAACTCCTTCACGGCTTCAACTGATCCAGAGCGGTTCCGACCTCAACCGCCCACGCCGAATCCAACATAACGCACCGCCCCACTCCACTTTCATCCGCTTTGGCGGCCCGCAGGGCCATGCGGGACTCCTTCCCAGTCGCGGTTCGCAGCGCGTCTTTATCCGCTTTGGCGGCCCGCAGGGCTATGGTCGACTCTGTTGAAGACGCGAGGGTATGACCCGCTTCCGCTCCCTGACGGTCACGGCTCGGACTGGTACGTTCCTCGCGACTGGCGGCCTCGTTGCGGATTCAGTCTCACTTGGCAGGCGTCTGCTGATTGTCCGGGCTTTCGCCACGCGTACGATCCCTTCCTCGTGGGGCTCGAAAGAGGGCAGGCTTCCGGGGCGAACTGGGGGCTGGATGTCACAACGGCGGATGCTGGCTCGTCATCATTGCAGAAGCAACAAAAGGAGACCCTGCATGACTGGCAAACTCAATATCTTCGCCGCTGCCCCTTCCCTGGTGAAGGAGTGGCAACGGGCCATGATCGCCCTTTCCGCCTCCTCCAGCCTTGAGCCTGGACTGACGGAACTCGTGAGGCTCCGTGCCTCCCAGATCAACGGCTGCGCCAACTGTTTGAATCTCCATGCAGCCGAAGCGCGTGAGAACGGGGAAACCGAGCAGCGCATCTACGTGCTGCCAGGGTGGCGCGAGGCTCCCTGCTATACCGAGCGTGAGCGCGCCGCACTGGAATGGACCGAGGCGTTGACGCGCCTCTCAGAGGGCCGCGGGCACGCGAGCGCCTACGAAGCCCTGAAGGCTCATTTCACGGAGGAGGAGCAGGTGAAACTCACGTTGACGATCAACATCATCAACGGGTGGAACCGCATCGTGGTTGGTTTCGGCCTGTGGGCCGAGCCGGCGGACATCAAGGCGATGGCCCAGGAGTTCGCTGCCCAGGGGGCCGTAGCCTGATGAGCGGCACGGGCACAGAGGACGCGGCGGCGGCCTTTGGACCGTTGCGTTCGAAGCTCGTGCGCGTTGCGTACCGCATGCTCGGCTCCGTACCGGACGCCGAGGATGCGGTGCAGGAGACCTTCATCCGCTGGATGGGGGTTGAGCGCGGCGACGTGCGCGAGCCCGAGGCTTTCCTGCGCCGCACGGTGACCCGCGTCTGTCTGGACCAGCTCAAATCCGTGCGACGCCAGCGGGAAACCTATATTGGTCCCTGGCTGCCCGATCCCATCGTGGAGGAGGACGAGGTGGAAGATGTCACCTTGCCACTGATGTTGGCGCTGGAGCGGCTTTCGCCGTTGGAACGGGCGGCTTTCCTTCTCCACGATGTGTTCGGGCTGGGCTTCCAGGAAGTTGCGGCGACGATCGACAGAGACCCGGCCGCCTGCCGGCAGCTTGCTGCCCGCGCGCGCATCCATGTTCGTGAGGCGAGGCCGCGCTTCGAGGTTGAGAAGAAACGCGGTCTCGCGCTGGCCGAGGCATTCTTCTCCGCCTCTCGCGGTGGCGACATGAAAGCGCTGGGTGCACTGCTGGCTGATGACGTCAGAGTTCATGCGGACGGCGGCGGCAAGCGCCGGGCTGCCACAGAACCCGTGGTGGGCTTCGATGCCGTGATGAACCTACATCGGTATCTGGCGGGGTGGTTCCACAAGAATCAGTCGAAGCTGGTTCGCGTTTGTTTTGTGAACGGGTTGCCTGGGTTCATCACTTGGGAGTCCGACGGTGAACTGCAAACAACGGCTCTGGCGATCGAGGATGGAAGGATCGCGGAGATCTATGTGGTGCGCAACCCGGATAAGCTGAGGCATCTGCATTAGGGGGCGAGCCGGAAGGTGCAGGCAGGTGCAACCGTTTTGTCGCTTTTCCCTTTTCGTGTTGGAATGAAATCACTCGTGGAACCCGGCCGCGGACAGCGCCTTTGCCGTCGTTCCGTACGGCATCTGGGTCAGGTAGCGAACTTCGTTGTTGAACCACCTGTGCCTCAGTGGACCGGCGGGGCCGATTCGCTGCAGGCAAACAGGCTTTCCGTCAAACTGCGGATGGATCACTCGTCAACCGGGAGAACCATGATCGGTCTCAATAGACGTCTCGGTTCGGCACCTTGATGCCGCTCAGTCGGACCAACTCGATCCCCAATTGATGAACGGGGTCGTCGGCAGGCGGGCTCCAAACGTCTACTAGGCGATAACCGCCGCGCTCCACGACTTCGAAGATCCATTGCGCTCCGTCAAGGCCTACCGAATCCGTTTGGCCAAGCTGAAGCGAATGAGCCCGCTCGAACAGCGAGCGCACTTGGTCCGCTGAGATTACCCTAGCCCTTTCGCGAATGAGAGTTCCGGGCTGATAGCCGCCCGCTCCATTGGTTTCTTTCACCCGGAGAGCTCCAGTTCCATCACTACCGACGGAAACACGGACACAAATCGGATGATGAAACGTCCGTAGCCACAGGAACCGTAGCACTCGTTGGTCGGGCTGTTCCCGGGAGAGCGCCCATAAGGAATTCTCACCAAGCGCGGCGAGTTGCGGCGTATACCACTCTGCCCTTAGCTGATGCTCACGGGCGGTTCTGCCGAGGCTCCCGGGGCGGAAGTACTCCTGGCCGCTCGCACCGCAAGCAGCAATCAACATCGCCAGCAGATACGTCACACGCATGATTCCGCCTGAAGGCCCGAGTGTATCGCATTGATCCGCCGAGCGACGATGCCCTATTGAGAACCGGCGTTGACGCCAACGATGGCAGCAAGACTGTATTCCGGAAGCTGCACCGCCGCAGTCAAAACAGTTGGTCCACCCAGACCGGACCGGTCTCTCTGCGCCGGCCCCTCACAAATGTGGATTGGCTAGAACGTATCTGGTTATTGCGACTGCAAACTGCGGATGTGCCGGAGTAGCACGAGTGGGGTGAACGTGCATCCAGCACTGGGTCCACCGCCGACCAGCGGAGTACTCCGCGTGCGGAGATCGCATAGGCGACCTCCTGGCCGCGGTACCGGCAAGTCTGGCAGCAGCCTTGGGATAACCGGGAAAGTGGAATGACGTGGAGGACTGCAGAAATGGGGACGCTCGCAGGCTGCTTGCCTTCCCCAAGTTTCTGAACCTGCCATGTGCCGCCGAGAAGTGTCGAGTTCGGAGATAGTCGAGCCGCCGCAGAGCGTCCGATTCGGTTCCAATGTAGCGGCGTGCGGTCGCGCTATCATCCTCTGAACTGTCGAACCTCGTTTGCCATGTTCCGCACCGCATCAATAAATCCTTCTACAGGTATTAATATCTGCCGGCTAGTAATGGGGTGATAAAACGCAACATAGACGGGGCCAAGCTCTTCTTTCTTGAGCACCTGGCAGCACACATAATCGCCCACCTCGATGTCGCCGGTAAGGAACTCTTCTTCGGAGTCACTACTGTACATCACTTGAATGCTTTTGCTGGCTTGATCCATTCTGGCTGCCTTACCCTTTTGTACTGCGCTTGGTCGCCGCGAGACAACAGCGCTCCGTCGAACCGACTGCTTCCAGACCTGCCGCGAAGCGCTTCCTTTGGAGCCGATCCAGGACGAACGGGACGGCACGTTCCTCCTCACGTCGCGTCCATTGCAGGCCCATGCCCGCGAACATGCGACGTGAGTCATTGCTATCGATGCTGTCCGACCGGACGGTGACCCAGTTGCCTCCACGAGGGGCCGCCAGGTGATGCCAGCAACCCGCTACGCGCCGGGAGAGCTTTTCAGACTTCGCAGTGTTAAACTGCGGCCATTCCGACTTTCCGAAGGGGGTGGCTGATGTTTTTGGGCAGGCGCTCGTGGCTGAAGACGGCCGGCGGATTAGCGATGGGTTCTATGGCCCCCAAGGCTTCCGGTGCTCCGGAGGGCGATTCCATTGTCGCTACCAAGGGAGCCGCGGTGGCGGAAACCGAGGCGGGCCGGGTTCGCGGATTTGTGCGGCGCGGCGTGTCGACCTTTCGAGGGATCCCCTATGGTGCCTCCACCGGCGGGGCACGGCGTTTCCGGCCTCCGGCCAAACCCGAGCCCTGGAAGGGCGTCCGCAGTTCCCTCACCTATGGCTATGTCTGCCCGCAGGAGCCGAGACCGCACTGGGATAAGGACGAAGTCGCCTTCGTCTATCAATGGGACGATGGCTTTCCGAACGAGGACTGTTTGCGCGTCAACGTGTGGACGCCGGGGCTGGATGGCCGCAAGCGGCCGGTGATGGTGTGGTTGCACGGCGGAGGTTTTTCGACTGGGTCGGCCCACGACATGAAGACCTATGACGGGGAGAACCTGGCGCGCCGCGGCGACGTGGTGGTGGTCTCGTTGAATCATCGGGTGGGCGCCCTGGGGTTTCTGAATCTCGCGGCGTTGGGCGGCGCCGAGTACGCCGAGTCCGGCAATGTGGGGCTGCTGGATATTGTCGCAGCGCTGGAGTGGGTGCGGGCCAACATCCGGAACTTTGGCGGCGATCCGGGTAATGTGACCGTGTTCGGACAA
Source organism: uncultured Paludibaculum sp. (assembly GCF_963665245.1). NCBI lineage: Bacteria > Pseudomonadati > Acidobacteriota > Terriglobia > Bryobacterales > Bryobacteraceae > Paludibaculum > uncultured Paludibaculum sp. The sequence goes on from NZ_OY762268.1 coordinate 611,918, forward strand.
TCCGGCGGAGGCGGCAAGGTCACGGCGCTGATGGCGATGCCGCGGGCCGCGGGCCTGTTCCACAAGGCGATTGTGCAGAGCGGATCGATGCTGTACATGCCGGGTCCGGAGAAGACGACGAGACTGGCCGAGGCTGTGCTCAAGGAACTGGGGTTGCGCCAGGCGGACCTTGCCCGATTTCAGACGCTGCCCGTGGAGCAGATCGTGGCGGCTGGCCTAGCCGCGGCGAAGACTGTGTACCCACCGCCGGACTATGCAAAGCCGCTCGAGTTCGGACGTCATGCGGAGCTGATGCCGTGGGCCCCGACAGTGGATGGCGTCGTTCTGCCGGAATCGCCGTTTGTGCAAGGCGCTCCGGCTGTCTCGGCGAAGATCCCGCTGCTGGTGGGCTCGACGCGAACGGAGTTTGGGATCGGCTGGCTCTGGCCGGAGTTCGAAGATTACTCGATGGACGAGTTGGCGAAAGCGATCACGAAGGGGCATGGGCAGGAGAAAGGCGCGCGGGTGCTCGCGGCATTCCGGCGCGGGCATCCGGGTGCCAAGCCTAGTGACTTGTTCGCGCTCTGGCAGTCTTCGGGCATGCGGCGGTGCGTCCTCCAACAGGCTTCCGCCAAGGCGGCGCAGCGGGCGGCGCCCGTGTATGTGTACCTGTTCGCCTGGAACACCCCGGTGCTGGATGGGCGGATCCGGTCGTATCACTGTGCCGAGTTGCCCTTTGTGTTCGCGAACACCGACCGGTGTGATCCGGCGACGGGCGGAGGTGCGGCAGCGCGGGCGTTGGCCGAGAAGGTGAGCGAGGCTTGGGTGCGGTTTGCGCGCAGCGGGAATCCGAATCACCGTGGCTTGCCGGACTGGCCGGCGTTCACGCGGGAGAAAGGGGCCACGATGGTCTTCGATAACTCCTGTGCGGTGGTGAACGATCTGGACCGGGAGGAGTTGGGTGTTTTGACGGAGTGACCACGCGGAGTGTCGGGGCGTTGAACAGCGATCGTGATCAGTTCGCACGACCAAGCACCGAGACTCCACGACTCGTTCATCCCGCGAAACAGAGTGCGTTTCCGTCCGGGTCCGAGACGATGAACGAGGAATGGCTCCTTCCTTCTCGCGAAGGCCCGGGACGAACATCGGCTAATGGACGAATCGCAGATGGATACAGGCTTCATCACGGCTGACGGAGGCGTAGAAGGCGGGCTTGCCGGGAAGGAAGTCGATGATGAATCCGAGTTGGCCGCGATAGAAATCGGCCGCCGCCTGCACATCCGAATCACAAGTCCCACTAGCGCTTGGGGCGAATGTGGGTATTCCCTGCCCAGAGGCTCAGGACCCGACACGCGGCCGGAATAGGGGCGGGTCGCTCTGAGGAGCTTCGAGGAGGAACTTCCGATTGGCAAGAATCGGGCCGCCAACTGGTGAACCGGTTGTCCCTTGCTTAGGTCCACGTGAGCTCCGGAATCTGCCACATGAGCAGATGATCGCGGCCTTCGTCCGGCTCAGAGGGTACCTCACGATGCACCGATAGGAACACGTCGTGCGAAAGGGGCAGCACGAATGACACGTCAGAGGCCATTTCGAATCTGCCTGAGAGGCTCATGTAGAGCTCCGCAATCGGTCGCGGCTCATGTCCGGCGATAGCTATTTCGTCTCTGATCCTCATCGTTGCCAAATCCACGAGGAGTAGCCTTCCATTGTTTGACACAAGTAGCGCGGACTCAGAGCGCACATAGTACACCAGTTCGCCCATTTGGTCATCTTCGTCTTCCGGGGGCCACTGCATCCTTCCCGTCATGGGGCCTTTCGGGAACTGATATCGGTGCAGTTCTCCACCTGAGACGACTAGAAAATCCAGTCCGGAGGGATGGAAGCTAGGCCACGCGGCATCGTCCAGAGCCGGGAAACGGTCAACAACGATCGCGCCGTCGGCGAGGCTGCCCCAGAAGAGACATTGACCGTCCTGACCGGCGGCGCACCAGGCGACGATACTGTCACGGCTCGGATGCGGCAACAACTGGAAAGCGGAGTCGCCGTATGGATCACGCACTTCTGTTGCTGCGATCCGCTGCCAAGTCGAGGTGTCCCAGGCCTCGAGCACCACCGTGGTACTGCGCAGTCTGATGCAGGTCCACAGCAGACGGTTGGAAGTGAAACGAGCGTCTTCGTAGCAATCATTGAGGCGGTGGATCGGCTCTAGTGCCGTCCCCGCAAGTACCGTAATTCGGTTGTCTCCCGTAGCCGCGATCAGGCCTCCGTCCGGCGTCACCGAAACTCCTCGCGGCGTTCCGGAAATGCTAAATGGACTGATCGAACTGAGTCCCGGAGAAAGCACCGAGCCGGATCCTGTCCGCGAAACGGCCACGATTTGCCCTGACTTCGCCGCGGCGACGTAGTAGGCCCGCTGAGGGAGTGCAACGGCTGACAGAGGTGAGATTTCTATCATGAGGATTCAAAGGCGGCATTTGCTTTGGGCAGCGTTTCTCCGGCTACTGGTGGTCCGTCAGTCGTTAGCGGTTTCCTCTAAATCCTAGCGAACTGCTAGCCATCGAGTGGCTCCATGTGGCGATCGCTTGCCTTCCGGGAGTTCCCGAACAAGGGCAGCCCAAGAGACCTGCCTAGAAAATAGCGGACTCGGGTCGCCCCATTGCGCATCGACAAAGGAAACTAACCCGCCAACCCGGCGCGCGGCCGCCTTGCTGCCGGAATAGAATTGACGGCTGTCACGAGGGCGGGCGCCACTGTGCCTCGATGGCGCGATCCCGTAGGGGCCTGCCGGCTTTGGTACACGAAGGAGCACTGGCGAGGAGAGAGAGGAGGGACACAGGCACTCGTCACAGAGGCATTCTGGCGGCTGTGATTCTGCTGTGCTTTGTAGCCCTTTTGGGATATGGCGCAGTGTTGGCCCTGGGGAGTGGGAGGATGTGGCTCTGCCAGAGGACGAGGGTGGGACTCTCCATAGGTGCGCGGTTCAGCCAGGCTGGAATGTCCCGATTCTTGAGTGATTGCACCCAATTGACAGGCTGGTTTTGGCGAAAGTTTTGGCAAAGCGCGGTGGGACGGGTCGCCTTCCGCCACCCTTACGTCCGACAGACGGGGGCGATGATCACTTTCTCAGGTCCGGCAACCACTATCCCGGTGCGCAGATTCTGAGCGATGGAATGCTGGAGCGGCTGCGCACTGGAGGCAACGATCATGGGTATTCTTCTGGGCTACGCGCCTTTTGTGGTGTTTTTTGCCGTCTCAAACCTGGGCGGTTCAGTGATGGGGTTGGTCTGTGCGGCGATCGCGGCGGTCATCCTTACAGCGGCCAGGGCTCTCCGCGGCAAGCAATCCGTCAAACTTCTAGAGCTTGGCAGCGTGCTGCTGTTTGGGGGCCTGGCGGCGGTCGCCTATTCCACCAATGCAAACTGGACCCTGACTGAAGTCCGCCTGCGAGTGGACACCGGCCTGCTGGCGATCATCGTGGCCTCGTTGGCGATCGGCCAGCCCTTCACCTTGCAGTATGCGCGGGAGGAAGCACGCCCCGAGTTGTGGAACAACCCGAACTTCCTGCAGACGAATCGGATCATCTCTGCTGTCTGGGCGGGAGCGGTCCTGATGTGTATCTTCGCGGAAGTGCTCTGGATCTACTTTCCAACCGTACCCAGAGGGGTCGGCACGATTGTGACGATTGCGGCGATCTATGGGGCGGTTCGCTTCACGTCGTCATATCCGAAGCGCATACGGGAGCAGGCGGCAGTCGCGGCGGAGTGAACGGTTGGGATGGCATCCCGGCGAAGGGGTCCGCAGGCCTTGGGCAGGCGCCCTTCGGCGTTCGTCCCCTTGGGTGTTCGCTTCGTGCGGAGTCTGAGCGGAGCAAGGTCTTCGCGTGCTTCGGTAGGAATGCAATTTGGGAATGGACGCCCGCGGCGGGCGAATTTATTGCACAGGTCATCTGAAGACTGAAGAGACACGACAGAACTCCGGCGGAAGGGGACGGCTTCCGGCGGCTGATGCCGGCAGATCGAGTTGGACGTGCCCGGTTGAGGGGGGACGTGGTAGAGGGCTGAAGACTCTCGATGGCACATTGGTTAGGAGCTTTGGCGCACGCTCGGTCGGATGAGGTCGGCTACTCGAGTGGGGGCCGACAGGATCCTGGCGGCGCGATGGGGCACCGAGTATTGTGGGAGCGGGGCGATGGTGCGAGGAAACAACCGCATCACGATTTGGCGGCCGGACCGGAAGCGTTCGATAGAGAATGTGAGACTACGCATCATATGATGCAATGGTCCGTGGTGGATTCCCCGCGCAATGATCGATACACCCAAGCCTATTGAGCTTCTGACGGTGGCTGACCTGACGGCCACCCCAGTGTGGCAGTATACAAACCGCGACCGCACCGGTGAGACAACGGTACGTGGCGTGAAGAGGATCCCGGTAAAGAAGCTGAGCGGCAAGGTCATCGCCACTCTAATTTGCCTCGCAAACGGCACCCAGGCATGGGCGCTAATCGGCAATATCGATCCTCTGCACCCTCGTTTAGCAGAGCACTTCCTTACCCTATCTATTGAACATCGAGGGAAGTGGTTTCACCTTGCGCGCTATCACGACTTTGACTACGCCGACCGAGGCCCAGAGGCGTTGTCCCAGTTCCTCGGCGTCGCTGTTGATGAGATATTTCCGATCTCCTTCGATGTGCGAGAGTACGCGTGGGGAGATCCAGCATCACTCCAAGGCTGCGTGCGAAAAGAGCCACGGGAGAGGCTGACCAGGGAAGAAATTATCGCATTGGCGGTCCCGTAACGAAGGCCTACCTCTGGACAGGGGTCCCGCTCTGTCGAATCGAATCCCATCCGCGCGTGCCTCCTTCCAATGACGCGCGGTCACCAGTGCAGTCGTGACCAGGGACGCTCGCACCGCGGTCCGCGGGCACGGCCAAGGGCAAAGGGTCCACGATTCGTTCATCCCGCGAAACAGAGAGCGTTTCCGTCCCGGTCCGAGACGATGAACGAGGATTGGCGCCAGGGCTCCTTCTTTAGCCGGTGAACGAAGGGGACTTTGCGGGTTTGATATTCCGCGAACAGCCCCTTCACGTTGGCGACAGACAGAAAAGCAGCAATCACCTGCTCCTTTTCGCGAAGGCCCGCGACGTACATCGGCTGATGTACGAATCGCAGATGGATGCAGGCTTCATCACGGCTGACTGAAGCGTAGAAGGCCGGTTGGCCGTGAAGGAAGTCGATGTTGAATCCCAGCCGGTCGCGATAGAAATCGGCGGCTGCCTGCACATCCGAAACATAGAGCACCGGCATGGCCTTCGTCAACTTGAGCGTGGCTGGAGCATGCCGAGCCGTTGCCGGCGCTTTCGTCAGGCCTTGCTTGAGCTCCGCCCAAGTGTTGTAGCCTTGCTCCAGTGCAATGATCTCCTGGGCCTCGTTCAAGGGGAACGATAGCGCCAAAGCCTCGGTATCGGTTAATTCCTCATAGCGGGCCAGTTGGCGGATCCGGCCACCGACGGAGTAGTTGCGTTCCCGGTGCCAACGAACCAGGAGCTTGGCTTGTTTTTTGAAGTTTTCGAGACTCACGCACACACCTCCAGTTTGATTTCTGCAGGCGGGCATTGCCCTATCGGCAAAGTGTATGCCGAGGCGTCCTGGGCGCGACTGTTCCAGATTACCCAATTCCGTTTTGGATTGGCAATCGAAGCAGGCCTCTGCCGAGGGCGGCCGGTTGGGGCCCCGACGAGCGCTGGGGCGGGTGTGGGTATTCGCTGCCCGGAGGCTCCGGACTCGACCCGCCGCCGGAACAGGAGCGGGACACTCGCCCGTTCCGATGAGATTCTGGTTTCGCCTAAATACAGAATGAGACTTGCTATCCGCGTGTACTTGTGCGTAATTGAAGCCTTTAAGAGCTTAAATACCATTGACACCTCCTTACTGAGCCTGCATACTGTTTACTCTTAGGGATTCGACGGATGCCGTAACGGAGCGGACTGTCAAGTTCCACCTATCGAATATCTTCTTGAAGCTGGGCCTGGAAGGACGAACCGAGTTGGTCAAATGGCACGAACCAATTTGAGGATGGTCTCATGATCGCATTGGTCGGCGATATTCGACTTGGGGCGCGGAGTCTCGCCAGGAGTCCCGGCTTCACGCTGGTAGTAGTCGCCACGCTCGCCTTCGGCATAGGCCTGACCACGGCCCTCTTTAGCCTCGTCGATCAGCTTCTGCTGTGGTCCGTTCCCGCGCGGGAGGCGCATCGCCTAGTGAAGATCGAAGGAGGCTATAGCCGCACTTACCCGTTTTTCCTGGCCTATCGCGACCTGAACCAGGCGTTCGACGGAGTCCTCGCCAGCAGTGACAATATGGATGCCGGCTTTCGGCCCGCCGGGTCGCGCGGCGTCGAAATCGGCCACGTGGAATACGTCAGCGGGGGCTACTTCCAGGTCCTCGGGATTGGAGCCGCTGCCGGACGTGTAATCACACCGTTTGATGATACGGCCGGCGGGCCGGCGGGGGTTGTCCTTTCCTATCGGTACTGGCAGCGGCGTTTTGACGGAGACCTGCGAGTGATCGGCCAGCAGTTCCGGGTGAACAACTATCCGCTCGTGATCGCCGGCGTGGCGGAAAAGGGGTTCGGTGGCTTGTTCAACGGCGACGAACCCGATGTCTTCATGACCTTGTCCCTGTACCCGGTGACGAACCCCGGCGCGGCCCAGGAATGGAACTCGACGCGCAATCCGTGGCTCACGTGCGTGGCACGATTGAAGCCGGGCGTTTCCATTCAGCAAGCTCGGGCCTCCATGCCGGTTCTGTGGCGGCAGGCCGTCGAAAGGGTGAATGACAGAGCCGTCGAAGCTGCCACTAAGGCTCATATGCTCCCGAAGGAGGAAGCCCAGCTCTCTCTCGCGGCCCGCGCCCCGCTCTTTATCCGCAACCAGAAGTTTCAAAATCCGCTGAGAGCCCTGGTGGCCGTAACTGTTCTGGTGCTGCTGCTCACCTGCGCGAACGTGGCGAATCTGCTGCTGGTGCGCGCCTCGCAACGCGCAAAGCAGACGGCCGTGCGTTTGTCGCTGGGCGCCACGCGTGGGCGCTTGATGCGCCAGTTTCTCACGGAAAGCCTCCTACTGGCCGTGACGGGGAGCGCGATGGGGCTCGGAGTCGCCCATTTCGGCGTGCGCGCTCTGGCCCAACTCAATTTTCTGCCCTCGGATTTTCGCTTCCATCTCAGCGGCTTCGTTCTCGCATCGTGCGCCGGCCTAACACTGCTCACCACCATCCTGTTCGGCCTGATGCCCGCGCTGCGGGCCACGCGCATGCGGCTGGCGGAAAGCACGAATGAACAGGGAATGGCCAACCAGACGCTCTCCCGGTCACTTCTTTCCAAATTCCTGATTGCCAACCAAATCGCCTTGTCCCTCGCGTTGCTTGCCGGCGCCAGCTTGTTTGGCCGCACGCTCAGAAATCTTCAGAGTATTGACCTCGGATTTCAGCGTGAGAGTGTCGCTATCTTCGAAATCGATCCCGCAAGCGTGGGCTATGCCGGGCAGGGGTTGCGTGTCTTCTACGACCAGTTCCTCGAGCGCACGCGGACCCTACCCGGCGTGCGCTCGGCTGCCTTGGCGGGCATGACGCCAATGGGCGGCCGCGTATCCACGATCAGTGTAGCGACACAGGAGTTCCAGACACTTCTTACAATCGCCGTCAATCCCGTCAGCTCCGGTTACTTCGCCGCGCTGGGCGTTCCCCTCCTGGCGGGCCGTGACTTTCGGCGAGAGGATGAGCCCGTGGTCGCGCCTCGCGGCTGGACGAAGGCGGGCGACGTGTCGCGGGTCTGCATCCTAGACCAGGCACTCGCGCGCCATCAGTTCGGGACGGTGAACGCCGTCGGGCGCCGCTTCTGCTATCCCGGCCGCGATTGTTCCGGCGACAAAGGCATTGAGGTGATCGGCGTGGTGAGGGATGCACACTATGGTGAAATCACTCACGCCGACACATTGGGGATGATCTACGAGCCCAGTTGGTCCAACGGTGCCGAAGCACGCCGGCTGGCGGTGCGGTTTGCTGGCGACGCCACCCCGATGATCGCGAGTATCCGCCGGGCGCTCCAGGAACAGGATTCCAACGTGCCCCTGCTGAGCATCCGCCTGATGGAAGAGTACATCAACAGCCATTTGGCGCAAGAGCGCCTGATCGCATACCTCTCGAGCTTCTTCGGAATCCTGGCGCTCGGCCTGGCCGCACTGGGGCTTTTCGGCGTGTTGGCCTGCGTGGTGACGCAGCGGACGGGGGAAATTGGCATCCGCATGGCGCTGGGAGCACGGCGCGGAGACGTGGTCAGGATGGTCTTGCGCTTTACTCTCGTGCCGGTGGTGGCGGGCCTGGTCGTTGGAACCGTCGTGGCGTTTTCCTGGGGGATCCTTCTCGGTAGTCTGTTTTACGGCATCGACACCTTCGATCTTGTGGCGGTGTCGCAATCGGTCGCCGTCCTGGTGGCCGCCGCGCTGCTTGCCGCCGCCATCCCCGCGCGCCGGGCGATCCAAGTCGATCCGGTGGTGGCGCTGAGACACGAATGAGTAGCTCATGATCACATTCGTCGACGATCTTCGATTTTCGGCGCGGGCTCTCGCGAACACTCCCGGCTTCACATTGCTGGCCGTGGCCACACTCGCCTTGGGCATCGGTCTGACCGCGGCCTTCTTTAGTCTGGTCGATCAGCTCCTGCTGTGGTCAGTGCCGGCGCGCGACGCGAATCGCCTCGTGAAGATCGAAGGGGGCTACAGCCGCACGTATCCCTTCTTCGTAGCCTATCGCGACCTCAACGACCTCTTCGACGGCGTTCTCGCCAGTAGCGACAATCTGGGTACCAGCTTTCGGCCCGCCAAGTCGCCGGGCGTGGAAACCGGCAAGGTGGAATACGTCAGCGGCGGCTACTTCCAGGTCCTCGGCATTGGAGCCGCTGCCGGGCGAGTTCTCACGCCGCCGGACGATACGGCTGGCGCGCCACCGGCCGTTGTCCTTTCCTACCGCTATTGGCGGCAGCGTTTTGCCGGGGACCCGCAGGTCATCGGCCAGCAGTTCTCGGTGAACACCTATCCGCTTGTGATTGTCGGTGTGGCGGAGAAAGATTTCGGCGGCTTGTTCAACGGCGACGAACCGGATGTCTTCATGGCCTTGGCGATGTACCCGGTGACGAACCGCGGCGCGGCACACAAATGGAACCTGACGCGCAATCCCTGGCTCACCTTGGTGGCACGCTTGAAGCCAGGTGTTTCCGTCGCGCAAGCTCAAGCGTCCATGCCGGCGCTGTGGGCGCGGGCGGTGGAAAAAGTCAATGACCGGGCCGTCAATGCGGCGATCCAGAACCATCGACTCGTGAAGGATGAATGCCGGCTCACTCTTGCCGCGCGTGACGTCCTTTTCATCCGCAACGAGAAGTTTCTCGATCCGCTGAAAGCCATGGCCGCCGTATCCGTCCTGGTGCTACTAATGACCTGTGCGAACGTGGCGAATCTGCTGCTGGTGCGCGCCTCACGACGCTGGAAGCAGGCGGCCGTGCGCCTGGCGCTGGGTGCCACGCGCGGACGCTTGATCCGGCAGTTTCTCACCGAAAGCTTCCTGCTGGCTGCCGCCGGCAGCGCGCTGGGGCTTGGACTGGCCCATGCCGGCGTACGCGGTCTGGCCCATCTGAGTTTTCTGGGCCAGGATTTTCGTTTCCACTTGAGTCTCTTCGTTCTTGCCTCGGGTGCCGGCCTGACGCTGCTCACCACCTTCCTGTTCGGCCTAATTCCGGCGCTACGGGCCACGCGGATGAAACTGGCGGCGAGCCTGAACGAGCATGGTATGGCCAACGAGACACTCTCCCGTTCACTTCTCTCCAGATCTCTGATCGCCGGCCAAATCACCTTGTCCCTGGTGTTGCTGGTCGCCGCCAGCTTGTTTGGCCGCACGCTACGAAATCTTCAGTCGGTCGATCTCGGGTTTCAGCGCGAGAATGTTGCGATTCTCGAGATCGACCCCGCGAGTGTGGGCTATAGCGGGCAGAGTTTGCGTCTCTTCTACGATCAGGTCCTCGAGCGCACACGGACCCTTCCCGGCGTACGCTCGGCCTCTTTGGCGGGCATGACTCCGATCAGCAATCACATGCTCGGGCTCTTCAGTAGAGACGGCCAGACAATACGCAACATGGTCTACAATCCCGTCAGCTCCGGCTACTTCACCACGCTGGGCATTCCGCTGCTGGCGGGCCGGGACTTCCGGCGCGAGGATGAGCCTGTCATGACACCCGGCGGCCGGAAGAAACACGACCAAGCCCAGGTTTGCATTGTGGACCAGTCACTGGCGCGCCAGCAGTTCGGGACGGCGAATGCCGTCGGGCGCCGCTTCTGCATCTCCGGCGACGATTGTTCGGCCGGCAGAGGCATTGAGGTGATCGGCGTGGTGAAGGATGTGCACCACATTGAAATCACCGGCCCTGACCCGGTTGGGACCATCTACGAGCCCAGTTGGTCGAACGGCGCCGAGAGGCGCTGGCTGGCGGTGCGGTTCGACGGCAACGCTGCTCCGGTGATCGCGAGAATTCGCCGTGCGCTCCAGGACCAGGATCCCAATGTCCCCGTCATGAACGTTCGCCTGCTGGAAGACTACATCAACCGCCGTTTGGCGCGCGAGCGCCTGATTGCATACCTCTCTGGTTTCTTCGGAATCCTGGCGCTCGGCCTGGCTGCGCTGGGGCTCTCCGGTGTGCTCTCGAGCGTGGTGGCGCAACGGACGAGGGAAATCGGCATCCGCATGGCGCTTGGAGCCCAGCGCGGAGACGTCGTCAGGATGATTGTGCGCTTCTGTCTCGTGCCCGTGGTGGCGGGACTGGTCAGTGGGGCCGTCGCGGCATCTTCCTGGGGCCTCTTCCTCGGCAGCCTGATCTACGGCATCGACACCTTCGATCTTGTGGCGGTGTCGCAATCCGTCGCCGTGCTGGTGGCCGCCGCGCTGTTTGCTGCCACCATTCCCGCGCGCCGGGCGATCCAAGTCGATCCGGTGGTGGCGCTGAGGCACGAATGAGCGCAGCCCGAGTTCCAAAGGGAATGTCAAGGAAACCGGGATGCCCAGTGGTATGTCACTCCCGCATTTGCCTGGAAAATATCGATCCTCAGCTCTACTGAACTAGTCAGAACGCCTCGCTCCGCCCGATTCCTTGCGCCTGGCGCGACGCATCACCCCACCCAACGAGGAATCGACCGGCCCGTGGTGTTCCGCTCCCGCCACGACCGACTCACGTACCTGCGATTGTTGCGCGAGCAGGCCACGCTCAGCGAACTCCCCATCTTGGCTTATCACCTGGTGTCCAGTCACCTACACTTGATTGCCGTGCCCACGAGGTACCTGTACTCACCGAAGTGATGCAGCGCGTCCACGGCCAGTACGCTCAGTATTTGAAATTTGAATATTCGCAGAGGCCGCCGCGCACACTTGTGGCAGAACCGGTTCAACTCGTGCCCGCCGGGTACCACGCATCTTTGGACGGCCTTGCGCTAGGTGGAAGTGAATCCGGTTCGTGCCGTACTTGTGCAGGAGCCGCAGTGCTATGCCAGGCCCGCCCGCTCGTTGCCACTCGCGGTTCGCAACATGGCGGGGACCCCTCCCTGACGGTCGGGGTTCGTAGCGGGTGCCCTGCGCAGCGGCACTATAGGGGCAGGCGGTGCAGGCGGCATCGGGCGCTTGCCGGCGGTGCTCGCCACCCCCGCTCGTTTTTCCGGCCTGCGGCCACAGCCAGACGGGCCCTCCCACCGGCGTTGACGGTAAGCGGCAGAGGGACTGCGGAAGCAGCTCTTTGGAAGGTCGCCGGAGATGAGGGCTGTCAACGCAAAGTAGAAATGTCCTATTCTCCGCAAAGTAGAAATGTCCGGTTTTGGCCGGGCGGGAGAAGTGTGCGTGGTAGTCTGGGCGGGCCGGTGAAGCGGAGACGGGCTCTGCTGGCGAGCAACCCGATCGAGGAATAGCCGGCCGGAACTCATCGCCGACGATGGGTAGAGCGTGGCCCTCCCGACACGTTCTTCTACCTGGGCTCGGGGCCGACCGTCGGGAGGCGGCACGGTCCCGCCCCAGGGTTTGGTTCGACCCCATCGGAGCGATAGATTCCGCCATGCCTTGGAAAACGCGGGCTGGGCGCCTGATGTGGTTCTTTGCAGCCACAGCAGAGCAGTGGCGGAGAAGGGATCGTCGCAAACTCTCCTGAACGAGCAAACACCCCGGCCTACCGGCTGGGCGGGCGGAGAGTTTCCCGGTACAGGGCGAACCTTGCCTTCCCGCCATCGCCCCAGCCCCGTGCGGATCGTCATTGCGGCTCCTCGCGTCTGCTGCCGGAGCCTTGCGCCGCCTGCCAGATCTTGGGCGCCTTCTTCAGGTCGAAGTTCTGGTTCCACGCGCTCTTCTGAGCCGGCTTTCCTGGTGCTTTGCTCTGCGCCGCCTGGACAGACTTCACCTTCGGCCTCTGCTCGCATCGCTCCACCCTGAGGTACCGTCCGCGGAAGCAGGCGGCGACCGAACCGTCCCGCCGCTGCTCGACCCGGATGAATGCGCCCCGGAGTCCGGCGGAAATGTCCTGCCGCAAGATCCGGTAGATTTTGCTGTCCAACGGGAAGGTGTAATTGGAATTCACTTTGCGCTGCTCCACGTGGCTCAGAATCGCGGCCAGATCGTGCTGCTTCTCCAACGGCCGGTGGGCATCGTCGGGATGTGCCGGCACCACCGCCAGTGCCGCGTTGACCCACGGCAGGAACTCAGTTTCCAGGTAGTGGTTGGCTCCCTCCAAGGTCGTTACCCCAGCCACTCGCAAGCCCTTCACCAGCCGGTCCTGCGCCGTCAAAAACCCCCGCTCCACCCGCCCTTTCGCCTGAGGGCTGTGCGCCGCGATCCAGGTGATGCCCAGCTCCTGCAGCGCCCGGCCGATCTGCGTCGGCGGCAACTCCTCCCGGCTCTTGCCTAACCGACTGCCGTCCCGTTTCGTCTTCTCGGCGGTCTGAAAGATCGACGCTTTGTCGGTGTAGAAAGCCAACGGTCGTCCGTGCTGCTTCAGGTAGCGCTCCAGATGGTTCATGTTTTCCAACGTGGAATCGCTGGCTACGAATCGAGCGAACCAACGGCTGGTCGCATCATCGATCATGTTGATCAGCAGAACCTCTTCCCCCCGGCCCTCCAGCCAGTCGTGATCGCTGGTGTCCCACTGCACCAACTCGCCATACCGACTCCGGCGCGGCCGCCACTCGTGTACCTTCTCGATGCGTTGTTTGTGCGCTCGCCATAACTTGGCCTTGATCATCCACTGCCGAACTGTCTCCCGGCTCACCTCGATGCCGTGCTCCTTGGCCAGGTACTCCGCCGCCAGCGTCGGTCCAAAGCCCCGGTACACTGGCCGCGACAGGATGGCCACCGCTTCCTGTTCGGTGTCAGCGCTGAGCTTGTGATTCGACGGCAGCCCTCGCAACCCGTGAGCTACGACCTTGTCGCCCCGCCGCTTTAGCTCTCGCAGCAACCGCCTCACGTGCCGTTCTGTGATCCCAAGTTCTTCGGCTGCCTGCTGCTGCGTGATCAACCTCTTCTTCGCCTTCTTCAGGGCCACCAGGCGGTCCCGCTCGGCTTGCGTCATCAGTAGTTGTCCTTCTGCCACATCCCCAGCCTGCAGGCCGTCAATAGGACATTTCTACTTTGCTCAAATAGGACATTCTCACTTTGCGGCGACAGCCGGAGATGAGGGCTTGACAGTCTTGCATAGGTGTTATAAATTTTAACACTAGAATGTTTAACACTCGCGGGCGGCGAAACGCGCTCACTCCTCTTGAGCAGTTCCTCATGGACTACGTGTGGGCGCATCCGGATTGCACGGCGGAGCTGTGCCGCGAGGGTGTCGCGGACCAGCGGGTGCTCAAGGATTCGACTATTCGCACGATTCTGCGGAACCTGGAAGAAAAGGGCTACATCGAGCACACCGTGCAGGGACGGACGTTCGTGTACCGCGCCGTCGATACTCCGCGCAACGTGGCCGTGGAGGCCGCCCGACAACTCATCGATCGTTTCTGCGGCGGCTCTGTCGAGGAGTTGCTCGTTGGCCTGGTGGACAATCGGGTGCTCAAGCCGGCTGAGCTCCAGCGGCTTGCGGAAAAGATTGCATCGCGCAAGGAGAAGAAAGCATGATCACCGGAAGTTTCCTGATCGAATGGGCGATTCGCTCTTCCGTTCTCATCGGCTCCGGAGCAGTCCTCCTGTGGCTGCTGCGCGTGAAGGATCCGTCGATCCGGCTGGCCGCCTGTATCGCGGCTGTGTGCGGCTCCCTGGCCATGCCATGGCTCGGCGCGGCGTTTCCGAAGCTGCCGGTGGTTGTCATGCAGGCTCCGGCTGTTGCCACTTTGAATCCCACCGCACCGATACACGGCGCTGCTTCCGGTGACAGGCCAGCGCATCAGACGCACGATGGCGTTTCGATGACAGGGAGGGACTGGAGCCACTCCGTTGAAGGCGCGCTGGGAGCCCGTCACTTACGTTCCGGGACCGGGCCAGGCAGGGCGGCTTCACCCGCTTGGGCGGCCGGCAGAGCCATGCGGGACTCCGCTGAAGACGCGCGTAGCCCGTCGCTGACGCTCTGGGACGGGGACGGGGGTGCGGCTTCGTCCGGTTTGGCGGCCCGCGGAGCTATGCGGGACTCCCTGGTGGGTTTGTATGCGCTGATTGCAGGACTGCTGCTGCTCCGTCTTGGCATGGGCCTGCTGCTCGCACGCAAGCTCAGGCTCCAGAGCCGCGCCACGGAGCTCACGGCTGGAGGAGCCGAGGTTCGCGAATCCCTGAGTGTCACATCGCCGGTCACCGTCGGGCTGGCCCGTCCGGTGATCCTGCTGCCGGCGGACTGGCGGGCATGGGGCCCGGCCAAGTTGGACGCCGTGCTCGCCCATGAGCAGTCCCATGTGCGCCGCAAGGATCCCGCTGTTCAGTTTCTATCCGCGATGCATCGCGCGCTGCTCTGGCACAGTCCTTTGAGCTGGGCGCTACACCGGAACATCGTCCGGCTGGCGGAGGACGTGAGCGATGACGCTGCGGTGGCGGCCACGCGCGACAGGACCTCGTATGCCGAGATGCTGCTGGAGTTCATGCAGGGTGGAGTCCGAGTGAACTGGCACGGTGCGGCGATGGCGCGCTACGGCAGCGCGGACGCTCGCATCCATCGAATCCTGAACAGCACGATCCTGTCCACAGGACTTACGCGAGGCGCCGTCGCGGTCATCTGCCTGCTGGCCGTTCCCCTGGCCTACGTGACGGCGGCGGCGATCCCGTCGCGTGCGGTTCGCGCCGTCTCCAATACGTCGGTGGCCGCAGGCTCGGTGGCCGCGATGGCCTCTGCTGGCCCGAGCACGGTGGCGGAGGACGCACAGGGGACCGTTGCACAAACGTCCGCAACGTCTTCCAGCGCGGGGCACGCGCGTTCGGAAGGCGCCTATCGGCGCTACATCATTGTCCTGGGCGATACGCAAAGCGGATCCTGGGATTCCAGCGATCCAGTGAATCCGGAGACGTTGCGTTCCCGATTCGGCCGTCGATTCGCCTGGTTCCGGCAGGGGGGCGCCGAGCATGTGGTCACTGACGCGGGCGTTCTGCAGGACATCGAACGGGCGATGGAGCCACAGAAGAAGGTGAACGCGCAACAGGACCAGGTGAACCGGCTCCAGTCCACGGTAAACGGCCTGCAGGGGAAGGTGAACGCCCAGCAGAATGATGTCAATGGGGTTCAGGACAAAGTCAACGCGCAACAGGCCAAGGTGAATGCCGCGCAATCGATGGCGAACAAGCGGCAGGATCTGCTCAACCGCATCCACGATGCCGGTTCTCGCGACAACAACGAGGCCGCCGCCAGGAAGTTGGAAGCTCTTCTGAAGGAATTGCGTGCAACGCCCGATTCGTCCGGCCAGGACGAGGTGAACCGTCTGCAGTCGAAGGTGAATGAGGAGCAGGGCCGGGTGAACGGGCTGCAGGGCAAGGTCAACGCGGAGCAGGACAAGGTGAACGCCGAACAGCAGAAAGTGAACGTCGAGCAAGGGAAGGTGAATGAGGTACAGAGGCGGGTCTCCGCGGAGTTCAATACGCGGATTCAGGAGATCTTCGATTCGGCGATTCGGCGTGGCTTAACGAAGTCTGTCCAGTGACAGGTCCGTTCGGAAGATCGGACTTGCGGCTGTGCCACGCGGCTGGCGTGCCAGCCGTCTGGAGTTTCTACATTCTTTCAAGCGGCGGCGGCCCGAACCATCCCCGGCTCGGTGACTTCAAAAGCAAAAGGCTCGAGCAAGTTCGGTTGTTGGACCATCTCCTTACGCAAAAGCGTGACCAGATCCAAACAGGACGGGCGTCGCGCGTTTCGCCGCCACTTGGGGAGTTCTGCATAGGCGCTTCCACGCTCTGCGCCAAAGGCCCGCAGGGACGCCAGCAAGAGCGCGCTATAGGCCGCTACAGCCAGGACTGGCTGTTTGGGCACGGACGTAACGTTCCATAATTGCGCCTGCCCGACGCCGAGCGTGTCCTTCTCCTCTCGGTGGTTCACCTCGATCTGCCAGCGGTCGAAATAGATCTGCAGCAACTGCTTGGCTGAGTCGCGCAGGTCGCTGGTGAGCAGGTACGCCGGATCGCGGTAATACAACTTCTTGCTCTGACTCTTGCGATACGGAGTAGGCGCAACGACGATCAGGCGAAGCGGGCGCTTTCCAGCGCCGCGCTGCCAGTACACATCGGCAACCTCTTTGTATCGAATCGTCCGCCGCTTGCCACCATAGAAGATCTTTGTGGTCTTCCACTGGCGACCCTCGTCTTTGCGAACTTGCTCGGGGGTAAACTTCTCAGCCCCATAAAACCGGCGTGAACCGGCCTCGGCATGGAAGCACAGCTTGGCATCCTTGCGGGCCCGAGCCAGCAGGGCAGACCTTTCCGGAATCTCTCCAAAGCAGGTGCGGTTACAGAAACTGCCATCCGCGGTGAGAACCAATATCTTCTTGTTGCCACCAACCTTATCCAGTTCCTGCCGCAGTTGCTTGCCCATCTCGACAAAACTTCGCGACAGGTTCTTCGTCTTCACCGCTTCCCTATATTGTTTCTTCTCCGCATCACTGGCTTTCTTGCCAGGTCGTTTGACGCGCGAGACTTCCTGGAAGCGAATCGGCAAAGCCCGGCTGCCGACCGGGGCGTTACGGTGCAGCGGCACCAGCAGCGAAGCCTGCAAGAAGCGTAAGCCCAACACCAGATTGAGATGAAACGGTGGCGACATCGGATCGCGTTGATAGAACGCCTGTTGGATCGAGCGCCCGGTCTTGCGCAGTTTGGTGTCGTCGAGGGCCACGCCAACCAGGCGCTGCGGACAATACGCCAAGGCACTCTTGAGGATGGGGCGGAACAGTTCCTGCGGCTCCCACTGGCAGCGGGAGTGGAGAAAGTACTCCGCGCTCCAACTGCTGTGCTGGCCGCCGTTGGTCCATAGGATGCGGGTGAGGCAGCGCCGCCCCAGGCAGATCAACGATCCCAGGGCTTGGCGCACGCCACGGACAAAGGTGCGCTGTTGGGGGAACACGGGTCGCCAGTCGGCGGTAATCGCGAGGAACTCCGAGAGCAGGCTCATGGTGCCTTCTGCAGCAAAGAGAAGGTGTTCTTTTCCGGGCGCAGGAAGCGGTCGCCGCGGGCCACTTTTTTGGTCAGGGAAGAAACCAGGCTTTCGCGATCGACGGTAACGCCGAACTGGGTTTGGATGCGCTCCAGAATGACGGAGATATGCAAAGGCGAACGGGCCTTGGAGAGTATGTCGAACGCCATGTCAACTTGCGACCGACGTTTGCTGCGACGTGGCTCGACTGCGGCGGGTTCGCCTTGCCGGAGACGGCGTACTGCGCGAAGCTGCGCTTCCAGGGAGGCTTCAAATACGCCTAGAATGAGATCCTTAGTTTCATCGTTCATAGAGGGCACCTGAGCAGGGGGCACAGGAGCAGTATAGGCTGGATGAGTCGGTCGGTCAACTATTATTATGAGTGGACCGACTCATTTGCAGGGAAGGCTATGGCTCGCGACTCGCTGAGGCATAAAACAATCTGACGCGGAAATGTAGAAACTCCAGGCGGCTGGCGTGCCAGCCGTAGGTCTGTTCCGCTGATGAATCCTGGCGATCCGGAGGCGGCACCCGGCGCGCGAAGTCCGGGTGCCGGCGGAATAAGAGGTGGGGCTGAAGCCCCACGCGGGCTCAAGCCCGCCCCCCCATCTGAGCCGCACCGCTCATTGCAGTCCTCTCGCCCGGCCGAGGGCAGAGACTCCACGGTTCGTTCATCCGGCGAAGCAGAACACGTTCCCGTCCGGTTCGGCGACGATGAACGAGGATTGGCTCCACGGCTGTTTCAACTGGGCGTGGCGAGGCATGGCGTTCGTTCGGTTGGCGCGATCGTCGCTGCGCAGTTTTGGGAGGTCCGAAGAGGTGGGTCTGAAGCCCCACGCGGGCTGAAACCCGCCCCCCCATCTGAGCCCCACCCCTCATTGCAGTCCTCTCGCCCGGCCCAGCGTAGAGACCCCCACAATGCGTTCGTCCGGTGAAGCAGAGAGCGTTTCCGTCCGGTTCGGCGACGATGAACGAGGATTGGCTCCACGGCTGTCTCAACTGGGCGTGGCGAGGCATGGCGTTCGTTCGGTTGGCGCGCTCATCGCTGCGCAGTTTTGGGAGGTCCGAAGAGGTGGGTCTGAAGCCCCACGCGGGCTGAAACCCGCCCCCCCATCTGAGCCCCACCGCTCATTGGAGTCCTCTCGCCCGGCCCAGCGTAGAGACCCCCACAATGCGTTCATCCGGCGAAGCAGAGAGCGTTTCCGTTCGGGTCGGCGACGATGAACGAGGATTGGCTCCACGGCTGTTTCAACTGGGCGTGGCGAGGAATGGCGTTCGTTCGGTTGGTGTGCTGGTCGCTACGCAGTTTTGGGAGGTCCGAAGAGGTGGGTCTGAAGCCCCACGCGGGCTGAAACCCGCCCCCCTCATCTGAGCCCCACTCCTCACTGCAATCCTCTCGCTCGGCCCAGGGCAGAGACTCCACGGTTCGTTCATCCGGCGAAGCAGAACACGTTCCCGTCCGGTTCGGCGACGATGAACGAGGATTGGCTCCACGGCTGTTTCAACTGGGCGGGCGGGGCATGGTGTTCGTTCGGTTGGCGCGCTCGTCACGGCGCAGTTTCCGGGAGATCCGAAGAGGTGGGTCTGCAGCCCCACGCGGGCTGAGACCCGCCCCCCCATCTGAGCCCCACCCCTCATTGCAGTCCTCTCGCCCGGCCTAGCGTAGAGACTCCACAATTCGCTCATCCGGCGAAGCAGAGAGCGTTTCCGTTCGGGTCGGCGACGATGAACGAGGATTGGCTCCACGGCTGTTTCAGCTGGGCAGGGCGAGGCATGGCGTTCGTTCGGTTGGCGCGATCGTCGCTGCGCAGTTTCGGGAGGTCCGAAGAGGTGGGTCTGAAGCCCCACGCGGGCTGAAACCCGCCCCCCCCATCTGAGCCCCACCGCTCATTGCGGCCCACTCGCTCGGCCCAGGGCAGAGACTCCACGGTTCGTTCATCCGGCGAAGCAGAGAGCGTTTCCGTCCGGTTCGGCGACGATGAACGAGGGTTGGCTCCACGGCTCTTTCGTTTGACAGTCCGCGAAAAGCCCCTTCACGTTGGCGACCGACAGAAAGGCAGCAATCAATCACCTGCTCCTTTTCGCGAAGGCCCGCGACGTACATCGACTGATGGACAAATCGCAGATGGACGTAGGCTTCATCCCGGCGGTGCGAGTTCCGAGCGATGCCGATCACCCTTCCAAGGTGATGCCGATCACCCTACTCGCCTCTGCCCAAGAGTACGGACAAGTTGTGCCGACCCGGAGAAACGGCCACCGCGCCTTGGGCGTTTCGGGCAACGGTGCTGCCATCGAGCGTCACGGCTTCCCTGCCCGGCAGGATGACTTCGGCTGTGGACGTGGCGGGTATGACGACATCCAACGAGAGGGCTGCGCCTGTGCGTTTCCAGGAGACCTCCACGTCGCCGCGAGGGGTCGGCACCTTGCCCCGGGCCGATGTCAGGCCGGAAGGCAGAGGTCGAATGGCGACGGTCTGAAAGCCGGGCGACGACGGCGTGACACCCAGAATGCGTGCGGACATCTGGATCAGCGGGGTCCCTACCCACCCGTGGCTGAGGTCGCCAGAGCCCCACATCTCGGCCATCGTGCCCGTATCGGGGTGAAGACGCCAGCGCTGCATCTGCGGCACGGCATAGGTCTCGAAGAGCCCGGCGTGTGACATGGCGGCGAACAGGAAGTGCATAAAGTATGGCTGAACGTTGGGCTGGCCGCCGGCCATGACCTTCTGAAGCATGGGGGCCCGCGCGGACTCAGGCGCCAGATCGTAGAGAACCGCGAGCGCGTTGACGTGCGGACTGAACGTCTCAATCGCAGTGTCGGCCGGCAGCCATTGGCCAGGCGCGACGGTGGTCTGGAACGGTTTTCCGTCCCGATAGAGCCCTCGTTCGGGATCCCATAGTTCCCGCTGGAACGCGGCGGCCACCTCCGTCCGAAGACTCCGATACCGAGCCGAGCGTTCGCCATCACGCAGCAGTTCCGCAATGCGCATGCCATCGGCCAGTCCGCGGTAGTAGAAGGCCGTCATGTAGCCCTGCCCGATGACCGCGGGTGGGTGATGGCAGGGGATACCGGCGATGTTCACCCAGTCCATGAACATGTAGTTCGGCGCTTCCGAGATGAGTCCGTTCTTCCCTCGCCAGCCCGTGAAGCGATCGAGCAGACCGTGCGCTACGGGCGCGAGTTCCTTGACCAGCGCGGCGTCGCCGGTGTAGTCGTAATACTCCAGCAGGGATTGCAGCCAAAGGAGGGAGTAGCTGGTGTGGAAGTTCAGATAGCCGCTCTGCCTGAGGAGAAGGCCAAACTTGCGGAGATCCTGCCGGATCAGCCACGGCTCGCCAAACGCGTAGTAGTTCTCGGCTGCTTCGATGAGATAGTCGCCGAAGTCGCTGATGGGCTCCTGATGATGCGGTGAATCGAGGTGGTGTGTTTGCATGCAGATCTGCGTGGCCCACCGGGAGGCCTGCCAGATGCGGTTCAGCTCCGCGTCACTCGACTCAAAGGCGCCCCGGTAGGACACCGGATAGGAGACGAAGCTGGCGCGCACCTCTTCGATCTCGACCGGACCCGTGGCGTTGACGACCTGAAGGTTGACGGTGGAGAAGCTGTCCATTGTCGGAAACTCGTAGTATGTGGTGCCTGCCCGCAGGACGACGACGGTCATGCGGTGGAAGCCGGGGGCGTTCCGTTCGTTCGGCTGGATCAGCACTTCCGCGCCAATGGGCCCACGGATTCTGAGCCCCAGGTAGGCGCTCAGCACGCGGTTATAGCGGACGGTGTGTTTCTCGTTGTTCCTCAGGATGACCCTGCCGCCCGATAGTGCGGGATAGGTCACCTCCATGCGAGGAGGGATCTCGCTTTGCAGCCAGAGGGCCCCAAACAGGGTCGACACGGACGGCAGAGGGCCAGTTCGAGTCGTCGAAGGAGGTCAGCCGCCAGTCCGGCGGGTCGAGTGAAGCGTCATACCGTAGATAGGCGACAGGCCGGGCCGTGGGATCCGCAGGCTGAAACTGGGCCACCGACCACGCTTGTGCGGGCCAGGCGCGCCAATCGGGACCGGTCGTCACGGTGATGGCGGGCGGGCCGGGGCTCTCGATCTCGGCATCGAGCGTGAAGCCCGGCCTGTCCAGGGTGTAGTTGGGTTGCCCCTTGGTGAAAACCTCGGCGGCGATCACATTCCGTCCGGCCCGGAAGAACGGCGTGAGGTCGCGGACGTCGTACAGCCACTGGTGGGACCAGCGGGTGCGGGGGGCATAGTCGTTCCCGGGGTCGGCCGGTCCGCGGCTGACAAGCCTGCCATTGATGTAGAGACGGTAGATCACATCGGCGCTGACGCGCGCGGTCACGCGGCGGGGTGCGGCGGCCAGTTCGATGGACTTTCGGAAATAGACGGCGGCTGCCTTGGCGGTCTCACGAGGTGCGCCGGTCCAGATCCAGGCGCCCGGCCAGGGATCTTGACGAGGCGCGGGCGTGTAGCGATAACCGCTCGCTTCGACGCCCTCCTTCGTTATCCGTGGGCTGAGGCCCGGTGTCTGGATGGGACCGCGAGGGTCGTCCGGCGGTTGAGCCTGAGCAAGGGCGGCCAGCGCGATGATGGGCGCGAAGCACTGGAGTCTCATCTGCCCTAGTATTGAGCCTTTCGCTTTGGGGTTGCTCGACCGTCGCGGTCCAGATTCGGGACGACGGTGGGCCGGGGATCGGGTTATGTTCTAAGAGTTCTGCAAAAGCAAAGAGGGCCATGGTAAGCCTTTCTGATCCGTATCGCAGCGGAAGGAAGGAAAGGACCAATGACCCGAAAGAAGGATACCGCGAACCGGGTGGACTGGAAAGCGGTGATGGCGGAAGACTCCGATTTCATGAAGGCGCTGGTGCAGAGCGTCGTGCAGCAGGTACTGGATGCCGAGATGGAGGAAACGCTCTGTGCGGCGCGGTCGGAGCGCACCCCGATGCGCACCGGCTATCGCAGCGGCTCCTATGTCCGTGGGCTGGTGACGCGGGTCGGCCGCATTGAGCTGCGCGTGCCGCAGGACCGGCAAGGGCGCTTCCGGACCGAGGTCTTTGAGCGCTATCAGCGCAGCGAAAAGGCGCTGGTCGGGGCGCTGGCCGAGATGTACGTGCAGGGCGTGTCGACGCGCAAGGTGAAGGCGATCACCGAGGAACTATGTGGGCATGAGTTTTCGGCCTCGACGATCAGCCGGATCAACCAGACGATGGACGAGGAACTGGAGAAGTTCGCGACGCGGCCGCTGGAGGAGGACTATCCGTTTCTGATCCTGGACGCGCGCTACGAAAAGGTGCGCGAGGACGGCGTGATCCGGAGCCGGGCGGTGCAGGTGGCGATCGGGGTGAACTGGGACGGGCGGCGCTGCATCCTGGCCGTGGAACTGGCCAACCGGGAGAGCGCGTCGAGCTGGCGCGAGTTTCTGGTGAAGCTGCGGCAGCGGGGGCTGCGCGGAGTGGAACTGGTTGTCAGCGACGATCACGCGGGCCTGAAGCGTGCGATTGCCGAGGTCGTGCCGGAGGCCGCCTGGCAACGGTGCTACGTGCACTTCCTGCGCAATGCGCTGGACCATCTGCCGCGCAAGGCCGACGACGATTGTCTGACCGAGTTGCGCTGGATCTACGACCGCCGCAACCTGGCCGAGGCGCGGCAGGATCTGGCGGCATGGCTGAAGAAGTGGGAATCGCGCTACGCCAGATTGTGCCAGTGGGTGGAGGAGCAGATCGAGGAGACGCTGACGTTTTACCGTCTGCCGCAGGCGCACCACAAGCATCTGAAGTCGACGAACATGCTGGAGCGACTGAACGAGGAGCTCAAACGCCGGACCCTGGTGGTGAGGATCTTCCCGAACGCGGCGAGCTGCCTGCGGCTGGTGCGAGCGCTGGCGGTGGAGATCCACGAGGACTGGGTGGAAGCGACGCGCTATCTGAACATGGAGGAGCTGAAAGAGCACAAGAAGCAGCTACTGCGCGATATACAGCCCGCCGCCTGAAGGCGGCCGGGGGTGACTACAGGGTTGAGTGGAGGCGGGGACTCGCTGCCCCCGCCTCCACACCTCCACCCCCGCTCAACCAGAAGGCTCCATGAAGCTCAGTGCTTTTGCAGAACTTGACAGACACAACTGGGGATCGATTGAGAAGACAGAGAGTTTGGGTGGTTGAGAGAAGTCCGCTGGCCCCACCAGTAGGGTTGAGGGCTACGCCCGTCCGGAGGCGGTTCCAACCGGAGAGGCGCTTAGGAACGCACGTTCACGCGAATGTTTGGGGCACGGGGGCAGTGCGGGCAGGTGATGCTGCAAAGGAAAACGGACGGTGGGCAGTTACAGGCTGGAGAAGTATGGCTCCCCGACATGGATTCGAACCACGATTCACGGCTCCAAAGGCCGCTGTCCTACCATTAGACGATCGGGGAGCAAGTGGGCGCTGTCGCCCGCCTACACTGCTAGTTTAACCTATCTCCGCTAGCTGAGCAGCAACTCCAAGTCCTCGCGCGTCAGGTTCTTGAGCAGATTGTTGTCCTCGCTCAGAATTGCGTCCGCCAGGTCGCGCTTGTTCTTCTGCAATTCCAGCACCTTCTCCTCCACAGTGCCCTTCGCGATCAGCCGATACGCGAAGACCTGACGCGTCTGGCCGATGCGGTGCGCACGGTCCACCGCCTGCGCTTCCACCGCCGGATTCCACCAGGGATCCAGCAGGAACACATACTCCGCCGCCGTCAGGTTCAGGCCCAATCCGCCCGCCTTCAGACTGATCAGAAACAGCCCACACGACTCATCGTTCTGGAAGGTCTCCACGGGAGCCTGGCGGTCCCGGGTAGCCCCATCCAGATACTCATAGCGGATACCCAGCTTGTCCAACCGGGCCCGCACGATGGCCAGCAAACTGGTGAACTGCGAGAAGACCAGGGCCTTGTGCCCTTCCTCGCGCAGCTCTAGCAGTTGCTCCAACAGCAGGTCGATCTTGGCGCTGGGCTCGTGCGACCGCCGTGGATCCAACAAACCAGGATGACAGGCCGCTTGCCGCAATCGCAGCAGCGCTTCCAGCACGTGCATCTTCGACCGACCCAGGCCGCGCGCCGCCACCCGCTGCAGGAGCGACTCCCGGTAATGTGCCCGTAGCTCCTCATACTGCTTGCGCTGCGCCGGCTCCAGCTCGCAATAGACGGTCTGTTCCGTCTTGTCCGGCAGTTCCTGCGCCACCTGCTTCTTGGTACGGCGCAGGATGAACGGCCGCAAAGCCTGTGACAGCAGCCTGCGCGCTTCGTCGCTGGGGTTACGCGCCAGGCCGCCGGCCATCTGCAACACCTTGGCCTCGCCCAGCATCCCGGGATTCAGGAACTCGAACAGGCTCCACAGTTCGCCCAGGTGGTTCTCAATCGGCGTGCCACTCAACGCCAGCCGGTGGCGCCCTTTCAGCAGCCGCGCGGCCTTGGCCGACGCCGTGGATGCGTTCTTGATGGCCTGAGCCTCGTCAAGAACCACATAGTCGAATTCCACTTCCGACAGGCGAGGCGCATCCCGCAAAACGGTTCCATACGTCGTCAGGATCAGATCGTGCCCGGCGATCTCGGCCGTATCGCGACTGAGGCCACTGTACTCCAGCACCCGCAGTTGCGGCGTGAACCGCTCCGCCTCCTGCCGCCAGTTGAAGATCACAGACCGCGGCGCCACCACCAGCGACGGGCCATATCCCTCGGCGCGGCGGCCTTCCAGCGCGGCCAGCACCTGCGGCGTTTTGCCGACACCCATGTCGTCGGCCAGGCACCCGCCAAATCCGAAGTCGCGGAGGAAGGCCATCCAACCCAGGCCCGCCTTCTGGTAGTCGCGCAACTGGCCCACAAAACCGGCCGGCTGCTCAAGCGAGCTGACGCCGTGGAAACTATTCATCCGCTCGCGGATGTTCCTGAACTGCTGGTCGAACTCGACTGCCGGCTGTGCCGCCAGCAGGGCGTCCAGCAGCGCGGCCTGATTCAGCCGGAAACGCAGGTGGTCGTCCTGCTTCTGACCCAGTCCGGCCAGCGGCCCGAACTGCTGCAGCCACTTCTCGGGAAGCAGGCCAAAGGTGCCGTCGCCCAACTGGACCATGCCGTCACCGCGTCGCAGCGCCGCCAGCAGGGCCGGCAACTGCACCGAGGTGTCGCCATAGTCGACGGAACCGTGCAACTCAAACCAATCGATGCCCGACCGCACGTCAACGCGCACTTCACCAGCCCGGCGGAACGCCTTTCCCTCCGCCTCGACGTGCCAGGCAGCCTGCACCAACTCCCGCACCACCTTGGGCATGGCTTTTGTCGCCAGCCGCCACGATCCCCGGCCATCGCTGGGGGGCCGCAGGCCGAGGCTCCGCAACATGCCGCGCGCCTCATCCTCCGTCCCCTGGTCGCGCAGGAAAAACACCCGCTCCTCGGACAACCAGAAGCCCCGCCCGCCGGCAGATTCCTCTTTCCATCCGAAACCGTAGTCGAAGATCAGACGAGACTGGAAGTACTCCTCGCCCCACATCTCGCGCTTCTGTGAGATGCGCAGCCCGATGCGGGGCGCGCCGCTGCGCTCTTCAAATCGAAGCGCCTCATCGAGTTCCATGTGCGGCAGGACGGCGCTGCTCAACAAACGCTCCATCACGGTGTCCCGTTCGCGATCGGGAAAAGGGATGCGCTTGAAATCGCGCAACTGCACGATCCAGGGGTGCGATTCCGGCTGCTCGATGCGGGCGACCCGGCCGCGCGCGAACAGAAATCCGGCGGTCGTCACCAGGGTGGGCTCATCCAGGCCCATGCGTTCCGAATCACGCCGCAGCGACCCTTCGATGCCCCACTGATCGTGATCGTCCTGCCGGATGTCGAGCCAGAGCTGCCAAGGAGGCCCATCGTCCCACTCAGCGGGAGCCAGGTCGCCCGCGGCGCTGGAACTCCGGACCATCAATCGGCCGGAACGCGCCATCATCGGAACCAACCGTTGGGCCAGGGCGGCCGGCAGCGCCCGCCGGCGCTGTGACCCGAAGACGTTCCCGTACATCACATAGGTGTCCTGCGCTCCAAGGAGGGATGCCAGCACCTCCACGTCGACCGGATCTGGAAGCGCGGCAACCTGTTCCGGATTGATCCGGAAGTCCTTCAGGGTCGTCCATTCCCCATTCTTCTTCCGGCTGCGGAAGTAGACATCCACCACCACGGCGCCCGCTGTTTGCGACGAAACGCTCTCCACGACGTACTGGATCTCGAAATCGGCGGGCAGTTCCGGACTCTCCACCTGGCGTCCCTGAAACTGGCGTTCAATCGCGCCAAGTTGTTCACTCCAAAGCGGCAACTGCGGCGGGGGCGGCTCAAACGCGGATTGAGAGCCCCTGGCCGGCTGTTGTGGATCGTCCCGCAATTGGAGCGAACGCGCGTCGGCGGCCTCAGCCAGCGCGCCGCGGTCGTCGGCGGCCATCACCGCCGCCCACACGTGCTTGCAGGGCCCCTCGTCCAGGAAGTAGGGGCACGTGCATTCCACGTAGAGACGTTCCGGTACATAGCGCAGGGTGACGTGATACGTCTTCGACCCCTGCACATCGGCGATCAGATGTCGTGGACTCGCTTGCCTGACCGTGACCGAGCCGCTGGCGAACAGATCCTGGCCCCGGAATTGAACTCGCCGATCGAACTGAAAGGCGAGTTTAGAAGAGATCGTCATTGAGGAGGAGGTAATCCTTCATTTTAGCGACCTCCTCCTCTCCGGCGCTGAACAGAGTGAAAATCAGCCTTTGCGCTACCTGGTTTTCACAGGATCCGGCGGGCGACTGGGCAGCTTCCGGCCACTCTGCTGGATCCGCTTGGTCACCTCGTCGATAGCCCGCTCCAACTGCGGATCACGTCCGGCCACGACGGACTTGGGGTCGTTCTCCACGGTGATATCGGGTTCGACTCCGATACCTTCAATAATCCACTCCCCCTTGGTGTTGGCGAACCCGAACTCGGGGACGTTCACCACGCCCCCATCCACCAGGTTTCCGTGATTCGTGATCCCAACCACTCCGCCCCAGCTGCGCTTCCCGATCAGTGGACCCAGCTTCGCTTCGCGGAACATGGCCGGAAAAATGTCGCCGTCCGAGGCCGAGGTCTCATTCAGCAGGCACACCATCGGGCCCATCATGGCGCCATCGGGGTAAGTGGAAGGCTCGTCAGAGTTCCGTGAGAAGCCCGTCGCCAGCACCTGCCGCCGGAGCCTCTCAATCAGCATGCGCGAGACGTTGCCGCCACCATTGCCGCGATCATCAATGATCAACCCGTCTTTCCTCAGCTGACCGTAGTACCACTTGATGAACTCCCGGATGCCTTCCGCGCCCATGTTGGGAACGTGAATGTAGCCGACCCGCCCATTCGTTGCCTTGTCCACACGCGCACGGTTGGCCTCGATCATGTCCAGGTAGATCAGATCGGTCTCGCTGTCCACCGGCTGGAACGTAATCTCCCTGGATCCGTTCAGGTCCGGACGGCTGTTCACCGTGAACCGCACCGCCCGGCCCGCCTTGCCGCGCAGCAGCCGGTAAGGATCCTCGCTGGCCTTCAATTCTTCGCCGTCCACCGCCAGCAGGTAATCGCCGGCCTTCACATCCACGCCGACCTCGGTCAACGGCGACCGGTAGATCGGCTCTTCGTTCTGACCACTGAAGATCCGCGCGATCTTGTACCGCCCCGATGCCTCGTCGAGTTCGAAACGCGCACCTGGCAGCGCCACGCGCGGACGCTCCGGCCGATCCCACGTCCCGCCGTCGATATAGGCATGGCCGGAATTCAACTCGGCGATCATCTCTCCGATGATGTAGTTCAGATCGGAGCGGTGGCCGACATACTCCAACATCGGCGCGTACTGCTGCCGCAGAGCCTCCCAGTCGTACCCGTTCATGTTCTTCGCGTAGAAGAAGTCGCGATAGCGGCGCCAGACTTCGTTGAAGATCTGCGCCCACTCCTGCGAGGGGATCCGCTCGATCTTCAAGTCGGCGGTCGACACCGTCTTCTTCGAGTCCTTGCCCTTTGGACTCACGTCATAGAGGTTGAGTGCCGCGCCCTGACGAGCCAGAACCTTCGAGCCGTCGAACGAAAGCGCGTAGCCGCCCGCGCCCTCCACAAGCGTCGATTCCTTGCGGTCTTTGAGGGTGAAGATCTGGATGGCCGGCTGCGTTTCGCTCTCCCGGCCATAGTAAGGATTCCCGGCTTTCACATACACCAGGTGGCCCTTCACCGCGGTCAGCGAGCCGTAGTTGGCCGCCGGTAGGGGCACACGGACCACTCTCTCGCCCAGGCCTTCGAAGTCGATGCGGACCGGCTTCCTGTCTTCGGGCTTCTTGTCGTCGGCCTTTTTCTCATCGGCTTTCTTCTCGTCCTGCACCTGCACCTGATCGTCTTCCGGCCCGAACGGGTTCTTGACGTCCTTCCGCAGAGCGACCCCGTAAATCAAGGTATTCCGCGCCGTGGCGTAGTTGAACTCCGAGGCGCTGATGATGGGCGCATACTCGCGGTCGCCCAGATACCACAGGTAGTTACCTTCCGGATCCCACGCCGGGCTGTATTCGTTGAACATCTCGTCGGTCACCCGGTGCGCTTTGCTTTCCGCCGCGCTCCAGATCCAGATCGATCGCTGCCCATTCACGTTGTCCAGACTGTAGGCGATATACGCACCGTCGGGCGACCAGACGTACTCCGCCATGTTGCCCCGGCGGTCGCGCGCCACCTCCACCACCGACTTGTCCGACAAAGTCAGGACGAACAGCTTGCCGTCCTTATCACTAAAAGCGATCTTCTTCGAGTCGGGCGACCACGTCGGCCGGTAGCGCATGGCATGCCCGCCCTTCGTGAGTTGCTCCGGCTGGCCGGAGCCGTCCTGGTTGATCACCCAGAGCTCTTCCTCACCGGTGCGATCGCTGATGTAGACAATCCTGCGGCCGTCCGGCGACCACTCGGCCGCCTTGTCATGCGCATTCGAGCTGCGTGTGAGGTTCCGCACGACACCCTTTTCAATGGGGGCCGTGAAGAGGTCGCCGTGCGCCACAAACAGCGCGCGCTCGCCCTTTGGGCTGAGGTCAAATCCCGCAACTTGCCCGCCAACATTCACGATGGACGGCCGCGAGGCCACCCCGTCGGTCGGCACCGCAATCGAGATCTTCTTCGACTGACCGTTTTTCGCCTCCAGCACCTGCAGTTCGCCGTCCAATTCGTAGACGATGCGTCCCTGCCTGTCCGCGCTGGCCCACCGCACGTCCCACTTGGTGGAGTTCGTCAGCTCCTTGACCTTCTTCGAACCCGGGTCGTACTCGTAGATGTTGAACGTACCCGTGCGATCGGACGAGAAGTACACCTTCGAGCCGATCCACATCGGCTCGCGTTCCGTCCTGGGCGAGTTGGCAATCGCCTCCACATCGTTGGTCTTCAGATCGTAAATGTAGAGATCCTGCTGCCAGCCGCCCTGATACCGCTTCCAGGTACGAAAGTCGCGGAATAGCGGCGAGTACAGCATCTTCTGTCCATCGGGCGACATCGCGCCGGCACCCGACCGGGGCATCGGCAACGCCTTCGCGGGACCACCGGCCGCCGGCACCGTGTACAACCGCGAGTCGGCCACCGCCCAGGAATCGCGCACAGAGCGGAAGATGATCGACTTGCCGTCCGGCGTCCATCCGTACACCTGGTTGTCATAGCCCCAACGCGCCGGCAGCGGTCCGCGTGCCGGGTAGTAAGTCAGCTGTTTCGGAACGCCGCCCGCGGCGGGCATGACATATACCTGTTCATCGCCGTCATACTGCCCCGTGAACGCAATCCACTGTCCGTCCGGAGAGAACTTCGCGAACAACTCCATTCCAGGATGCGCCGTCAATCTGGTAGCAGTGCCGCCCGAAGAAGACGCGGTCCATATATCGCCCGCATAGGTGAACGCGACCCGGTCGCCATGGATGTCCGGGAATCGCAGCAGCTTGGTCTGGCCAAAGGCAAGGGAAGCGCTTAGAAGAAGAAGACAAATCTGCCTCATACAGAACGAATCCTAGCATGTGGAGGGTGATGGGCCCTGTAAACTCCAACCCCTTGACCCGTCTACGGCTTCACACTTCACAATGAAGGCGTGAGGTCATCCGGAGCCATGAACATTACCGAACTGGGCCGCCGCCACGGTCTGTCGCGATCCACCCTGCTCTACTACGACCGCATCGGGCTGCTCACCCCCTCGGGCCGCCAGCTCAACGGCTATCGCCGCTATACTCCGGGCGACGAACAGCGCCTGTCACAGATCTGCCTCTACCGCCAGACAGGACTCCCGCTGGCCGAGATTCGCAAAGTCATCGACAAGCCGCGCAAAGATCTCTCAGCCGTGCTCGAGCGCCAGTTGCAGCAACTTGCCCAGGAGATCGAGTCCCTGCGTAACCGTCAACGGATCATCGTCGGACTGCTCCAAAACCGCCGCCTGCTGGAACGCGTCAATATCATGAACCGCGAGACCTGGACCAAGCTCCTGCGCGCCTCCGGCTTTACCGACGCCGATCTCCACCGCTGGCACCGGGATTTTGAGCGCATGGATCCCGCGTATCATCAGCGATTCCTGGAATTCCTCTGCATTCCAGAGGAGGAAATCACGGCCATTCGCCAATGGTCGCGCGACGCAATAGAATAGCGGCATGTTGCGCCGCGATTTCCTGAAAGCTGCCGGTGCCGCGGCAGCGCCCGCCCTCGCGAAAGCCACCCGCCGCCCCAATATCCTCTACATCATGGCCGACGATCACGCGGCCCATGCCATCAGCGCCTACGGCAGCACCATCGTCGAAACACCGAACATCGACCGCATCGGCCGCGACGGCGTCCGCCTCGACAACTGCTTCTGCACGAACTCCATCTGCACGCCCAGCCGCGCCGTCATTCTTACGGGGCAGTACAGCCACGTCAACGGCGTCAAGACACTGAACGACCCGCTGGATCCCGCGCGTCAGAACGTCGCCAAGCTCCTTCAGGCCGGAGGCTATGCCACCGCCATGATCGGCAAGTGGCACCTCCATAAGGAACCCACTGGCTTTGACTACTGGAATATCCTGCCCGGCCAAGGCGCCTATTACGACCCGGAGTTCATCGAAATGGGTCAGCCTAAAAAGCACCAGGGCTATTGCACCGATCTCATCACGGATTTCTCCGTCAACTGGCTGAAGCAGCGCCCCAAAGACAAACCCTTCTTTCTAATGTGCCATCACAAGGCGCCCCACCGGCCGTGGCAGCCCGGGCCGGAGCACAAGTTCGATTTCGCGGCCCAGACAATGGAGGAGCCCGTCACGCTCTACGATCACTACGAGAACCGCTCGGAGGCGGCACGGCGCGCCACCATGCGCGTGGGTGAGAGCATGGCCAAAACCGACGTCAAGATCGACATCCCGCCCGAACTGAGGGGCGACGACCTTCGCAAGTGGGGCTACCATCGCTACATTCGGGACTATCTACGCTGCATCGAGAGCGTCGACGACGGCGTGGGCAAGCTGCTCAACCACCTCAGCCAAGAGGAACTAGATGAAAACACCATCGTCATCTACACCTCTGACCAAGGCTTCTTCCTCGGCGATCACGGCTGGTTCGACAAGCGATTCATGTACGAGGAATCGTTGCGGATGCCCTTCCTCATTCGCTATCCGAAGGAGATCGAGCACGGCATCAACCGCGATATGATCCTGAATCTCGACTTCGCCGAAACCTTCCTCGATTACGCGGGCCTGCCGATTCCCAGTGACATGCAGGGCCGCAGCTTCCGGCAGAACCTGCGCGGCAAGACGCCCAAGGACTGGCGCAAGTCAATGTACTACCGCTATTGGATGCACCTGGCCGATCACAACGTAGCCGCCCACTACGGAGTCCGCACAGAGCGCTACAAGCTCATCTATTACTACGGCAAGGCTCTGGGCACCTCCGGGTCCATCGACAAAGACACTCCGCCCGAGTGGGAGCTCTTCGATCTGCTGAAGGATCCCCGCGAGCTGAACAACGTCTACGCGGATCCGGCGTACCAGAAGACCGTGGTGGATCTCAAAGCCATGATGGATCGGATGCAGAAGGAGTACGGCGACCAGCCCTGCCCGTCCTGAGACGGATCAGGCATTCGCCCAGATCGGGTCCTTGACGCCGGACAGAGTCCGCACCCCGCCCTCCTCCAGATCTAGCACCACCACCTCGTTCATGCCGCGGTGCAGGAACTGCTTCGGGCAGTAGAGCGTCTGCTGCGGACCGATCTTCCAATGCCGGCCGAGGCAATAGCTATTCACCCACACGTAGCCTTTGCCCCAACCCTGTGTGTCGATGTAGGTATCCACGGCCGCAGCCAACGCGAACCGGCCCCGCCAGAACGCGGGTGCGGCCGTCTTCTCGGTCTTGAAGGGCAACCGCTGCAGTTTCTCGATCCGGTAAGGGCTCATGCTCCAGCCGTGCAGTTCCTCGCCGTTCATCGTGACCGCGCCAAGAATCCCCTTCCGGTCTTCCATCAACTTCAATCCAAAGTTGATGCGGCCCATGTTCTCCACCAGGATCCGCAAGGGTTCTCCAGCCTGCAGGACCACCTCCAGCGAATCCTCATCCAGTCGCCTGTCCAACCGGCCCAGCACGCGCGATCCCTGCATTACCACTGCGAAGTCGTGCAGGCCGTCGATCCGCAGCTTGCCGTGAGCGTCCACCATAACCGGCGTCTCGTACAGAACGAAGCCATAGTCCAACCCAATTGCCTCGAAGGTCTGGGGCCGCTCGGCGGTCAAGACCGGCTTCATCTCCGGTAGCAGGGGCGCGGACTCCTTCAGCGCAAACCTCGGAATCTCAAGGGTGGGCATGGGCGCCGGCAAGTCTGGAATCACCTCGCCCGGCAGAAGGTGCTTCGCGATGACGTCCCGATAAGCCGTGAACTTCTTCGCCGGCCGGCCCGCCTCGTCGATTGGCGAGTCGTAGTCGTAACTCGTGATGTCCGGCTGATACGCCTTGTCGAAGTTCGCTCCGGCCATCGGCCCGAACGATGTCCCACCATGGACCATGTAGAGGTTGAAGGAGATGTTCCGCGACAGCATCCAGTCCAGCCCGTCCAGATGCACCTTGTTGTCCCCGACGTGGTGCTTCTCGCCCCAGTGGTCAAACCAACCCACCCAGTATTCACCACACATCTGCGGAACACTCTGGCGGAACTTGGCGAAGTTCGCAAACTCGCCGCGCGGGTCTCCGCCGAAGTTCACCACGGAAAGCAGATCCGGCAGCGTGCCGCCGTTCAGCATGTAATCGAGCGACCCGTCCGACGTATAGAGCGTCACCTCCAGGCCGCCATCGACCAGCATCTTCCGGATGGCGTTCAGATACTCCTTGTCCTTGCCAAACGAACCATACTCGTTCTCGACCTGAGCCAGAATCACCGGTCCGCCGCGCGTGATCTGCATCGGGACCACTTCCTTCACCAGCCGCTTCAGATACCGGCTCGCCGGCTCGAGAAAGCGTGGATCCGTGGTCCGCACGCGAATGTCAGGGTCTTTGAAGAGCCACGATGGATAACCGCCGAACTCCCACTCGGCGCAGCTATACGGCCCCGGCCGCACAATCACCCATAGCCCCTCCTCCTGCGCTGTGCGGATGAAGGCCGCAATGTCGAGATTGCCGGTGAAGTCGAACTCGCCCGGCCTGGGCTCGTGCATGTTCCAGAACGAGTACATGCAAAGCGTGTTCAGCCCCATCGCCCGCATCTTCTGCATGCGATCACGCCAATACTCGCGCGGGACCCGGGCGTAGTGCATTTCGCCAGACCGGATGACCCATGGCTTCCCGTTCAAAACGAACCGGTCGCCCTCCACGCCAAACGTCTGCCGTGCCGGAGCCGCCACCAACGGCCGCGCCGCGGCAGCAGCCAGTACACCCAAAGCATCTCGCCGGTTCATGCTAACCAGCCTACAACCCCCGGCCGCTCACCAGATAAACCGCGAAGCTCCCCAGCCAGTGCCCGCCTTCGTAGTGCGCACCGGTGATGCTGGCCAACCCGGCTTCCTTCAACCGCGCGGCCAGCGTACCCAATGGCACACGGCGCGGGTCGGACGCAGGCAACCGGGCAACGACGCCTTCCAGCATCCACGCCCGACTCAGATTCAGCCCGGCAAGGTGCCACATCTTCCCATCCGTCACATCCGTCACCACGGTCGGCTCCATGTCCACTCGAGGCAGGAACGCCGTCAACCACATCCCGAACTCCTGCGAAGGCAGGATCCGCCGCACAACATCCGCCTCGGCCAGACAGGGCGACAGGAAATCTTCGCCAGACGGCTCATACGCCAGCGGGCAGGCCTTGTCCTTCAGGTAGTAATCCCGAGCCCGCGACTCCACCAATCGCCCAAACTCCGTGTTCCCCGTCACCCGCGCGTAGTCGATCATCAACCCCAGCGAAAACGCGGTGTTGTTGTGCTCGCCCGTACGAATCGGCCAGGCCAACTTGGGCAGCCACGAACTCAGCCGCGCCGTCACCGCCGCTTCGAGCGGCTTCAAGTTGGCCGCCCAGACGCGAGCCTGTGGATCGTCCCACTCATGCAGTTCCGCCGCCAGTTGCAGCAGCCACGCCAATCCGTAGGGCCGTTCAAAGGTCGCCCGGCCGGGAGCGTTGAGATACTTCACTTCCTGCGCGATGTGGTCCGGAGTCAGACTCTCCGCCACGGCCCGCCGCGCCTCTGCCGCGAACTCCGCCTGCGGGAACTTGCGCGCCAGGCGCACCAGCAGCCAATGTCCGTGTACACAGGAATGCCAGTCGAAGCAGCCATAGAACGCGGGCGTCAACGCCCGAGGCGGCTTCACGTCCGCGTCGGAACTCAGGGCGTGGGCGATCTTGTTCGGGTACTCCTGGTGAATGCAATCCAGGGCGAGCTTCGCAAACCGTCCCGCCGCGGCGGCGTCAAACGCAGTTTGGGCCATCAGACCTCCGGCCAGCCACAATCCAAGCAGCAGAATCCGCATGTCCTAACAGAATACCCACAAGCCATCGCCTGCTAACTTTCACGCTCAATCCGGCGACAATAGAACACGGGCACGTCACGCCCCAACTCGCGCCATGACCAGAAAAGACTTCCTCAAATCCTTCGCCGCCGCCCCCGTCCTCTCCAGCGCCGCCCGCGCCCAGGCAGCCGCCAAACCGTGTCCGCCCTGGCAGCCCGGCGGCCTCGACATCCACCACATCTCCACGGGCCGTGGGAACTCCACGCTGTTCATCACGCCCGACGGCACCTCGATGATGGTGGACGCCGGAGCCACCAGCGCATCTCTGCAATACACCATCACGCCGAAGCCAAGCGGTGCCCGCAGGCCCGGTGAATGGCTGGGCCGCTATGCTCAACGGCACCTCCGCGCCGCCGGCCGCGACGAGATCGACTATTTCGTCCTCACCCACCTGCACGGCGATCACATGGGGGATGTCACCCCAGATCAACCCATGTCCAAACTGGGCGGATACCGCCTTACGGGCGTCTCCGACGTCGCGGAAATCGTGCCCATCCGCCGTATCCTCGACCGTGGCTACCCCGACTACACGTATCCCTCCAAACAGTCCAACGGCGCCGCACTGAACTACATCGAGTTCGTGAAAACTCAGCAGAAGCACGGAGCCGTAGCCGAGCGCTTCCGCGCGGGCTCCGCCCAGCAGATCCGTCTCCTCCGCAAGCCTTCTGAATTCTCCAACTTCTCCGTCCGTAATCTGGCCGTGAACGGGGAAGTCTGGACCGGAGTCGGCGATACCACCCGTCACCACTTCCCCGCCCTGGAAACGCTGAAACCCGAGGACTACCCCAGCGAGAACATGTGCTGCCTAGCCCTGCGGCTCAGCTACGGAGCCTTTGACTACTACACCGGCGGCGACCTCCCCAGCGGGATCCACGACGGAGCCCCGGCCTGGCGCGACATCGAGTCGCCCGTGGCCCGAGTGGCCGGGCCGGTCGAGGTGGCGGTGCTGAATCACCACGGGTATACCGACACCACCGGTGCGGACTACGTCAGCTCTCTGCGGCCCCGTGTCTTCCTCCTGCTGGCCTGGGATTCGGCCCATCCCGCCATCTCCAGCCTGCAGCGAATCTATAGCCAGTCGCTCTACCCCGGCCCGCGGGACGTCTTTGCCACCGCGCTGAAGGCGGAAAACAAGATCGCAAATAAGGGTCTGGCGAACCTGAAGAGCGACGACGGGCACATCCTCGTACGAGTGGCACCGGGTGGCCAGGAGTTCCGGATCCTCATCCTCGACAATACGTCCGAGTCGGATCTCGTCAAGGCGGAATTTGGCCCGTACCCTTGCGGCTGACCACCCGGCGCCGACGCCGCCATCGAGACACGGTCTATTGGTGCGCCGCCATCGCCACCACTGCGTCATATTGGAATCGCAGAAACCGGTACAACTCCTCCTCCAGGATCCGCTCCTGGTCGGAGTGCGCCCCATACCCCTGCGGTAATTCTTCGACGTCGATCAGCGGGCCTACGCCGTAGCACTGCATGCCTTTCGCCCGAAAGTAGGCCATATCAGTGGCGCCGGTCACCATCCCCGGCAGAGTCACCGCCCCCGGGTAGTGCTTCCGCTGCATGGCTTCCAGTGTGCGGAACATCTCGGTATCCAGTCTCGACACCGGTGCAGGCGGCCGGCCCAGCGGCTGCCGCTGAATGTCCACCTGATCATCGCCAATCTGGTGCTTCAACTCGGCAAAGAACTTGTCGAGATCCTCGCCCGGCAGCGCCCGGATGTCGAGCGTCGCCTCGGCGGAGGAAGGGATCACGTTATTGCGGTACCCGGCATGGAAGATCGTCGGAGAGATGGAGGTCCGCAGCATCGAGTAATGCAACGGCTCGTTCACTTTGAGGAACTCCTGGATGGCGGCCGATCGCTCAGGGTTGGCCAGCCCGTTGTAGCGGGAGGCCTGCTCGGGTGTACTCACCGTGGCCAAGCGCTCGAAGTACGCTCGCGTCGTATCGTTCAGCTGCATCGGCGGCTGCCACGTCGCAGCCTTCTCCACCGCGCTGGAAAGCCGGGCAATCGCGTTATCAACCCGCGGCACCGAGCCGTGGCCCGCCGTGCCGGTGGTCTTCAACACCGCTCGCGCAGGGATCTTTTCCGAAGTCATGATATTCACCGACACCAGCTTGCCC
Organism: uncultured Paludibaculum sp.; assembly: GCF_963665245.1. Lineage (NCBI taxonomy): Bacteria > Pseudomonadati > Acidobacteriota > Terriglobia > Bryobacterales > Bryobacteraceae > Paludibaculum > uncultured Paludibaculum sp. Next base: position 649,674 of record NZ_OY762268.1, read on the forward strand.
CCACGCCGCATCGCGCCGCCGCCTTCCGCCAGGCAGTACTCGGCATCGATCTCATCCCAATGCTGGTCGGCCATGAAGCCCGCGCCAATTGCGGAGTTCCCTTCCTCCGCCGCCTCCGCCAGGAAGATCACGTCGCGATCCAACTGCACGCCCATGCGCTTCAACGTCACCATGGCCATCAGGCACGACACCAGGTTGTCCTTGTCGTCCACTGTCCCGCGTCCATAGATGTATCCGCCCGCCCGGTCGGCCGAATACGGACCATGCTCCTTCCACTTCGAGGGATCGACATTCACCACGTCGGTGTGGCCGACAATCAGGATCGGCCGCTTTGACCCGTTGCCCTTGATCCGCGCCACGAGGTTGGGCCGGTTAGGCACGGAGGAAAAGAGCTTCACCGGAATGCCCTCGGCCTCAAGCACCTGCTTGATATACAGGGCCGCCGGCGTCTCGTTGCCGGGAGGGTCGCTGGTGTCCATGCGCACCAGGGCCTGGAAATGCTTCAGCGTTTCGGCCTGGATCTTCGGCCAGTCGGGCTCGGCCGCCAGGGCGGCTAGACAGGAGGACAGCAGGAGAAGGAGCCGGAAGGTCATTGGGCGAGTATAACAATGCCGTCCCGAGCGGATAGAATGTGACCGAGGTATCCGGACTATGAGATGGTTTGCTCTCCTACTTGCTCTGGCACAGACACTTGCCGCACAGGCCCCCGCTGGCCCGCCCAAAGTCAAAACTCTGTTGATCACCGGCGGCGCCGTGGGCGGCCACGACTGGAAGACCGTGTCCCCGCTGCTGGCCAAGGCCTTGACGGAGACCGGCCGCTTCGATGTCCGCGTCACCGAGGAATTCCGCGGAGCCGGCCCCGAAACCCTCCAGCGCTACGACCTCGTCGTCCTCAACTTCTATGACGGCCGCAACAAAGAACTGTGGTGGGGCGACCGTGCCCAGCAGGCGCTGCTCGACTTCGTCCGTTCCGGCAAGGGACTGGTGATGTACCACTTCTCCACCGCCGCCTTCGACGGCTGGACGGAGTACGAGAAGATGTCCGGAGGCAACTGGCGCCCCAACAACGGCCACCACTCCGCCGCCCACGACTTCACTGTGGACATCACCGATCCGAACCATCCCATCACCCAGGGCCTCAAGAAGAAGCTCCGCCAGCCCAACGACGAGCTATACGCCAACTTGCGCTGGCAACCCGAGGGGACCTATCACGTCCTGGCCACCGCCTGGGACGAGCACAAGCTCTACAACCCCAACGACAAGCAGCCCAAGCCCGGCGACGGCTTGAATCAGCCGATGCTCTGGACCCTCGA